>JADMJS010000577.1 GCA_018780435.1 Myxococcales bacterium
GGGAACTCCGGATAGACGCGGCAGACCTCGTCCATGAAGTCGATGCCCATGTGGCCCATGAGCTCGAGCTGACGCGGGACGGAACGTTTGATGCCCTCTAGGACCCAGTCGCGGTCGTCGTCGAGGCGACGCATCATCGTGAGGACCTTGGCCTCGAGCTGATCTTCGTCGACTTCGAGGAAGAGCTCGGGTTGGCCGCGGTCGTTCATCAGGTTGCGGATCCGTTCGTCCATCGTGACTCCGCCGGACGACACGAGGCCCGGCATCGACGTCACGACGGCGTGGAAGCGCGAGCTGACCATGGTCGTGCAGTTGCGAAGCACGCTGACCATTTCGTACATGCGGTGTTCGTCGGAGATGAACAGCGCCGCGCCCTTCGGGAGCAGCTTGGCGACGTCTTCACAGGCGCCGCGATCGAGCTTCTCCATGCCGACCATGATGGGGAAGAAGTCCCGTTCCTGACAGAACGCGTGCGTCGCCTTGGCGAGCGCCGCGATGTAGGTCTCGTACTTCTTGTCGTTCTCGGGGGTCTTCGTGTGGAAGTAGATGCTCTTGTAGTGCTCCTTCTTGTACTCACCGAGGAAGGTGCGCGCGATGGCCTTGCCGACGTCGGGCGTGACGGGCCACCAGAAGGGGTTGATCGGGCAGACCGCCATGACCTTCTTTTGCCCGTCCCAGCCGGCCTTCCGAAGGAGCTCGGCGCCCACGTCGAGCGGGGAGGGATCGAAGGTCCACGCGGAGTCGGCGCCGGCCGTGGTTCGGATGCCGAGCTCGCCGAGCACCTGGCGCGACGGCTCGTTCCGGCAGATGACGAGCGAGTGCTTGTTGTACTTCCGGACGAAATCCCGAAGTGATTCGGTCATGTAGCCGGCTTCGGCGCCGTAGCCGACCGAGATCTTGTTCTCGGCGGCCGCCATGCCGACGGCGCCCGCCATCATGCAGGTGAGCGCGCTCGCGAACTTCGACTTGTACATACTGCCTTCGCAGGCCACGACGCCGTGGTGCTGCGGGCACTCGTCGAAGAGGAACTTCGGGAACACCTGCGGGAGCGTGATCTGACGAACCGTGCGGAAGTAGCCCTTCGAGAGCTCCCGGTCCGTGGTGACGATCGACATCTCGAGGTTGTCGTCGCCGATGACATGACGGAATTGCCGAATCATCTCTTCGACTCGTACGTCGGCGCCGGTGTTGCGCGTGCCAACGTAACCCGCAAGTAGGAGCTTCAGCGCCTTGCCGGGCTTCCAGCGCTCCTTGTCGAGTCCGAGCGCGTAACGCATCGAACACGCTTCGATGAAGCCGGCCATCGTCTGCTGGAGGAGGACATCGGGGTCGACCGACTTCTGCAGCGACTTCCAGATGGGGTTATCAGCGAAGGTGCTCATGTCAGGCCGCGCTCTTCATGGGGCTCGGGGCGTCTTTGGGGAAGGGCTTGTACGGGTAGGTGAACTTGCCCTTCGCCGCGAACTCGAGGAGCGGGTACGCGTACTGGTCGAAGGGGACCGGGGGCTCCCCGAGCTCTTCGACGATATGCCGGTTCGAGAACACCGTGTCGAACACGAGGTACGGCATGAAGACCTTCATGAGCGACGCGGCGCCCGCGACGCCCCAATTGCGGGGCGTGTCGGCCAGCGCGTCGACGGTCTTGGCGAACGTCTTCTCGAGCTGCGGGATGAAGACGGGCTTTCGGCCGAGGTTCCTCGAGAGGGCGTCCACGACCTGCTTGTAGGTGAGCGACCCTTCGCCCGCCGAGAGGTTGTAGGAGTCGTACTTGGGCTTATCCATCATGTGGACGTGCGTGACGGCGCGACCGACGTAGTCGGCGGGAACGATGTCCACGCGCCAGTCCGGTCGGAAGGGCAGCACGGGGAGCTGCGCCAAGAAGACGAAGGCGCGCACCATGTCGAACTGCGTCGTCTCCGGGAAGCGGGAGTCACCGAGCACGATCGACGGGCGGAAGATGCGGATGTCCACGTCGGGGAGCAGCTCGTGGACCATGTGCTCGCAGAACTTCTTCGTGCGGGCGTAGGGGTCGTAGTCCGACTTGTCCCAATCGATGATGTTCTCTTCGGTGACGACTTCGTTTCGGCGCTCACCACAGACGGCGACCGTCGAGATGTCCGAGAAGCGGCGGAGACCGTGGTGATCCTGGGCGGCGCGCGCGACCTTGATGATCTCGAGCGTGCCGCGGAGGTTCACGTTGAAGCACGCCTTGCTGGACTTCCGGTTCAGCGACGCGGCGCAGTGGATGACCGAGTCCATCCCTTTGGCGAGGCGGTCCCGCGCGGCGGGGTCGAGACCGAGGTTCGGCGTCGTGAGGTCACCGAGGAAGAAATCGACCCGAGTGTTCACGAAGTCCGTGAAAGTCTGGAAGTCCATGTGCATCTGCAGGGACTTCCAGATCCGTTCGCGGGCCTCCGCGTCGTTCTTGGCGCGAACGAGGAGCTGAAGACGCTCGTTCGGGTACTCCCGAAGCAGGTTGTTCGCGAGATACGAGCCGATGTAGCCCGTGGCGCCGGTGAGGAACACCGCCATGATGATGACTCCGAGGGACGGGAGGGTGGGAGCGGGAGTAGCACCGGCGAACCGGTGCCGGCGATCAGCTAGCGACCGCGAGCCGAGCCGGGCTCTCGCCAGCGGCCTTCGCAGGAGCGGCCACGGGCGTAGAGACCGCGTGCAGCTTGCCGGAGAGCATCTTGAAGGGCACGGCGGGCGTGAACTTCTCGATGTCCTTGCCTTCGAACTGCGGGAACGACCACTTTCGGAGGCCCGGAACCTGGACGTCCTTCCAGTAGTGGCGCCAGTGGATCTGCGACATGTCAAACGCGAGGTCCGCCTCCACGACGTGATGGCGTACCAAGTTCTGGGCGCAGAAGATCCACTGGTTGTCGTGGATGAACGGCTGGAAGAGGTCGCACATGCGCTGGATGCCGCGCAGTTGCTTGTCGGCGTCGTTCACCGTCTTCTGGGCGTTTTCGGCCGCCTTCTTGGCAGGCTTCGGGAGCACGTCGGCCGCGCGGCCGAAGAGCTTGCCGACGCTCTGGGCCGTCTTGCGGATGTTGCCCATCGAGAAGACGTAGTCGGGCTTCACGGTCTTGCCGTCCCAGCGGGACAGCAGCGCGCGCTCGATGAGGCTCTCGCCGTTCTCGCGGTAGTGCTGGCGGTGCGAGAGTACGGTGAGCTCAACAGCGCGGTCGACGGTGAAGAGGTGCAGGTCGGACGTGCCGCACTGGTAGACCTGCGGCTGAACGCCGAGCATGGTCTCTGCGGCCGCGACCAGAATGCCCTTGCAGACGAGGTCGACGGGGATGACGTCGAAGGGGTTCTTCGGGCGGGCCGGGACGCCGCGGAACCAGGTGCCGAGGAGGTAGACCAGCGGGCCAGCGGTGTTGAACCCCTCGTTCCAACCGGGGAACGGGAACTCAAGGGCGCTCTCGACGATGGCCGGGCGAAGGATCGAGTAGCGAACTCCGATCTCCTTGGCGCGGCGGGCCATGAGCTGCTCGGACAGTGACTTCGACCAGGTGTAGGTGTTGGGCCAACCGAGCTCGGCGGCGCGGGAGGAGCCGAGCTTCTCCATCGCCTTGCGGACGACGCGCTCACGTTCCTGCTTCTCGACATTCTTGCGCACGGCGGCGCTGTTCTTGTCGAGGCCGCGCTCGGCGATCTTCGTCTCGACCGACTCGGCGAGCGCCTTCTCGAAGGCCTCGCCGGAGTGTTCGGCGAGGACCTCGTCGGCCTTCGCCCGCATGGCGGCGACTTCGCCGGCCGGGTCGATGTGGAGGCCCTTCGGCGTGTAGCCGTCGACGACCTCTTCGGCGATGCGCCCCGAGCGGTTACCCGCCACGTAGCACGTCGACACGTGGACCAATGACGCCTTGTCGCAGCCGGCGACGAAGTTCACCGCGTTCACGGCGCCATCGATGTTCGTGTTCATGGCATCGCGGACGTCCGGGTCGAAGTCGACGAGGCCGGCGCAGTTCACGACCAGATCGAGCTCGCGGTGGAGGCGAGCCGCGATGTCCGGAGAGATGCCGAAGCCTGCTTGCCCGATGTCCCCATCCACGACTTCGACGCGTTCGGAGATGTAGCGCGAGAGGTCCGCTCCGAAGCGCTCGTGCAGCGGCTTGAAGACCGGAGACTCATTGACGATCTTCTCGAAGCGGTGCGACGCGGGGCGGAGGCCCTTCTTGCGCAGGAGCACGACGAGCTTGCCGATCTCCGGCAGCTTGTCGAGCACCATGGCGAGCCAGACCTTGCCCAGGAAGCCCGAAGTACCGGTGATGAGCACGGTCTTGCCCCGGAAGGAATCTCGAATCGAGATCTTCGAGGTCGCGGCAGACAAATCGGGGGTGCGGGGGGCGGCCCCCGCCGGCAGGTGCCAGCTGTTCATACGCGATACTCCATGACCGGCCATTCGGCCTCTTCCGCAGCACGGCGCAGCGTGAAGTCCGGGTTGACGGCGCAGGGGCTACCGACCGCGGCGAGCAGCAGCAGGTCGGGGCCGTGGGCGGCGTAGGCCACCGAACGGCCGAGGTCGATGTTGTGCTCCTCGGCGAAGCGCGTGACCCAGCGACGGGTCTCGTGGCCACCGATGATCGGATCGAGCAGGCGGCCGGTGCAGTCGCCGTCCCTGAACTCAAGGCGGTTGCACACGAAGTGGTCGACGTCGCTCAGTTCGTCACGGAGCGGCCCGACGACCTCTTCGATGCCTTCGGAGAGCAGCACGGTCATGTGCCCTTCCTGCTTCATGCGCTTCAGGAGGTCGAGGCCGCTCGCGAGCAGCTTCCCCTTCAGCACGTCGTCGAAGTACTCGCGCCCGAGGACGGACACGCGGTCTTCACTCATGTTGCGGAGCGCGAGATAGGCGACGCGGTTCGCCATCGTGCGGTCGTTCTGTCCGAGAATGCCGAAGACGGGTGCGGCGAGCGCGATGCCGCCGAGGCGCAGGAAACGCTCACGGAACCCCTGGCCGTTGGCAGCCAGATACGCCGACGCGGCAAGGGCGCCGCGGTTCAGCAGGGTGCCCTCGACGCGGAAGAACGCGGCCGTGCGGGGCGCGCCGATTCGGCTGAGGTCGGTCGTCTCTATCTCGGTCGCCATGAAGGAGCGGTCCTGTTTGGGCGTGGAGCCCGCGTGGATTCTAGGAGGCGCGGAAGCTAGTTCATAGGGGGAGAAAAGCCAAGCGCAACTTGTGGTTACACTCGTTTGTCTGGACTTCCAGTGACGCTGCGCACTCCCCTTCGCGCCGCGCGCCGGGCTTGCATCATCCGGGCCACGGGAAGTGAGGACTGCCGTCCCCGGCGTCTCGCCTCACCATTGGTCGCAAGGATGGGCCCCTGAACGGGTCCGAGAGGGAGGGCGGGGCCAGGAGTCCCCGCAGCGAGCGGGCTCAGCGCGAAGCCGACTTCGCAGTCGGCGCGCAAGCTTGGAACTCCAGCCGCAGGGCGGCTTGGGAGGGGCTCAGAGGCTCAGGAGGGGCTGGGGGAGGCAAGCGAGCGGCGAGGGTCGAGCGGGGCCTACGCCGGTGTGCCAGCCGGTCGTGACCCGCTCTTCGAGGAGCCGCATGGTCTCCTCGGGGGTGAGGCCGGTGTCGGCCTCGAAGTGCTGCCAGAAGACCTGCCAGAAGTCCGCAGGTTCACGATGGTCGCCTTCCCACTCGGTGGGCCGGCCGGTGAAGCCCTGCGTGACGAGGCTGCCGACGTAGTCCGCTTCTTTGTAGACGCGCTTCACCTGGGCCTTGATGGCCGACACGTCGGCGCTCGCGAGCACGCCGTTGCTCGTCGCTTTGTAGAACTGCACGGTGACGCGCACGGGGAAACGGGAGTCGCGTTCGATGGGAAGCCCAGCGAGCTCGGTGAAAGGCCCCTCGAGATCGCCGTGGCCGATGACGGCGTTCTCGACGTCGCTGCGCATCTGGCGCGACTCGCTCCCGGCGGAGACGCCGTCGTCCATCTTCGACGTCGCTGCGAGGCCGCCGTACCCGACATGGTAGCGAGGCTCGCGATGCTTCAGCGGCACCTGGATGATCATCACCATGTTGAGCCCGGCTTCGGCGCCCAGGCTGGGCGAGACGAGCGCGCCGTCGGGCGCCCTCGGGTTCTCGGCGAGGAAGTCGGTTTGCCGTTTGCCCGTGAGGCTCGCGCGCTTGCCATTCTGGTTGAAGAAGAGGCGCTGGCCCCAGACACCACCGGCGTCGAAGGCATCGCGCTGGTTGTCGATGATGGTGACGGAGGTGCCTTCCCGCGTCGCGAGGATGGTGAGGACAGCCGGGTTCTTCTTTGAAGACTGATAGTTGAAGATGACCGGATTGAAGGTGGCGTCCCCGCCGGCCGGGATCGGCAGGAAGGCGGCCTGGGCCGACACGAGGACGTGTTTGTCGCGTTTGGCGAGGAGTGAGGTCCGCTCACCCTTCCACGAGTCTGGGGTGTGGAGGTAGCGGCGGAGGTCGCCCAGGAAGTCGCGAAGGTTCACCGGCGTCAGCTCCTCGCCACGTTCGTTTCCGACGAGGAGCTCGATGCGGTCGATGGGGACGTCGCCCGTCTTGTCGGAGAAGTTCGGATAGCGGATGACGGGCATGAGGTAGAGGCGGGTGCGGGTCTTGCCCTTCACGTCGTAGCGTTCCTGCACCTGAATGGTCACGTCGCTGATGTTCGGACCCACGGATGAGCCGTAGTAGCGACCGGTGTCCTCCCACATGACATTCACGAGATCGAGGCCGTGGCGGTTCACGAGGCCATAGGCTCGCTCGTTCTCCACCATGCCGGCGGTGCGTTCGAGGACGCGCCGATACGAGATGGGCTTCTCGGCTGCGTCGGCGACGGGGACGTGCCAGCAGGCGGTGAACCAGGCGACAGCGAGGACGACGGCGATTCGGCGCATATGGAGCTCCAACGGGGCGGAGGTGAACGGGCTCCCTTGGAACGCCTTGAACGCGGCTTCGATCTGCCACGCCTCGAACTTGGTGAACGGACCCGAGCGGAAGCGGGCCCCGTCAACCCACTGACGCCCGTCAGGCTCCCGTCGCCCTGCCCTGGCCTTGGAAATCCCGTCGCCATCGACGTTGTCGCTGCATGCGGGGGCTGGCACACGAGGTGCTCTGCGAGTCGCTCCGATGAACGAGCAGCTCAGCCGCGCCTTCGGGCAGATCAAAGACATCGTGCTGAACCGGATGACCGGGACGCAGCGCATCGTCTCGGCGTCGATCCTGGCGGTCTCGATCATCGGCCTCGCGTGGGTCATCTCCTCGAACACCGGGACGACGTGGGCAAGCGCCGGCACCATCGAGAACCCGGCTGAGCTCCGCGCCGCGATCAAGGCCCTCGAGGAGCGAAAGCTGACGGCCCGAATGGGCGACGGCAACAGCGTCGAGGTCGAGGTCGGCCAGGTCGGTGAGGCCCGCATGGTGCTCATGGCGTTCGCCGAGGACACGGGCGCGAACGTCGGGATGGAGCTGTTCGATAAGTCCACCTTTGGCCAGTCGGCGCGCCAGGAGCAGATTAACTACGTGCGTGCGCTCGAGGGCGAGCTCGCCCGGTCCATTCGCACCATGGAGGTCATCCGGTCCGCTCGTGTTCACCTCGCGATGCCGGAGAAGACCGTCTTCATCCGTGAGGAGAAGAAGCCCACCGCATCGGTCACGCTGGTCCTCGAGTCGGGCCGCGACCTGGACAAGAAACAGGTCCGGGCCATTCAGCGACTCGTCGCCAATGCGGTCCCCGGGATGGTCCGGGAAGGCGTCGCGGTCGTCGGCGGTGACGGCGAGCTCCTTTCGCAAGGGCAGGACGACCAGGGCGCAGACGGCGGCTTCGAGCTCAAGAACCAGATTGAGCGAGAGATGGAGCGGAAGCTCCTCGCGACCCTCGAGCGCATCGTCGGCGTGGGCAAGGCGCGGGTTCAAGTCGCAGCAGCCATCGATTACTCCCAAGTCACGGAGAACGTCACGGAAGTCGACCCCGAAAGACAAGTCATTCGCCGGGAAGACGTGACGAATGAAAACTCGGTCACCGACTCACCCGACGTGACCGGAGTGGTCGGCATGAGCGGCAACGACCCGCAACGTCAGGAGAATCTCAGCAAGCCGCCCAAGAGCTCCAAGAACAAGAAGCGAGAGGAGCGAGAGTACGACAACTCAATGACCAAGCGCGTGATTGTTCAGGGCGGCGCTCGCCTCAAGCAGCTTTCCGTCAGTGTCGTCGTCGACGGGGTATGGACCGGCGAAGGCGACAAGGCGTCGTGGGCCGCACGCAGCGATCCCGAGCTGCAGGCGATTACGCAAGCAGTGAAAGTCGGTAGTGGACTGGACGAGAAGCGCGGCGATCAGGTGTCAGTCGTCAGCCTCAAGTTCGAGGACCAGGACATCGTTGACGAGATAACCGAAGAGCCGGCGGTGAGCCCGTTCATGCTCGAGATGATTCGGTGGGGCATCGGTGTCTTCATCGTCCTGCTGTTCATCTTTGGCGTGGTCCGGCCCTTCCTGGCGCTTCTGCGCAAGCCTACCGAGGCGCCCGCGGCGGTCGCCGCTCTGCCGGAGCCGGCGACGCCGTCTACGGGCGCCGAGACCGCGCTCGCACTAAACGAGAGTGACGCCCCAGACGGGACGGAAGAGGACGACATGAAGGCCAAACAGAATGGTGACGGTACCCCTCGGGAACCCGAGACGCCACTCCTCACGCGCGGTGAACAGCTCCGACTCAAGGCGATCGAAGCCACGAAACAGAACCCTGCCCGCGCGGTCGAGCTCGTCCGCGCGTGGCTCACTCGGGAGGCCTGACCCATGGCGCTCGTATCCGTGAAATCTCCATTTGACGCTCGTGATCCCCGCCTGAATGGCACTCGCGAAGTGAGCGCTGCCGCCAAGGCCGGCGCTCGTCGAAGCGCCATCGCGCTCATGATGCTCGGCCCGGACATCGCCAGCGAGATCCTACGAGAGCTCACCGACGAGGAGATGGAGGTGCTGCTCAAGACGGCCGCCGAAGTGCGGACGGTCGAAGAGAGCGAAGTCATTGAGATTCTCGAGGAGTACAGCAGCGTCGTCGAGGGGCAGGCGTTACTGCTGACCCGGGCCGACTCGTTCGTCACGCGGCTCGCTGAAGACACCTTCGGGCGGGCTCGCGTTCGCAATCTGCTCGGGCTCGATCGACCCGCCGATCCCCCACCGCCGCCCCCTGCGCTGCCCGAGCCGGAGCCCGGGACTCCCTTGCGGGCCGCGGTGCATGCAACGCCAGAGGCGCTCGCCAACGTGCTCAAGAAGGAACATCCGCAGACGGTGGCCGTGGCGCTGGCCGTCATGCCCCAGGCCAAGGCCAGCGCCGTCCTGAACAAGCTCCCAGCCGAGATGCGACCGGACCTCATTCGGCGCATCGCGCAGACCGGCGCCATCCCACCTGCGCTCCTTCACGAGATCGACGAGATCCTGCTTCGTGAGCTTGAGTCCGGTGCGAGTCGGGATGCGCTCACGGTCGACGGGACGTCAGTGGTCGTAGGCCTCCTCAAGGGCATGTCGCAGAGCGTCGAGGAGGAGATCTTCAAGGGATTGACGGACGAGGATCCGGTGCTCTCCGACGCGATTCGGCGCCGCATGTTCACCTTCGAGGACCTCATCGGTATCGATGGTCGGGCGCTTCAACAGGTGCTCAAGGAGATCGACGGCAAGACGCTCACGCTCAGCCTCAAGACGGCCAGCATGGCGATGCGCGAACACGTGCTCGCCTCGATGTCGAGCCGCGCGGCCACGATGATCCTCGAAGACCTCGAGGCGATGGGCCCGGTCGCCGTGAACGTGCTTCAGACGGCCCAGGACGAAGTCGTCCAGGTCGCGCTTCGCCTCGCCTCCGAAGGGAAGCTGGTAATTCGGTAGCCCGCGATGATCAACGCCGCCACACCCGTCTCGCCCGTCACACCGGCCTCGAACGCCTTCCCGCGGTGCGCGATGGACAACCACGCGTCACACGACTCGGGCTTTGCGTCCGTGCTCCTCCGCGGCCGGCGCGATGAGGGCGCCGCGGTTGCGCGCCCGCCGAGCTGGCCGGTCGTGACCCACGGCGGTGAGGGCGGCGTTCAGGCTGCTGCGAGCGACAACGGAATCCGCACGATGCTCACGATGCTGGAGCAGCGGGCGAATGCGCGCATCGACTTGCCGACCGAGGGCGATGCACCCGACGCGTCCCTTGAAGCGCCGGTGGAGATGACCTACTCGGAGACTGAGCTCAGAGCCCACATCACGGAGGCGGTCGAAGCGGCCCTCCGCGACCGGGAGACGCGTTTCGAAGCAGAACGTGCGGAGTCCTACGAGGGTGGCCACGCTGCCGGCTTCGCCGCCGGGGCCGCGTCGCGCGAGCCGGAGCTGGAGGCCTCGCTGGCGCAGATCGGCAGCGCCGCCGCAGAGCTTCAACGAACCCAGGAGAGTCTTCGAATGGCGGCTATTCGAGAGGCGCTCGACCTCGGCCTCCTCGTCGCGAATACAGTCGTGGGGCTCAGCCTCGGAGACGAGCGGGCCATCGAAATGGGAGTCCGGCGCGTGTTCGAAGTGACGCCGGAGCGTCGCGGCACGATCCGGTGCGCTCCGGGTGCGGAAGAGTCGGTCAATGCCGCCCTCTCGGCGCATCGTCTCGACGGCCGCATCGACGTTCGCTCGGCTACCGACCTCGCGCCCGGGGTCGTCCGCTTCGAGGTCACGGACGGCGTGATCGACTCGGACCCAAGGGAGATCGTGGCGGCCATCACCGAGGCCATCCGCGAACGGCTCCACGTCGTCCCGAAAGCGCCCGTGCAGCTGACGTCCGAAGTCTCACCGGCCCACGCAGAGGTGTCCGATGCTCCTGCCGCGTGACGTGATTCAGAGCGCGCTCGGGTCGGTCCCCACCGCCTCGCTCCAGGGACGCGTCAGCCGCGTGGCGGGCCTCCTCGTGGAGGGGACGCTGCCCGGTGCGCGCCTCGGCATGATGGCGATGCTCGACGGCCGCGTGCCGGCCGAGGTCGTAGCGCTCCGAGACGGCTCCGCTTCGCTGATGCCGCTCGGCGGCGTCGGGGGGGTCGGAGCGGGGGTCTCGATTCGCGCGTCCGCCTCGACGCCATCGATTCGAGTCGGACCTCACGTGCTCGGCCGCGTGATGGACGGGTGGGGTCGCCCTCTCGATGGGCTCGGCCCGATCGGCCCAGTGCGTGGGCAGAAGTCGCTTCCCGGCTGGGCAGAATCGCCGCGCCTCCTCGAAGCCCTGCACGCGGGCGGTGTGGACGCGGGCGACACGCCGATGCCGCTGGATCCCGATCCCCTGAACCCGCTTGAACGGGGTCGCGTCGAGACTCCGCTCCCCATGGGGATCCGCGTCCTCGACGGCCTGCTCACGACCGGGGCAGGCCAGCGAATGGCGGTCCTCGCGGGCGCGGGCGTCGGCAAGTCAACGCTCCTGGCACAGATGTGCAAGAACACCGCGGCCGACGTCACCGTCATCGGTTTGATTGGCGAGCGTGGTCGCGAGGTCAAGGAGTTCGTCGAGAAGGATCTCGGCCCCGACGCGATGAAGCGCGCCACGCTCGTCGTCGCCACGTCGGATCAGCCCGGCGCCCTCCGAATCCGTGCCGCCAAAGCGGCCTTCGCGGTCGCCGAGTACTTTCGAGACCGCGGTCTCAGTGTCCTACTCCTCGTCGATAGCTTGAGCCGAGTGGCCATGGCCCAGCGCGAGCTCGGGCTCGCGATCGGTGAGCCGCCCGCGACGAAAGGGTACCCGCCGTCCGCGTTCGCGATCATTCCGCGCCTGCTAGAGAGGGCCGGCCCCGGCCCGTGCGTCTCACGGGGCGATGTCGTGGCCGGAGGGTCGATCACGGCCTTCTGCACGACGCTGCTCGAAGGCGACGATCTCGGCGATCCGGTCGGTGACGCTGTGAAGGCCACCACCGACGGACACATCGTGCTCTCGCGCAGCCTCGCAGACCGGGGTCACTTCCCGGCCATCGACACGCTCCGAAGTGTCAGCCGTGTCATGAACCAACTCGCGAGCCCGGAGCATCGCCGGCTCGCCCGCACGATCCGAGGTCTGCTCGCGGACCATCGTGAAGTCGAGGAGTTAGCAACCATCGGGGCCTACCAGCGGGGGACGGTGCCGAAGTTCGATCGGGCGCTCGACGCCTGGCCGCGCATCGAAGCGTGGCTCCGACAGGAAGTGGAGGAGACAGTCGGGTGGGCCGAGACACTCGCCTCGCTCGGGTCGCTGGTTCGAGAGGTGGGAGCATGAATCGACGAACCTGGATAGGCGCCGCGGTCGGGATCGCGACGGTTGGGACGGTAGCCCTCGGGGACGGGACGCTCGGGAACGGCGCTCGGGCCGATGCACCCACCCACGACGCGTCGGCTTCGGAAGGTCGGGGCGCAATGCCGGCGAATGATGCCGCTCTCCGGCAGGCCTCCCCACCCATCGCGGCGAGCCCAAACCGCCATGTCGGCTTCGATGATCCCAGCGTCGCACGCGTCTCCCAGTCGACCACCATCGACGTGTGCGCATTGTCACCGCAGGAAGCCCTCCTCGTGGGGGAGCTCCGTTCGCGCCTCGAAGCCCTGGCCGCGCGCGAGGTCGCGGCGCTCGCAAGCGAAGCGAAGCTGACTCGGCTGCTGGGACAGTTGGAGCGGGAGCGCGTCCGGATCGAGGCACTCAGGACTGACCTCCTCGCTCGTGAGGGCGCCTTCGACGACGCCGTCGCGATCCGCTGTACGGAGCTGAGCGGCCTTGAGAAGGCGCGCAGCGAAGCGTCGGAGGCCTTCGATGTCGCACGATGCCAGGAGGCCGCGCGCCAGGTTGCAGGCGAGGAGCTCTCTCGGATGACCGCAGGGGAGCATGCAGGAGAGCTGGCGATCGAACGGACCGTCGCCGACGAGAAAGCCAAATCGGACACGGCGGAGGCTGAGCGGGTCGCTGCGGAAGCCAAGACACGTGAGGACCTGGCGGCGGCCACCGCGCTCGCTCGTCAAGCGGAGACCGAACGAATCGCTCAGTTGGGCGCCATCGTGAAGAAGATGAAGCCCGACGACGCCGCTCGTGTGATCGCCGAACAGCCTGACTCGGCCGCACTCGCCTTGCTGGCGCTGATGGGCGAGCGGAACGCGGCGAAGCTCATGACGCTGATGCCTGCGGCGCGAACGTCTGCGCTGGCCAAGGCGATGGTCGAAGGCGAGCTGGCGACCGATGCCCCGGCAGTGCCTCCGTCGCCCGCGCCGCGCCCGAAGGCGGAGGGCGCCAAAGGGGCACCCAAGCCCGGCGGCGGCGACGCGGCACCGGCGGGAGGCGCACTCTGATGCGCGCCCCTACTGCCCGTGGGACCGACCTCCGCGAAGCGCTCTTCGGGAAGGAATCTGGCAAGGCCCGGCCGGCTCAGAGCGCTGGCGCCACCTTTGCCACCGCGCTAAAGCAGTCGCTGGCGTCGCGGGGTTCGGCGAAGCTGGACGAGCGCGCCCCCCCGACATCGTCGGGTACGACGACCGGAAATTCGGCGGAGCCGAGCAGCGAGCTCGAGAGAGCCGTTCCGGGGCGCGCGCGTGAAAAGCGAAATCACGATCGAGCTCGCGACGGGGCTGAGGTCAACGTGCCGCCGATCGCGATCACCCTTCCTATGGAGCGGCTCGAACTCCGGGGGCTGGGCATGGACGCGGGAGGCCCCTCCGCGACGGGCCATGACTCAGCGCCCAAGACCGATGACGCGAGGACGCACCTCTGGGCGACTCACGTCGTCGCGGGACATGTGCTCGGATTGACGGTCACTCCCGAGCCTACGGCGCAGGCGCCGTCGGTGGTCCGGCCCTCGGACTCTCGGTCCGCCGTCACGTCGAATGAAGCGGCGCCGGCGGCCGCCCAGCCTGAGACGGTGGCTCCGCGCCCCGAACCTCGAGTCATGGGGCCATCGATGGCCCCCAGTGAACTCGACTCCGCTCGCGGAAGCGAGCTGCGATCGACGTCGGCTGACGCGGTCTCGCGCGAGGCTCCGTCGGTCGCGCCATCGCCCCGCGACACTGCGGGAGCAGCGGCAGTCCTTGAGCGCCTTGAAGCCGTCGCGTCTGCCCGCCAGGAGCTTGGGCAGAACGTCAGCGCACGACCGACGCCGCCAGAACCGACGGTCCAGGCGCTCCCGGCGGGCCTCGGTGGCGGGCTGGGCGCCGGCGCCGAGCGAGGTTCGGAGCGGAGCAGCGGGTCGCGAGAGGGGAGCGCCGATCGCAATGACAGCGACCGCGACGAACGAGCGCGCCCTGCGGAGTCGCACCGCGGAGCGTCCACGGACGGGTTCGTGGCACCCGCTCACGACAGCGGGGTTCACGAGACGAGCCGCGGGACGCCCGATCGGTCACCCGAGCCGTCCACCACGGATGGAACCACGGGCCGAGAGCGGGTCGCCGAGGTCGTCGAGCACCTGGAGGTACGCAGCGTCGAAGCGGGCCGTAACCCTGCGCCACTCAAGGTGAACCTCGGTGAGCTGGGCGAGGTGCGGGTCTCGATGAATCGGGAAGATGGTCTGTCGGTGCGCCTCGACGCGTCCGACCCGCGTGCTGCTGCGGCTCTTGAGACCGGGCGTCGGGAGCTCGAGGTGGCGCTCGAAGCCCATGGGCTGCGCGAGCTGCGCGTGACGGCAGACGGCGGCGCCGCGCGCGCGACCTCCGAGCGGCTACCGGCTGAACGCCTTCATGTCGAAGGCCCGAGCACCGAGTCGCACGGTCGCACGGACGACCGCGACGGCACGTCGGGCCAGGATCGTAGCGGTCGGCACGGCTCAGAAGGTCGTGAGAGTGGAACCCAGCAGGAACGCGAACATCGCGAGGCCATGAACGCTGCCTTCGAACGCCGGGAGCGAGAGCGCCGCTTCTTTCCGCGGCAGGGGCCGGTCGTGGCCGAGCGCCCCTTGGGGTCGGCATGACCGCCATGAGGGGATTCCGTCGCAATGAGCACAGCACGCGGCCGCGTCGAGAGAACGACCGTGTGGAGAGGGGTGGACGATGATTGGAAACGTAGGGCTTGGGGTCAGCAATTCGACGAGCTCGAACAAGGCGGGTGGGCTCGGCAAAGAGGACTTCCTCAAGCTGATGTTGGCGCAGCTCAAGGCGCAGGATCCACTGAACCCCCAGGACGGTGCGGAGTACGTCGCTCAGCTCGCGCAGTTCACGAGCGTGGAGCGGCTGATGAACATCGAGGAAGGCCTCGGCAACGTCGCGATGGCGGCGCTTTCGACGAACGCCACGATGGCGGCGGGGCTCATCGGCAAGCACGTGCGCCTGGAAGGGAGCTCCATCACGTTCGACGGGGAGTCCAAGGAGAAGCTCGACTTCGAGCTCGGGAAGGACGCAAAGGCCGTGACCATCACGATCAAAGACGACAAGGGCGTCGTCGTCGACACCGTCCAGATGAGTGGGAAAGAAGGCACGAACTCCTACGAGTGGACAGGCCAGGTGAAGGGCGACGACGGTACGACGACCGACCTCCCCAAAGGCACCTACTCGTTCTCGATCGAAGCGACCGACGACCAGGGCGAGAAAGTCGATGCCAAGACCACGACCGTCGTTGAGGTCAAAGCGGTCCACTTCACCGCCATGGGCGTCCCCGAGCTGAAGCTCGACAATGGGCGCCAAGTCTCGATGTCCGAAGTTAGCGAAGTCCTCGAGTAATCAACCCATCACTTCCGTGCACGAGCCGGTCCGAGCTGGCCAGTGCACGAGAGCAACAGGAGCACCAGAATGAGTCTGAACAAGTCCCTCTACGTCGGCCTCGCCGGGATGAACGCCAACTCCGTCGCTCTGAACGTGATTGGCGACAACATCGCGAACATGAACACCATCGGCTACAAGTCCGGCCGTGGCATCTTCCAGGAGATGCTCGGGCAATCGCTCATGGGCTCGGCCGGTCCGTCGATGGTGGGCGGCGGCGTCGGCCTCGCGCGGGTCGAGAAGATGTTCGAGCAGGGCTCGCTCCTCGGCACGGGCGCCGAGTGGGATCTCGCGATCGGCGGTGAGGGCTTCTTCGCCATGCAGGGCGAAGCGGACGGTGTCACGGGGACCTTCTTCACCCGTGCGGGCCAGTTCACGCAGAGCAAAGACGGCTACATCACAAACCCGCAGGGGCTCAAGCTCATCGGTTATCCGGCCGACGCCAATGGCTCGATTCAATCGTCAGCGGGCCCGATCCAGATCGACGACTCGCCGATCCCACCCGTCGTGACGACCGAGGTCACCCTCGGCGTCAACCTGTCGTCGACGGAGCCGACGACGACCTTCGACCCGGCCAACCCGGGCGCCGAGACCAGCTCGTCCTTCCAGTCCTCCGTCACGGTCTACGACTCGCTGGGGGAAGCGGTCGAAGTCGACGTGTACTGGTCGAAGTCGGATACCGGCCTCTGGACCGGTCACGCGATGGTCGGCGACCTCGAAGCGACGCCTCAGCTCGACCTCGCGTTCGACACCAACGGCAACCTGACCACGGACCCGGCGGAGTCGATGGTGTCGCTGACCAAAGCGGACGGGACGACCCTCGACGTGAAGTTCAACTTCGCCGGTTCGACCCAGTATGCCGAGAAGCAAAGCGTGACGACCAAGCTGTCCCAGAACGGCAGCCAAGCGGGCACGTTCCAGAACGTGACGGTCGACAAGGACGGCACCGTGCTCGGGACCTTCTCGAACGGCGAGGAGAAGGTGCTCGGCCAAGTGGCGCTCGCACGCTTCAACTCCGACTCCGGGCTGCGCGTGATGGGCGGGGGCATGTTCGCGAGCACGATGCAGTCGGGCTCGGTGGTCCTGGGCGCGCCGAACTCGAACGGTCGCGGCCAGATCATGGCCGGCGCGCTCGAACAGTCGACCGTCGACCTCGCGACGGAGTTCACCAACATGATCATCGCGCAGCGGGGATATCAGGCGAACTCGCGGTCCATCTCGACGGCAGACCAGCTCATGCAGGAGCTCGTGAACCTGAAGCGCTAGTCTCGAGGAACCACGCCGCTGCGGTCTGATCCTCGTCGAGGGTCAGGCGCGCGGGCGTGGCTCACAGCGTCTTCACATAGTCCACGATCGCGGTCACGTCGCTATCGGAGAGCTCGGCCGTCGCCCACGAAGGCATGTAGCTCGTGCTCGCGCCGTAGTTCGTCCCGGCGTGTCCCTCGCGAACGAGCTCGAAGTACTCGCCTGCAGGTTTGCCCTTGATGCCCTCACCGACTCGCCCCCCGAGCGCGTTGCGCCCGTGGCAGTTGGCGCAGAAGGTAAGGAAGAGCCCCTCGCCCGTCGTCGGTTTCTCGAACGAGTGCAGGTAGTCGAGCAGCGCGCCGAGCTTGTCGTCGGGCAGCGAGGCGGCGTCGAACTTGGGCATCGCGATCGAGAAGTCACTCATCTCGTCGCGGCCGCTTCGAATGACGTGCTGGCCGAAGCCGCGGTTCACGAAGCGGACGGAAGGTCCGATCCCGGAGCCCTTACCGGCGTCCGCGCCCGCGCCGTGGCAGCCGACACAGAGCTGGTTGTAGACCGCCTCGCCGGGATCACCGTCGGTCGCGTCGACCCCATCGGTGCCGTCCGTGGCGTCGACCCCATCGGTGCCGTCCGTCGCGTCGACACTGTCGGTCGCGTCGACACCATCGGTCGCGTCGACACTGTCGGTCGCGTCGGTGGAATCCACCGAGTCGGAACCATCGGTGGCCACATCACCCGTGACGGTGGCGTCTCCCGCTGCATCGTTAGAACCCGTGCTCTCACAGGCCAGTGCCATCGTGGCAAACGCGCCGGCCAAAGCCAGGCGACCAAAACGCTGAATGCTCATCAACATACGTACTACCTCTCCATACCAGGCCGGCCGTTCACTCGGGCCGGAAGCCGGAATTGGTATCACAACAGTCGCTCAGAGGCTGTCGTCTTTATTGGAGGGGCGTGTGACGAAGTGGGTTACATCATCCCGTCCAGGAGCGTCGCCAAGTGCTTCTGGAAGAACGCGGTCTTCTTCATGGCCTCAGAGCTGGGCTCGACCGGGACGTAGGTGTCGAGATAGGCGTTCATGCGCGCCAAGTTCTTCTGCACGAAGGCCTTGGCCTTCTCGGGCGGGAGCGCGGAGATCTGCTGCGAGATCGCGTCCCACTGCGCGAGCTCGGACTTGAGCTCAGCCATCTTCTGGCATGGCGGCGTCTCGCCGTTCTCTTTGCAGCCGAGCCATTGCTCCGGCACCGTCTTGCGCCAGAAGCCGGTCGGGCCTGTGACCTGAATCGCAAGCTCGTTGAAGGCGTCGACTACGTCGGTCGCCGAGGCGGGGTCGGCCTGCAACTGGGCGCGCCAGTTCTTCAGGTAGCTGCCATCGAAGTCCTTGAGACGATTCCAAAACTCCGCCGGCGCCGTCGGTCCGGCCACGGACGACACCTTCTTGGCGAACTGTTCCGCCGTCGCCGCTGCGAGCGATTCCGGGCTCACTGGCCATTCCGGCGCGCCGTCCACCGGTCCTGACTTCGGGTCCCATGCGACCTGCCCGGCCGGTGCGGCCGCCGCACCCGCGGCCGGCTCGTCTTTCTTACAACCGGTGACCGCGACGCCGGTGAGGGTCAACATGGCGGCGGAAGCGCCCGCGAGCAGAAATCGGTTGGTCATGACTCGAGGCTCCGGTCGCGGCGCCTTGGGCGACCGCTCTTGGCGACTCTCTGCGGCGGCCGAGGCCCGGCGCAGGAAAGCAGCTCATGATTTCAGGGGCTTGCAGGTATCCTGACTGCGGCGCGAGTCTAGGGGTCACGTCGGCCAAGGTCAAGGCTGCGGCAAGAGCTCTCGAAGAAGGTCGGCCCGAACGCCGAAGTTGAGCCCCGTCGCCTCGTAGGTGGTCTCAGAGCGGGACTTGCCCGTCACGGGATCGGTCACCGTCACCGTCCTCGCCGAGAGCCCGCCGTTGTTCACCGCGATCACTCGCCCGTCGGCGTCGAAGAGCGGCGAGCCCGACGTGCCTTTGCTGGTGAGCGCGGTGTGCCAAACGAGGTGAGACGTGCTCGGGCTCCCCGGCGCGTTGTCGAAGTCGGTCACCCGTGAGAGCTCGGCCGCCCGGAGGTCCGCCGCCGGCTCGGCTTCGTTCATGACCTGCCCCGGGAACCCGAGCGTGAACACCGGCTGTCCCGCGGCCAATTCGCGTAACCGCCCGTCGTCGGCGAGCGTCGCGACGGCTGGGAGCACCTTGGGGAGCGCTTTGCCCGTGGGACCCGGCGCGCCGAGGTCGAGTCGAACCAGGGCCACGTCGGGAGAGCTCGGTTGACCGCTGTACTTCGGATGAACTTTCGAGTCGACGACGCGCCACGTCAGCTCCGGAGCCCGATTCATTCGCGCGAGGATCGTCCGCCCCTCGGCCACGTAGGACTCGATGGACCTTACGCAATGCGCGTTGGTCGCGAGGACGCCGTCGAGGCGCACGGCGAACGCGGTACAGAAACCCTCGAGCTCACTGCCTTTGGCGGCGATCAGCATGAAGATCGACCGCTCGTTGTCGCGAGCGATGCGCGGCCCCGCCCCTTGCGCGCCGAGCGCCGCATCGGCCGCCGCCCTGGCCGCTTCCGTCTCGCCGCGCTGCTGCGTCATGACGAAGACCAGGGCGGCAATGGCGACGGCGAAGACCACCCCAAGCCCGACGATGGTACGCCTCAATCGAGCACTATTCGTCTGGACCGAACGGTCGACCATCGCTTTGAAGATGGCCGTTCGCCCTTCCGGCGGAGGCACGTCCGCTGCCGAGAGGGCCACGTCTCTGAGGTCGACGGCCTGTGTCGCTGGCGCCTCCTCGACCGGCCACGCGACGAGCATGGTCGGCCCGTCACGGCCGAGCTTCAGCCGATCCCCGCTGCGAAGCGGGAAGTCGCCTTGCACCACGACGTCGTTCACGAAGGTGCCGTTGGTCGATTTGAGGTCGCGGATGAGCACCTTGGCGCCGACCTGCACGACTTCGGCGTGGAGATTCGAGACCTGGCCTTCGCTCGCGGGGAATCGCAGGTCGCAGTCCTCCCGACGACCAAAGGCCACTCGGGCCTGCTCGAAGACGAAGGCTCGCGTGTCGAGCGCTCCGCGGGTGACTTCGAAAGTCAGCCGGCGCACGGGGACGACTTGGGGTGGAGGTTCAAGGGAGGTAGAGCTCGCGGCGACGAGGGATGACGGCGGCGGAAGCATAACCGCCGCCCCCCGCCACCGCGAGAACCGACTATTCCTCGAGGAAGCCGCGGAGCTCGTGACCGATCGACGACGCCCGGATCTTGCGCAACGCGCCGGCTTCGATCTGCCGGATGCGCTCGCGCGTGAGCTGGAACGTCTTGCCGATCTCCTCAAGCGTGTGCGTCTGATCGCTGCCGAGGCCGTAGCGGAGCCGCAGCACGCGCTGCTCCTTGTCCTTGAGGAGGCCGAGCGACGCGGTGAGCGACGCCTCAAGGTGTTGTTCGCCGACGCGGTGCTGAGCGTCCTTGCCGTCTTCGTCGGGCACCAGCTCCACGAGCGTCCGCGAGCCATCGTCGCCAACGGGCGTCTCGAGACTGAGCGGCTCGTCGAGGAGGCGCAAATACCAATGGACCTCCTCGATGGGCAGGTCGAGACGGCAGGAGAGCTCCTGAGACGTGGGCTCACGCTGCAGCTCCTTGCGGAGCAGGCGCTGCGTGCGGGCGACGCGGTTCACCGCCTCGATCGCGTGGACCGGCACGCGCACGGTGCGCGCTTGGTCCGCCGCCGCGCGGGTGATGGCCTGACGAATCCACCACGTCGCGTAGGTCGAGAAACGGTACCCGCGACGTGGGTCGAAACGCTCGACCGCCTTCATGAGACCGATGTTGCCCTCTTGGATCAGGTCGGCGAAGGGCAGCCCAAGGTGGCGATAGCGCTTGGCGATGCTGACGACGAGCCGCAAGTTGGCTTCGATGAGGACCTTGCGCGCCGAATAGACCTCGCGCGTCAGACGGCGAAGGCGTCGTACAAAGTCCGGCAGCTCCGCGACCGGAACACCGATATCTTTCTGCGCCTTGTTCACGTCCCGACCTTCGAGCGCTCCCTTTAGGTTCGTCCAGGTCTCCGTGATGCGGGTGACGCACTCCATCCCGAAGTTGCGGGTGAAGCCGATCTCCTGGAGCGACTCGGCGAGATCGACGCGCAACGCATCGACTTGCTCGACCAGGCTGGGGTCCACCACACGACCGGCCGAAATGGCCCGCTTCTCGCGACGACGGAGCTTGTCGAGCTCTTCGAGGCCCGTCAGCACCCGAGACGAGTGCTCAAGGTTCAAAGCGACTTCCGAGGCCTGGCCTTTGCCAGCCTGAGCATCGACGTGGATGGTCTGCAGCGCTTCCGCGAGCGCACGAGTCTCAAGGAGATGCATGAGGAGCTCGCGCTCAGTTCGGCGGATCTTTTCGGAGATTCGAACCTCTTCATCCGGCTTGAGAAGCGAGACCGTGCCCATGCGCTTCAGGTAGAGCGTGGTCACGTCTTGAGTGAGTTCGGCGCTGCCCATTCGTTTCACCTGCTGGGGGGATTCGGAGTCTCTCCACGAGACAGCCGCTCCCCTCGAACCCATCAACGCCGCCGACTCCGAATTTGTTTCCGAGGGACCGTCGTCGAATGCATCCGTGGAACTCCTCGTGGAGCGAACTGCGCGGATGTCGAGTGTCTGAACGCCCATGTTCGAGGCGCCGTCAGAGCTACCATCTTCCCAGGAAACAAAGCCAAAACCGGAAGCCATGAGTTGCCTCCAAAGACCACACGGCCGGTGTTTCCGGCGAGGGTCGTTGGCTACGCGTTGCCAGAAGAAGGTCTTCAGGCTCGCGCAGCGGGTGAAATCTAGGACACGCACCCTTGACGTGCACGCGGCCATGCAGTTCGATCGGCAGTTCTTTCGGTCCACTTGAATCTTTTTTTTCGCGCCCGCTGATTTTTCCGTCGATTTCTCCGTCGGCTCGGGCGGCGGCGGCCTTGTTGTGCCCCCTGGAGGCCCGTGTTCCCTCACTTCAAGCGTGCGTTCGAGGAGTGCCAGCCCTACGTCCTCGCGACGCGTCATGTCGCACCCCGACTCGAATGGGAGCCGCTGGGCTTCGATCTGCGAAGACGAGGCTTGGTCCTCGATCCGCAGGAGCAGCGTAACGAGACCTTCTTGCACCTCCTGCAGAACCTGGACCGACTCGCCTTCGGGGCCCACGGCATGGCGATGCCGAAATGGGTCTTCTACGACTGCGGAGTGATGCCGTCGGCCGTGTTCGGGTTCTGTGGGCCCGCGACCTCGCTCGAGCCCTGGGTGCGTCGGGCCCTCGACGTCCCGGAGCACTACTCGGGCCCCGTCCCGCTCACCATCTTCATCGCGATCCCGACGCTCGAAGCCGGCGCTTGGTTCACCCACACGCTCTGCTCCATCAATCAGGTGGCCGAAGGCGCGGCTCCGGCTGGACTACGGCTCCTCTCCATGACCCTCGGCCTGCGACTGCTGAAGGCCGAGACCCTCTACGGTACGGTGCAGTGGCGCTCCGATCGCGTCGGCACCTACGTCGGTGTCGGTCCACTCGAGCTCGTGACAGCCTACACGCCCGCGCATTCGTTTCGGCGCTCGCTGACCTTCCGGCTGCGCCTCCGCCGTTTCCTCATCGAAGCAGCGCTCGTGAAGCCCGGCACCTCGCCCGGCGCGCCACCCGCCACGCACATGCTCGACGTCGACGACGAAGACGCGCTCATCGGCATCCAGAGGGAGATTGAGGCTGGCGTGCCGTACTCCATCGTGGGCCCTCCCGAGACGCGCGGCAGCATCGTGCAGATCCCGCTACGACGAGGCGACTGATGGACTTCGTACTCGACCATCCCCTCGTTCGGTCACTCACGCCCTTCCTCGTCGTGACCGACGCCAACAGGCCCGGGGTGAACACCGCGCCCTTTGGGCTGCAAGTCCAAGGCGCCAACGTCATCGATCCGAATCGCATGCAAAACGAGCCCTTCTGCGCCCTGTTGCAGAACCTCGACGCCCGCACCTTTGGGCCCGAAGGCATGCCGATGGATCGGTGGGTCTTCTACGACTGCTGCTTCATGCCGGGCGCCATCTTCGGGTTCGGGCGGCCCGTCGCCGACGTCCCGGCCGCGACACGCGCCATCCTCGGGGTACCGGACGACTACACCGGCGTAGTGCCCTACTCGATGTACATCGCCATCCCGATGGCCGAACCCGGCAGCTGGATGGGCCACAACCTCGCCTCGATCGCGCCCATGCTCCCGCATGAAAACCTGAAGGGTCTCGGCACGCTGACGAAGTCCATCGCCCTCCGCGCCTTCGGCATGACGCACTTCTACGGGGCGACGCAGTGGGACTCGAGCGCGCTCCACGTCCACGTGAAGTTCGGCCCGCTCGAGCTGGTCACGGCCTACACGCCCGCTCACAGCGAGTCGAAGACCCTCACCTACGCCTTTGACGTGACGGATGACGCGCTCCGGGGCGCCATGGGGGCTCCCGACGTGTCCTTCGACAGGCCACAGGCGGAGATCTGGATACATCCGGAGGACACCGCCTCCATGGTCGGGCTTCAGAGCCGAATCGAATCCGGTGAGCGCTTCGTGATCCCCTACGCGCCCCGCGAGGATGGGGCTGTCCCGGTCGCGTTGCGACGCCTCGAGTAGGCCTCCCCGGGCGCCTGTTGGCCTTACGTCGCGCGTTTTTACACTCCGGCACGGACCTTTTACCGAACCGTTACAGCCCGCCTGGAGCGACGCGACTCACCTGCTGGCATTGTTCACCTGCCCCGAAGTGTCCAGGGGCGACGGGTCGCGGATCGTCGCGCCCCCGGCCAGCAGGAGCCCCCATGAACGCAGCGATCCAAGCCGATACCCGACACTCCCCAAAGACGATGCCGACCCCCGCCGAGTGGCGCGCCGCGACGGCGCCCTTCCGGCAACCCGACGTGAAAGCGTCGGTCTGGCAGATCGTAAACACGACGGTCCCTTACGTCCTGTCGTCGGTCGCCGCCTACGCGCTCTTCCCATACTCGTTTTGGCTGTCGTTCCCGTTCACGGTGCTCGCGGCCCTCCTCACGGTGCGCCTGTTCATCCTCGCGCACGACTGCGGGCACGGGGCCTTCTTCAAGTCCCAAAGGGCCAATGACATCGTTGGCTTCTGGACCGGCGCGCTGTCCTACACGCCCTATTGGATGTGGCGACACATGCACGCGCTCCATCACGCCCACTCAGGGGACGTCGAACACGCTGGCATCGGCTACTTCTGGACCATGTCGATCTCCGAGTACCGAAATAGCCCCTGGTACGTTCAGCTCGGCTACCGCGCCTATCGCCACCCCTTCACGCTCTTCGTGATCGGCGGCACGTGGCTCTTCGCGGTCGAGTACCGCTTCCCGATCCGAAAGGCCGACGGCCGGATGATCTTCCAAACCATCACGACGAACCTCGTCTGGGCCGCGATCTTTACGCTGGTCTGGGTGACGGTGGGCCCACTCGCTCTCCTGGGCGTCGCGCTCCCGATGGCGGCCATCGCCGGTACGCTCGGCCTCTGGCTGTTCTATGTGCAGCACCACTACCCGGACAGCTACTGGGGCAAGGGTAAGCAGTGGGACTACACCCGCGCCGCGCTGGAGGGCTCTTCGTTCCTCAAGCTGCCGAAGTGGGCGCAGTTCTTCTCCGGCAACATCGGGTTCCACCACATCCACCACCTCGCGCCGAAGGTCCCGAACTATAAGCTCGAAGCGTGTAATGACGCGGTACCGGCCTTCAAGGCGGTCGAGCCGCTGACCCTGAGCGACGCACTGAAGGGGCTGTCATTGACGCTGGTCGACGACGAGACCATGCGCTGGGTGACCTTTGCTGACGAGCGCCGCACCGCCCCGAAGGCGGAGACGGGCGCCCCGGCGAACCCAGGCGGCGCCGCGCGCTGACACGCATGCTCGGGCTCACGTCCGAACGAGCTTGCCCATCTCCGTGTACTCCCGATTGCCGGCTCTCAGGAGCACGTCCATCGTGATGAGACTGCCCTCCTCGGCCGCCATCGCCGCGCCGCGGAGGATGATCGACTTGATGTGGGCGCCGGACACCTCGA
>JADMJS010000761.1 GCA_018780435.1 Myxococcales bacterium
TGAACTTCTCCTCGATCTGCTCGTAGAGCTTGGTGAGGTAGAAGAGGTCGGTCTGGAGGTCGGCGGGGCGCTGCTCGCGGCCCGCGGTTCGGATGATGACACCGAAGCCATCCGGCACCCCGATGAGGTCCATCGTGTCCTTGAGCCGACGGCGCTCCTGGTCGCCGAGCTTTCGGCTGATGCCGCTCTTCTCGGTCTCCGGCATGAGCACGAGGTAGCGACCGGGCAGCGAGACGTGGGTCGTCAGCGTCGCGCCCTTCGTGCCGACCTCGTCCTTGACCACCTGCACCATGATCTCCTGCCGCTCGTGCAGGAGTTGGCCGATCTCGGGTCGCTTGTCCTGAAGGTGCTTCGGCCACAACCGGACGTGGATCTCGGAGAGCGGCAGGAAGCCCTGCTTCTCCTCTCCGAAGTCAACGAAAGCCGCTTGTAGGCTCTGTTCGACCTTGTGAACGACGCCTTTGTAAATGTTCCCGCGGCGGCCTTCGCCACCCGCAGCCTCAATCTCAAGGTTCTCGAGACGCCGGCCCTCTACGATCGCGACGCGGCTCTCTTCCTCGTCGACCGAAATCAGCATTCGCTGCATCTAACCCTCCGTTAAGACGGCCGAGTTGCCAGCGCGATGGGCGCGAGGTGCGGGGCGGGACGATGATGGACCCTGTCGAGCTCGCGCCCGCTCGAGTCGCGACAGGCCGGGCATGCCGGCGCGCGGGCTCGTGGCGCATGTTCGTGTGGTCCGCCGGCGTGGAGCTCAATTAGCACCTCCACCGGTGGCATCGTCCCCTGCCGTCTCCGCCGTATCGAGGTCCTGGGGCGTCACGTCCTCGGTCGCAGCGGCGTCGTCGGCCCCTGTCGTCGAGTCACTGCGAGGCCCCGGATCCGAGTCCGGGAGGTCGGCGGTGTCGCTCGTGTCTATCGCGTCGGCGCCTTGGCCGTCGTCAATGATGTCGTTTGGATTCGTCGCATCCGAGGTGGTCGTATCGTCCGTGCCAAGCGAGGCCACGTCAGCTACGTTCAGGATGATGTCGTCTTCCGAGAGTGGTGGAAAAGCGACGTCTTGAGCCGTCAGTTGGCAGACGCCACCGACTTCGACGCTTCCATAAGCGCACTTCTCCTCGCTCGAGCACGAGGCCAGAACGAGTGCGATGGAGGCAATGAGTCGAGCGGAGACGGGCACCGGGGGCTGAGGCCTTCCTCCCGCGTCAGCGGGCGCCAGGGAGCGGGGCGCACACTAGCCGCGTCTCGCACCATCGTCAAGTTCTGGACTTCCAAGTTTCGCAGTAGTGCGGGTCGTCTCTCGCTACCGCGCCCAGGTCGAGCGCGGAAGACGCGCTCCGTTAACCGCCCTTCTTGCCCTGGTCGCGCTGCGTCAGCAGGTTCTTGGCGAGACGCGCGATGTAGCCCGGGACATCCCTCGAGCGCGCGAGCTCCTTTAGATCCCGCGAGCTCAGCGCGCGCACCCACCGAATGCTGAAGGTCGGGGGCGTCTTCGGGTGTTTGATGAGGGAGAGCTGCGTCGAGGCGGCGCGCGTCCAATCCCGGTTGCGGCAGATCATCGTGATGACGCGTTCCGAGAGCGCCTTGTTCTTCGCGTACTGCGCGACTTCGCCTTCGGTGACCTGAGGGCTCTTCAGCACAGCGAGGCAAACGACGAGCTTCGAGTCCTTGATGAGCAGTGCGCGCGCACCCTTGTTGCCGACGAGCGCGAGTCGCACCTTCTGGGGAACGTTCATCTCTTCGATGATCGCGTGGAGCGGCTTCTTGGAGACCTGCTTGGTCGCCATGGCGGCTTCGGCCGTCTCGAGATCGACGGTGCTGTCGTCGGACGACACGGCGGCCATGACGGCTTCGAAGGTCTCATCAGCGATGCCAGGATGGCCGTCGTCGTCCTCCGACGTGGCCGCGTCCTTCTTCTTCTCCTCGGGCGGCTTCTCCTCCGGAGGCACTTCCTCGGGCGGCACCTCCTCGACCGGGAGTGGCTCGTCGGGCCCGGCGAGCTTTTGTGCGGCCTCGCGGCCGAAGATCGCTTCGACGATCTCTCGGTAGCCCGGTATGTGCGACAGGTCGAGACCATTACGGACGGCGGTCTCGAAGACGCGCGTCGTCAGAGCCATCGGCGCGTCAGTGTTAAAGTAGATGGCCTCGACGAGCGCCGAGTGGCGAACGATACGCGCCTGATTATTCCCGATGAGCTCGAGGATGGGCCCCTTGCCGCGCCTCGCGATCCACTCGATGGTCGAGTCGGGCGTGGCGGCGTTCAGCGCGAGCGTCTGAAGGTGAGCTGCGTCGTCGAAGTAGTGCCGAGCCGCGAAGTCGAGCAACTCCGGGACTTTGGAGTCCTTGATGAGGCCCGAAACGACGCCCTTCGGCATATCGGTCAGGCTCTTGAGCGCCGTGTCCCGCAGCTCCCCCGTCGTCGTGGAGCCGAGGTAGACGAGCGCGATGAACAAGTCCGCTGGCGGCATCGGCAGCAGCGCCCGCGCCAGCATCATCCGCATCGGCTCGGGTGCCTCCGGACCAACGCGCCTCCGGATGGCTTCGGGGACGAGATCGAGTGAAATCGGCAGCGGAGTACTCATTGGGGCCGAGCTTATCCCTTTCGTGAAGGACCGGCGAAGAAACCTGTTATGACAACCCCGCGGAGCGACGATTCTCACTGCGACGCAAATACCGTGCGTCGGGACGAGTCGCGAGGTCGACCTGTCTGAGGGTACGTCGCAGACGTGGGTGGGGAAGTACGGAGTGAGTACGATGGATTCTCGTCAGGCCGATGATAGCAGTCCCGGGATGCGGTGCGCCCCGGGCGGCACCGACCTTTCGGAGATGTCCCTAAAGCCGTCGGACCTGCCGGCTCCTCCCCAAGCGACGGCACGCGTCATTCAGGCCTGCTCGGATCCGAACGTCGGCGCGCATGGGCTCGCTCAAATCGTCGGTTCGGACCCCGTGCTCACCGCCGAGCTGCTTCGCGTCGTCAATAGCGCGTTCTTCGGGCTGAAGCGCGAAGTCCGCTCGGCCGTTCAAGCCGTCACGATCCTCGGCAACCGTGCGCTGCGCAACCTGGCGTTGTGCCTCGCCGTCCGCGACTCGGTGCGCCCCGGCGCCATCCCCGGGTTCGACATCATGAG
The DNA here is from genome assembly GCA_018780435.1 of Myxococcales bacterium. GTDB lineage: Bacteria > Myxococcota_A > UBA9042 > SXOO01. Next base: position 3,126 of record JADMJS010000761.1, read on the forward strand.
CTTCTGGGAAGAAGGTCTCCGACGTGCGGTCAGCGCGAAGCTGGTCGCGCGGTCGGTGGGCTTCGATGTCGATGAAGCCTTCACGATCGGTCTCCTCCAGGACTTCGGCATGCTCGCCTTGGTCTTCGCGCGGCCGCAACTCTCCCCGTCCTGGAACGAGATCCGAGTCCTCACCCCCGACGAACGGCGTCGCCGCGAGCAGCTGCTCTTCGGCACCACCCACGACCGCATCGGGCTCGTCCTCGCCAAGACGTGGTCACTGCCGCCTGGCATCGCGCTCGCGATGGCGTGTCACCACGCCCCGGACGCAGATGGCCTGCCGCCCCATCATCGTGAGGCGTGTCGCATCGCCCACGTGGCCGATCAGATGGCCGCCGTGTTCTCGTGTGCGACGCCGGAATCCGCCATCACCCGATGCAGAGCGGTGCTCGGCGACACCTTCGCGATGTCGGCCGATGACGCGGATGCGTTGCTCGCTCAGGTTCCCGCCGGCGTCGAAGAGGCGGCGGTCTCGCTCGGCCTCCGGGTCTCCAATCAGCTGAAGTACGAAGAGGTGATGCGCCTCGCGACCCAGACGCTCGTCGCGGAGAACCGGAGCTACCAGGAGCTCACGCGAGCGCTGGAGCAGGCACTCCGGGAGAAGGACGCTCTCGCCCAACGACTCCAGGAGGCCAACCGGCAGCTCGAACAGCTTGCCTACTACGACGCTCTGACCGATCTCGTGAATCGGCGCCGCTTCACTGAAGTGCTGTCGAGTGAAGTCGCTCGCCACTCGCGCTCGGGCGCGCCGATGACGGTAGTGATGGTCGACCTGGACCACTTCAAGAGCGTCAACGACACCTACGGCCACCCCTTCGGGGACACCGTGCTCGCCGCCGTGGCCGGGGTGCTGCGCGACTCGCTACGTCAGACCGACGTCAAAGCCCGCGTTGGAGGCGAGGAGATCTGTCTCTTGCTGCCGGAGACGAGCGAAGAGTCGGCGAAGGCGGTGGTCGAGCGGGCCCGGACCGCCATCGAGAACCTCATGCTGCGCACCCCTCAGCGGCGAGTGCCGGTGACGGCGTCGTTCGGCGCCTGCTCGTGGGCTGGGCGTGCGTTCGACCGCGCGTCCATCGACGTCACGTGCGCGACCCTCCTCGAGACCGCCGATCAGGCCCTGTACGACTCGAAGCGCGCTGGAAGAAACCGGGTAAGCTGGCGTTCGTTCCCCGCGCTGACCGCGTGATTTCGGTGGGTGGCTGAGCCGAGAGGAGGGCCGTGAGGGCCTCGCCTTCACCCGGGGTCACTCACACGGCTCATTGCCCGAGAAGTCTTCGGGTTGGCAGATCTTGGTGACGCCATAGCTGCAATTCCCGTCGAAGCGGGCGAGGCGGCAGATCGAGTATGGCGCGATGGCGGCGCAGTCGTTGCTCGAGGTGCAGGTCGGCATGCAAAGGCTCGTGAGCGTCAGCTTGTGCTGGTTGATGAACGACGACGTGAGCGGGTAACACTTGTTCTCCCCGACGCCGTCGGCCTTCGGCCACTCGTTGCAGTTGCCTACCTCGGTGCAGCCCGCGCATTTCGCAGTGCAGAAGCGGTTCACGATGTTGCCGTCTTCGTTCCAGAGCTCTTCATCGTAGCAGTAGCCTGTCGCGCACTCCTCGTGGGCGGTGCAGGGCATGCCGACCGGGAGGCCCCCTTCGATGAAGGTGCCGCACGGGCTGCTGGGCGGCAGAGCGGTGTCCTCCCCGACCGCGACGTCGGGAGTCGCCGTGTCGCCCACCGGCCCCTCGACATCGGTCGGCGACGTGACGTCCGTCTGCCCCCCGTCGGCGCCGTCGGTGCCATCGGACCCAGCGACGTCGGCCGTACCATCCGCGCCGTCCGACCCGTCCGACCCGTCGCTCCCTACGGCGTCCGCCTTCGTTCGAGAGCTCGAGCATGCTGATAGGGCAACGAAGATCGATGAGATGGCATAAGACAGGGCCCTGGACCGCATGAACTCTCCTCGGACGCCGACGCGTCCGAGCTGGGGCGACGGCGAGCCTCGGGAGGCTAACCGGTGGCGGGTGGACATTCAAGCCGGCGGGGCCGATCCCACTCGGGCAAGTCGTTAGCGGCAGTAGGAATTCGCCCACTCCTTGGAGGCGCAAGCTTGCCATCCGACGCGCGTCCCGTAGCATGTCGACTCGCCATGAAGAAGCTCATCCTGCCGCGCCTGCATGTAGCCCTCGGAGCCCTGATCGTGCTCTCGGGCTTCGCGTCGTGCGCGACGGCGACACCACCAGCCCCGGTCGCAGAGAGGCACCCGCCCGAAGGCGACGCCGTTCGCGCCCTCGCACGGTCACGAGAGCACGCGCCGGGGGCCTTGGCCGACGCCGTCGCCCTGACTCCACTCGATGCCGCCGTCGCCGCACGCGACCGCGGCGACCTCCGCGGCGCGATCGAGGCGCTTGAGAGTATTGGCGATTCCGACGAACAGCACGCCGAGCACGGACTCGCCTGCGCGCTGCTCGGCATCACCTACTTCGAGCTCAACGAGTACGAACAGGCGGGGCGCGTCCTGGCCCGCTGCGACCGTAGCGGCCCCGTCGCGGACCTCGTCGCCTTCGTGAGGGGCGAAGTGCTCCGCGGTCTCGATCGTCCTCTTGACGCCGTGAAGGCGTACGAGCTCGCGTTGAGCTTTCCCCGCAGCCCGAACGCGCTGAAGGCGCAGTTCAGGCGGGCCGACGCCCTGTTCGAGGCGGGCCCCTGTGACGCCGCCGTGCCGACCTATCGCAAGCTTCTCGAGACGTTCCCGGAGTATCCGGCCGAAGCCGATGTGCGTCTCCGGCTGGCGGAGTGTGGCCTGAAGTCGGGCGAGAAGCGTCGCGCCACCGAAGCGCTCGTGGCGCTGTCACGCGAAGTCCCTGGCCGGGACGCCGGTGTGGCCGCTCGCCTCACGCTCGGGCGCTTGCGAGCACTCGGCGTTCCCTTGCCGGAATATGGCTTCGACGAAGAGCTACGTCACGCCATCGCGCTTCGCGACGCCCGTCGCTGGCCCGAGGCCTTGGTGGTCCTCGACGGGCTGACGCCCGAGCTCCCCGCGCAACAGGTGCAGTGGCACCGCGAACGCTCGAAGGTCCTCGAGTCGCTCGATCGGTACGCGGAGGCGCTCGCTGCGCTCGAAGACGCCGAACGCGAAGGGGCGCGCGACCTCGAAGACTCCCGCATTCGACTCCTCCGAAAGCTGGGCCGCACAGACGAGGCCGTGAAGCGGAGCCAGCGGCGCGTCTCCAGCCGGCGCGAACGGCTTCGGATCGCCGCTGACCTCTACTACCGCGACGGCGAATACGGGAAGGCGCTCGACCTCTACAGGCAAGTCGCTGGCCGCCGTCGGGACCCGGACGCGCAGTGGCACCTCGCGTGGCTCGAATACCGTGCCGGCAGCCCCAGCGTCGCCGCGAACAGCTTCGCCCGTTTGGCCGGGCGCGGGGTCGAGGCCGACAAGGCGCGCTACTGGCAAGCGCGCGCCGAAGCCAAGGCGGGCCGCGTCGCGACGGCGAAGCGCCTCTTCGGGACCTTGGCCGAAGCTGCGCCGCTCAGCTATTACGGAATTCAGGCCGCCAACCGGCTCCTCGATCTCGGCGACGCGACGCGCTACGCCGAGGTCACTGGCGCGCGTCCCGATGATGTCCCGTCCGATGAGGAGCGCGGCTCCACCTTCGGCGGCGTTCTCTGGCGAGGCGCCGATGGCACGGAACCCGAGGGGGCGCTCACGCGAACCCGCAAGACCAAACGACTGCGTGAAGCCATCGCGGACTACGGTCACGCCTTGCCCGAGCTCGAACGTGCGCTGGCGCGGTACCGGATGGGCCTCGACGACGCCGCGCGGATCGAGCTCCGAATCGCGCTCAGTGAGCTCCACCGCGTCTCGCGTGGCTCCCCGAAGCGCCTCGCCGACACCGCGGGCAGCCTCTACGTCGACTTCCGCGCCGAGCGGCGCGGCGTGTGGGGCTCTCGAATCGGACGTCGGCTTGGACTCGACGCCCGAGGTCGAGCGGAGGACGAAGCCCGTCTCACCCGCGTGAAGGGCCTCGGCAAGCAGGTCGCCGGCGTACTGCGCTCGTTGCTCGTCGAAGTCGGCGATCCGTACTGGACACGGCGAACGTCGCTCAGGGACCTGGGCCGTCGCCAGTGGGAGCGCCCGTCTCGGTCGACGCGCCCGGCCTTTCGCGGCGCCTATCCGATGGCCTTTCAGCGCACCTTGGCCGCCGAGACCGAGCGCCGCGGCGTCCCGCCCTTCTTGCTGACCGGCTTGATGCGGGTCGAGAGCGGCTTCAACGAGTTCGCGGTGTCCGTAGCGGGCGCCCGTGGGCTGCTTCAGGTAATGCCGGTGACGGGCAACCTGATCGCGTCCCGCATCGGTGACCACGACTTCGCCCCCGCCGACCTGCTCGACGCGCACACCTCGATCACCTACGGCAGCTGGTACATCGGCGAGCTGCTTGAGAAGTTTCGCGGCCAGGAGCCCCTGGCGATCATCGCCTACAACGCGGGTCCCCACCGCGTCCACGAGTGGCTGTCTCGGCGGCGGTCGGGCACCACGATGGACGAGTTCATCGAGGAAGTGCCATACGATCAGGCGCGCAAGTACGTGAAGAGCGTGCTGCGGACCATCTCGATCTACCGCCGCGTCCACGCCGATCGCGCCGACCTCTACGTCGGCCAGTCCATGAACACGGACTTCCGCTCGAACATCAACTGGTAGGTCGGCGCGCCGTCGTCACCGCGAGCAGAAGGCGTCGTGGCGCTCGAACGTCACGGTGCGACTCGCTTCGTCACGGGCCGAGGTCACCTCAAGCCACCCTTCTCCCTCGATTCGAGCCACCCACGCGGCCGTCGCACCGACGGACACGAGCGTGCAGATGTTGCGTAGGTCGTGACGGGTGAGCGACTCCGGGCTGCCCAGGAGCCTGTCCGGCGAGGGAAAGCCGTGGTGAGGACGCAGCCGAAGCTGGAAGTGATCCGTGTGCGGCTCGTGAGCGCTCGCGTCGATGGCGCCAACGGTCGCGGCGGCGCGTCCGAGCAAGTGGAGGTAGGGGCGAAAGCGTGCGGTCTCGCTCTCCGAGAAGTCCAGCAAGATTGAGCCCTTGCCGCGCTCAAGCACGCGCGTCATCGCGTCGACGGAGCGCGCCTGCCCCTCCTCGACGAGCCGCCCGGAGAGCCAACACAGGTGGCCGAAGAGGATGCAAGTCATGATGATCGATGCTGTCAGCGCCTTGGCCAGTCGTGCGCTCGGCATCACCGCGAGAGGATTCAGGTTGGCGGCGATGGGCAGGAGCGCCAACCATGGGTAGAGCCCGAGTCGTTCCGAGACGAACCAGAAGCCCTGCCCTCCCTCGGGTAACAGGAGGTACGCCAGGAGCGCCGAGCCCGCGAGCACCCACCACGGCCAGAGGGGGGCGACGGGCACCGAGGATGAGGACCGCGAGAGCCGCGATGCCCGCTGGCCTACGGCGACGAACGCGGCAAAGATCAATGCCATCACCATCGCGATGTGTTCGGTCGTGCCCACCCAGGCCGACAGGGGCCGCAACGTGAGGGCCGCTTCGAGGAGCGTCATCGGGTCCAAATGGGTGTTCGGGACGACGGCGGGCGGGCGCGTGAACAACCACTGAAGCGACAAGGCGGCGGAAGGGAACGCGGAGAGCGCCGCCGTGAAGACGCGACGCCAGCGAGGTGCGTCGGTCTGCGCGAACGCCCCAACGACGAAGAGCCCGAGGCTGGCGAAGGCGGCCGGGAGGACGTGCCCGAACCAGGCGACCGTGGCGAGCGCCCCGGCGAGCGCGAGCGAACGCGTGGTCCCGGTGGCGAGAGCCCACACCCAGGGCAGCAGCGCCAGTCCGACGCCATAGGAATAGAAGCCGAGGTGGAGCGTCATCCCCGTGACGAAGAACGGCCCGAAGAGCACGATCGGGCTGCGGACGACGCCGTCCGGCCCCCGAGCGAGCCGCCACCAGCCGAGCGAGAAGACGGTCACGAAGAGGACGATGAGGAGTCGTTCGGCCAGCTCCAGAGACACGACGAGCCCGAGGGCGTACAGGAGGACGCCTCCGAGCCAGTTGGTGTTGGGCGCGAGATCGACGTCGTAGACGGCGGCGAAGGCTCGCTCGCCGGACAAGACGCCGTCGATGGCACGGGTGGCGTAGACGTGGGAGGGCCCGTCCTGGCTCGGGAAGGGCGAGAGCGTCAACGTCGGGCTGAGCGCGACCAGTAGGATGGTTCCAAACCAGATCCGAAGTCGGCGTACGGCGCGACGCCCATCATCCGTCCCAGGCGGGCGAGTCGTGCCGTCGCTCGTCACGGTCAATACACGTCCAGAAAGACGAGGCGCGGGCTCGCCGGACGAAAGAGCAGGTGCCGGCCGGCGCGCCCTTCCGGCACGTCGATTCGATGTCGCACGCGGTCGCCGAGCCGGCGCGACTCATCGCTGAACGCGACGCTACGGCCTTGAGCGTCCACCACCTCGAAGGAGACGTCGGCGCTCTCGCCGCGGAACGTGGCGTCGTCAGCTACATCCGCCGTGAGCGAGTGGGCCAGCGCTGAAAGCGGGACGGCCAGGGCACGGCCACCTTCAAAGCAGCGGTGAACGTCGGGCCCATGGCCGTAAGCGAAGCCGAGCTCGCGGAGGAGCTCGGATGGCTGTTGATTCCACAGGAAGGGGAGCACGTGCGGGCACGGCCTCAAGCCGCCTTGTCCCCAGCTCCCGAGCGCCCCCGGATCGAACGCGCGACGAAAGCGGGTCAGATAGATCGGCCGCCCCGACGGTTCTCGGACCAACGTCTCGAGCACGTCGCGCCCGGTCCTCGGCGCGTCCGTGGAGATGTCCCAATGTTCATTCGCGGCCGGCTCGAGGTTGGCTCTCCCGGCACGTTCGATGCGCTCGAGGTAGCGCAGCCCGGCCTTCGGACCGAGCGCCGCACCGTGGACCCGGCCCGCGAGCGTGCTCCAGGAGTAGCCGAAGCCGCGGACGAGCGTCTTCACGACGTCGTGCTGCTCGGCCAGAGTCAGCTCGTCCGACATCGGTGGCGAACCGAGGATCGCGCGGTCCGGCCGGTCGATGAACCCGAGGAGCGGCAACGCGACCGTCATCGCCAGCGTCGCCCGCGACGGCAACGCCGCGAGGCCGAGCCCGGCGAGCCCGTAGAGGTAGGGCATCGCGAGGAGGAAGTAGCGCCCGGAGCTCTCGAAGCCGAGGAGGAACGAGAGCGCGATGAACGCGGGGACGCCACTCGCCGCCATCACGAGCGCCGCGCGGCGTCGTTCAGCGGGTGCGCCGCGAGAGAGCGCCACCACAGCGCCGAAGGCCGCTGCGGCGAGCGTGACCGCGACCGCCGACTCTTTTCCGAGGAGCACATGGGAACGCGCCGCGTCGACGAGCCCGGCCAGAAGCTCGACCGGGGCAAAGGACAACTCGCCGCCATGCCCAGCGTCGGCCGACCCACGAAAGAGCGTGGGAACGAGTGACCAGAGCAGCGGCGCGAGCGCGACGAGAGCGATGACGGCGACTGAGAGCCACGCCCGGCCGGAGAGTCGCGACCGCGCTTGCCAGGCCGCGACCAGGACGGCCGGCGCCGCGGCGAAGGCGAGCGGGTGGACCTGGGCGAACGCGGCGGACGTGAGGACGAGTCCGATGACCCAGCCGCGGCCGCCGCCCGCGATGACGGCGGCGAGCGCTCCGACCGTGGCCAACCCAAGGCCCGACGCGGCGCCCACGTGGTAGGCGACGGAGAGGAGCGTGGCGTGAAACGACGACTGCGTCCACAGCAGGGCCACCAGGAGCGTCGCCGGGGCCCCCACGAGCTTCCGAAACCCGACCCCGAAGACGAGGAGACCGATCGTGAGAAGGACGACGTTGGCGAGATGCACCGTCCATGGCGAGGGGTCGAACGCAATGAACGGCGTAAGAAAGTAGAAGTACGCGGGACCGAGGTCCCACCCGGGCAGGTTGTTCAGAAGTCCGCGTTCCGGCGCACGCCCGAGCTCGGTGAATGCGAGGACCTCGAAGAGGTCCCGTTCGGCGTCGGCGTTGAAATGGAGCTCGCGCGCGAGAGGGCCGAGGGCCTGCGCCACGACCAGCCCGACCAGGAGCAGGTACACGACACGGAAGGCCCATTCGGCACGGCGACTCACACTCAACGCACCGTCGGGGCTTGGGATGGTCTCGGTCAGGGCGGCGTCACCGGGACGTCAACGACCTGGTTCCAGGAGGCGCCGGTCGCGTCCGTGAGCTTCACGGTCAGAGGCACAGGGCCCGTCGCCGCGGCGCTAACGAGGAGATTCCCCTGATAGACCTGGTTCGGGAAGGGGACACCGCCGACCTTGGCAGGCTCGAGGATGGTGATCGGGTTTGCATTGATGAGCGTAAGCGGGCTCTCCACGGGAGCGCTGACGGTAACGACGACGTTCGGAGCGTCTCCGAAGCCGACGTTCACCGCGTCGAGGCGGATGGCGACCTCCTGGCCCGGCGAGGCCGTCGTGACGGGCGTTCCGGCGACCATGAGCGATGGCGGGTTCACGTAAAGGGAGGCCGCCGTGCCGAAGGCCGTGACGTTGAACTTCGACTCCCAGCTCTCCGTGGCCGTCACGAGGCGCAAGGTGAAGCCGATGACTGTCCCGGGTGCGACTTCGGGTCGAATCGTGAAGCGTGGGTTGGCCGCGGGGATCCCGCTCGCGTTCCCGTCGAGCAACGGGATGGCGCCTGTCGCTCCCGTGAAGTCGGTGATGTTGCCACTGCCCGGGATGACGGTGACGTTCAGTTGGTTCAGCTGACGAATGCCCGCGTTCTTTACGGTGATGGACATCTGCACGGTCGCGCCCGGCGCCGGGAGCCCCGGGACGCAGCCGCCACCGGCGTCGCAGCGGTTGAACTCGAGGCGGTCGATCGTCGGCGCCGCGACGGCTTTCACCTCGCCGGACGTCGCGTCGTTGGTCCAGCACACGCCTACACCTTCGCTCACGGGGATGCAGCGGAACGCGGTCGACCGAACGGTGCACTCAGGGTCGGAGACACAGCGCGGGACGCAAACCCGCCCGTCGGGGGTCTCCGTACAACGACCGTCGGCGGCGCAGTCCGTGTCCTTGTTGCAGGTGTGGGTGCACATGGTCGCGCCGATCAGGCTGATCTGAGCGCAGCTCTCGGGCTCAATGCAGTTATCGAAGCCGTGAACGGCCACGGAGGTGCACGTTTGCCCGAAACCCGCCGTCCCGACCGGTCCGGGATCGATGGTGCCATCGGTGCCTGGTGTCGTCGTCGACTCGGTGGCGTCGCGGTCGGGAAAGATGGCGGTGCAGCCCGGCCCGAGGGCGACGAGACCGAGCGCGAGTGAGAGGAAGGCCGTTCGCATGGGGAGTCTCCCTGACGAAGTACGGTAGCGCGGGGCCGAGAATGCGTCGTGGTCAATCAAGGCTCACCTCGACGATCTTCGGCGGGCTGTCCCCCCCGTCGAGCGCGGGGTTTCCAGCGCCCGCTCCGGCGAGCCAGAGGGTGGTCCCGGTCGCTTCGATGCCGACGATCTGAGAGGCCCCGATGTAGAGGCTGAGCCGCCCGATCTCGGGGCTCTGCGTTTGATTTACAGCATTCAGGGTGATGAGCTCGGTGCGAAGCCCGGCGCCGTCGTAGTCGGTGCCGACCCACGCGATGAACTGCCCTGACGTGTACGCCAGATAACGCAACGTCGACGGGGGCTTGGCCACGTATTGAGCGCTGGCGTAGCGCGGGTCGAGGAGGACGTCCGTCTGGGCCGTGATGAAGAGGTTCTCCGGCTCGCGTCGCACGACACGGAGCCCTTCCAGCGAGAGCAGGTTGAAGCCGTCGTAGGACAGCCCAGCCGGGCTGTTGTACTCGCTCGGGCTCAGCGGCTCGAGGGTCTTCGTGTCGACTGAATAGCGACGCATCGTGGGCGTGTTGGGCGCTTCCGGCGTGCCGCTGAGTACGATGAAGAGCTTGTCCTTGCCATAGGCGAGGTCGACGAGGTAGGCGCCAGCTTCACCGAGGTCGACCTCTTCGAGGACCTGTTGGTCCGAGATCGCCGTACGGAAGAGCTTCTTCATCGCGATGTCGCCGACCCAGAGCGCCGCGCCGTCGAACGCGATTCCGCGCGGGCCCGGCCCGGGAGTCGGCCACTCCTTGCGTACGGTCCCATCCGAGATCGCCGTGACGTTCAACGCTTCGTCGGGATCGAGGCACTTGTCGCCGAGGACCGAGGGGACCTTTCCGTCGTCGCACTCGCAGATGCCCTTGTCGTTGCGCTGCGAGCCCTCCGGGCACTGCTGGAGCTGCGACGGTATCGAGCAGGATTCGCCGTCGCCGGTCGGGACGAAGCCGTTGTCGCATTGGCAGACGCCACCGCCGAGCGGGTTGGCGTTGGCGCCGCAAATGCCGACGGGGGGCGCGAGCGGGTCGGCCTCGCAGACGGCGCCCGAGTTGCAAAGCTCCGAGCACGAACACTGCGGGTTGCACGCGGAAATGCAGGACCCGCTGAGGCACGTCGTCCCGGCCGAGCACGGGGGGAAACAATCGCTCGCACCGTCCGTGAGCGGCACCTTTCGCACCATCGAGACGTCGCCGATGTTGTTCACGCCAGGCTTCAGGTTGACACACGCCGGGTATGCCTGGAGGAAATCGGGATGGGACGCTTGCACCGTGATGGCACCGAAAGCGCGTCCGACGGTGACGTAGTACTGGCCCTGCTGGTTGGTCGTAAGCGACTCGGTGGGCGGATCGGTCGTGATGGTCGCGTTGTAGATCGGCTTGCCCGTGGTCGCGTCCTTGACGAGCCCGGAGATCGTGGTGTTCGACAGCTTGGCCGCACCGAGCGTCCCGTCGACGCCATCAGAGCCGTCGGAGCCTTCGACACCGCCTGCGACCTCGTCGCCGGTAGCGACATCGGCGGGGGTGCTGCTGGTGGTGCAGGCGAACAGCCAGGGGACGATGGCGATCCAGGCGAGTCTCATGTTCCGCTCCGCAGGTTCGGGTCAGCCGGGCCGGCCCGTGGGTGTTCCGTAGGGCCCGGAGGCCGCGTGTCGATGGGCCCAGGATTTCGCCGGGCGGATCGACGAAGCCGGTATGGAGGCCATCCCCGCGTTTCCGTTGGGGTGTCCGAGCCAAGCTCGAACCTGGGACCGCCACACCGGCTTCTCATGTCGAGGGGCCGACCCGAAGGCCGGCCCCGTTACAGAGTCTCTTACTGGGCGTCGGTCGCGTCCGTCGCGTCCGTCGCACCATCCGTCGCATCGGCGGCGTCCGTCGCGCCGTCCGTCGCGTCCGCAGCGTCGGTCGCGCCGTCGGTCGCGTCGGCGGCGTCAGTCGCGTCGGCCGAGCCGTCCGAACCGTCCGCCGCGTCGGTACCATCGCCGCCACCGGCGTCTGTGCGGGTGTAGGAGACCTGGAGCGTGGTGAGCTCCGTCGCGCCGGCCGCGGTGAAGCGGATCTCGGAGGTACGGGTGCCGTTGCCGAGCTTCTTGCGGTCAATGGTCACGACGATGGTCTTGGGCGAGCCGTCGAGCGTCGCCTGGGTCGGCGTCGCCGAGAGCCACACGGCGGCCTCGACCGGCACCTCGACCGAGACGGTCGCGTTCTGGACGTTCGGCGAGTTGACGAGCTTCACGGTGATGGACTTCTGCGCGATGTCCTCGCCGAAGAAGTCGCTGTCGTTGAACTGAATGGTCTGCGGGGTGACCTCGATGTTGAACTCGGTCGCCGCCTTGGTCATCAGGATGTCCGACTTGGCGAGCTGGCCCTTGGCGACCAGCAGATTCGCGAAGTTGGCCGTGTAGCCCACCTTGTTGGCGTTCACCCGGATGTTCGACCCCTCGAAGTTCTCGAGCGTGGGGTTCGACGTGATGTCGATGACGAACTCGCCGTTGGCATTGGTGATGACCGAGCCGGTCGGCGGGTCCGTCGAGATGAGGACGCCTTGGAGCGCGGCGAGGGTGGTCGCGTCACGGACCACGCCACCGATGGCGGTGATCTTGGCGGCCTCTGCTTCGGCGAGCGACCCGCTCTCATTGGCGTCGGTGCCGTCGGTGCCGTCGGTGCCGTCAGTGCCGTCCGAGGTGTTGGTCTGGTTACATTGATCGCCGGTGCAGGCGTCGACGTCGCAGCCGAGACCGAGAGAGATGAGCGAAGCGAAGATCAGAGTCGTAGTGCGTTTCATGGTGCCTTCTCCTAATGCCAACCAAGTACCCCAGGGCTTGCGTGGCCGAAATCGTGGCGCTCGGCTGGCCCCTCGTCAAGAAGCGAGTCCAGACCGAACCGGAAGACCACTGTTTGTGTGCCGTCCCGGTCGCCGTGGCTCGCAGCATGAGACGCCCGACGCGAGCTGCCTTCAAAAAATTCTTCGGACCGCGGGATTCTTCCGAACGATCTCGCCTCCGGGTTCGCGCGCGTGCAGGTGGAGAGGGCGTGACGAACGGCGAAGGGAGCGGAGGGAGAGGAAGTGGTAATGAGGCACGAGCGCGTGCCCGATGAGCGTCGCGCAAGAGGACGCGGGGAGATTGGCGAGCTGGCGCACGCCCCGTCTCTCGACCAACGTCACCAAGGAAGCTCGAGACGGATTTGAAATTCTGGACGACCCGTGCGTCTCTTAGGTGTATCCCGAGGGAACGCAGCGCGGAGAAGATGACGATGAACGGCGAAAAATCCACCAGCCACGCGGGCGCATTCCGACGCAATCGCTTGGCCTTGGCCCTTACGGGAGCCCTCCTCCTCGCGCTCCCGGCTGCGGCGGAGGAGTCCGGCGGGATCACCCTCGGCTTCGGTCAGCTCACGCAGACGCGGCAAGATGTCGAGTCCAAGGGCTGGATCGGCGAGGTCGGCTTCGCGGGCCGAGTGAGCGACGACACCTTCATCGTCGGCGACTTTCAATTCGCCATCGACGCCGAGCACTCCGACCTCACGCACCTCTCGCTCTCGTTCACGGGCGGTTATGCGCTCGGCCCGGAGTGGTTCACCTACTGGATCGGCGGCGGCATTCGGCTCGGCCTCGACGGGTACCCGAACCCCTCCTTCTCCTACCCAGACCTTGGGCTCGCGACCGGGATCGCCATGATCTTCGGAGGTTATGGCTTCGGGGCGGACGTCCGAGGGTGGCTTGGGTGGAACTGGTACTGCGACCGTGTCACCGAGGAGATCTCCATGGGCTTCGACCCCTACCTCGAGTGGCGCGTCTACGTCATCGTCGGCTTCTGAGCCGGGCTCGTGTCGGTCGAAGGGAGCGCGAAGCGGCGCCCATGTCGCCAAGTGAGCCAGAGGACCGGCAGGGTCCAGAGGTCGGTGAGATCCATGGTGACGTCAACGTGCCCAACCAGTCCGAGCGGATCGAGCTCGGGGGTGACCCGCTCGAACCAGAGCACGAAGGGCGTGATGGTCTTGAGTGCGGTAAACAGCGCGGCCGTGAGGCCGATGGCCGTCGCGAGCACGGTCCTGGTTAGGGGCTCACGTCGCCAACGCAGCAACGACACGACGCAACGCCAGGCCGCCGTCAAGAGCAACGGAAAGAAGAAGAGCCCTGTGATATCGGAGAGTTTGCCGGTGATGTCACCGTGCAGGAGACCGGCGCCCTTGAGAACGTGGTCGTTCACCCCGAGGATGGCGAGCGCCAACAGCGGGAGTGGGTGCAGGAACTCTTCGATGGGAAGAACTGGTTTCAGAGGGACCGCCAAAATGGAGGTTGCGCGTACGCTGCGCGAGTTTCGGCGCAGTCGGTTGGCGCCGATAGGCGCGTACTTGAGCGACGACGACGGGCTCATGGCCCTTCTAGGAGCGAGAGCAACCGAATGCTAGAAAGTCGCCGGCGGGCGCCGACCGGAGTTTTGGCGGCCCTTCCTAAATGCCTCGAGTGTGGCTTGCGTCTCAGCGTGCTGACGACGAAGTCTCGCCTGTTCGTGAGGGTGATGTCATGAAATTGAGTCCATCGCAGCGGTCCTTGTCATTGGAAGCCAGGACGTCGTCGCCGGGCGCGGTCGCCGCCGTTGCGCCGTTACGGCGTGGCATCGGGCGAGCCCTGCTCGAACTTAGCCTCCTCGGCGTTGCGGTCTGGTTCTCGCTCGCGTCGAGTGAGGACGAGTCGTCCGGGGGTGGGTCCGTCGACAACACCCCCGTCGAGACGCGGACTCCGTGCCAGGACAACTCGCAGTGCCCGGGTTTTCAAGCCACTGACCTCTGCGCCGCGCGCGAAGAGTGTGGGGCCGACAAGTACTGCGCATGGGTTCAAGGCGTGACGTGTCCCGGGCCGACCGGTGCCTGTCAGGTGTCCGCCTGCGAGCCGACCACGGGCAAGTGTTATATCGGTGTCTCCGCGGACTTGACGCCCTGCGACGACGCCAACCCGTGCACCACGAACGATCAGTGCGCGGGCGGCGCGTGCCGCAGTCAGCCGCTCGTCTGCGACGCGGGCAACCCTTGTTACACGTCGACGTGCATTCCGGCGCAGTTCGGGTGCGTGAACACCGTGAAGCCGGAGGGGGCACCCTGCAGCGACGGCAACGCCTGTACGGCGGCAGACGCGTGTACGAGTGGGTTCTGTCAAGGGACCACGAACACGTGCGACGACGCCAACCCCTGCACCGTCGACCAGTGCGATCCGAACGTCGCCGCGAACCCGTGCACGCATATCCCGCTCGGCAACGGTGAGTTCTGCAGCGACGGCAACGCCTGCACCGTCGGCGACAATTGCCAAGCCGGGAAGTGCTCCGGGATCGCGGATACTGGAAGCTCGTGTGGCGAAGAGGGCCCTTGCCAGGCAGCCGGCGTCTGCGACGCGGGCGCTTGCAAGCCGGGGCAGGCTCTCAGCGACGTCCCGTGCGACGACGCGAATCAGTGCACCGGTTCGTCGACCTGCAAGTCGGGCGTTTGTGTGGGGAGTGATCCCATCGAGTGCGACCCCGCCATCGCGGACCAACCCTGCAGCAAGGCGGTGTGTAGCCCCGTGGAAGGTTGTATCAAGGCGGTCGCTCTCGGCGAGCCTTGCACGGCCGATGCACCGTGTGCCAAGTCCGCGTTGTGCCAGGAGATCGGGTTCTGCATGCCAACCGAGTGGAAGACGCCCGGGACGGCGTGTGACGACGGAAACCCGTGTACCCTCGGTGACGCCTGCGCGGGCGACATCTGCCAGCCGACGAGCTCTCAGAGCGGCGTCCCCTGCGACGATGGCAACGCCTGTACGGCGGGCGAGACGTGCCAGAATGCGACTTGCTCGGGGCCCGCGGTCGTGTGCGACGACGCCAGCCCTTGCACGTCGGACTCGTGCGATCCGGCCCTCGGTTGCGTGTACCAACCGACGGGCCTCGGCGCCGGTTGCGACGACGGCAATGCATGTACGACGTTTACGACGTGCCTCGGGGACGGCACCTGCGGCGGCGGCGTGAACGCGTGCGACGATGGCAGCGTGTGTACCGATGACAGCTGCGTCTCAGGGGGTTGCCAGAACAAGGCCAAGCCAGCCGGAACGCCGTGTGATGGCGCGTCCGGGTGCGCGTCGCTCTTCTGCAGCGCCGGGGGGGTGTGCGAGAACGGCGTCCCGCTCGATTGCGACGATGGCAGCGCGTGCACGGACGACTACTGCGATCCCGGCTCGGGCTGCGTCCACGCGCCGGTCGAGTGCGATGACGACGATAGTTGTACGGCGGACAGCTGCGCGCCCGCCACCGGGTGCGTCTTCACGCTCGACGTCGGCAAGTCGCCCTCGTGTCCGAGTGAGGTCAACTGCCTCGACGGCAAAGACAACGACCTGAACGGCGTCGTCGACTGTGCCAACATCGGGTGCTTCCGCAAGGAGGCGGCCTGCACTCAGGTGCAGACGATGCCGTGGCTCCCCGCGCTCGATGGGTCGGTCCTGGCCGGCTTCGGAGCGGTGAACCCGCCGGGCGCTTCTTGGAGTGTGGACGCGGGCGCGCCGGCGACCCCCTTCGGCCCGATGACGCTGAACACGAGCACCATCAACGTGACGTCGATACTCGGTGCCCCGCCGGTGACGGACGAGAACCAGGGCTCCTTCCGGGCCAGCGTCTGCTGCTTCTCGACCACGGGGAACACGCTGCTGACCTGGCTCGAATGGGTGAACTGGGTCACGGACGCCGTCCCGATGACCCGCCAGCTCCGCTTCTTCTCGGTGTCGAAGGCCGGGGGCAAGACGACGATGGTGGGCAACGAGAGCTACCTGCTCCCGTCGCTCCCCGCCGACCAAAGCCACTGGGTACGCCGGACCGTGCCGGTCCCGCCGAACCTCGTCATTGGCGCGCACTTCGAAGTGCTGCTCCCGGTCGGCGCTACCGGCTCGGCCGGTCCAGGCTGGTTCGTGGACGACATCGCGGTTCTCACGCAGGAGGACTGCGCCGGCACCGTGGACACCAACGCGGACGGCCGGGTGGGATGCGCCGACCCGACGTGCAAGGGCGCCGTCGGCTGCATCGAGGCGACGTGCAGTGGTGGGCTCGACGACGACGGCGATGGCTTCACGGACTGCGACGACGAGGCGTGCCTGGGCGCTCCGGAGTGCGTGGACTAAGAGCTCGGTCGAAAATAAGTGGGAGATTTGACCGCGTCGCGCCCCGCCCGGCTTGGGCCACGTCCGAAGACATACTCCCCGTATTTCGAGGACTTGGAACGAGCCGGGCGGGGATGCGACGCGTGGCAAATCGAATCACTTATTTTCGACCGAGCCCCAAGGGCTCGGGGTAGCGGCGGTCCCGCACGGAAGACGTGATTCCCCCGAGACGTGTGGTAGCGTCCGGTCATGGCCCCGACCTCCTCCTCCTTGATCCTCCCTCTCTATGATGTGATCGGCTCGCCGGCAGCTCTCGGGCACGGCTACGGCACCGCGCTGCGCGACGTCATCGCGCGCTTCGTCCCGATGCGCTTTGCCGCCGTGGCGCAGTACACCGCGGACGCGGGGTCGGGCGATCTCGAGGGGCTCCTCGCGGTCGGCCGCGCGAGCTACCCCATCTTTCGTGAATTCGATCCGGCGGGGTTCGAAGAACACGAGGCGACGGCGCACGCCGCGGGTGTCGATCCGATCGAGCTGTTCACTGCGGGGAACATGACCGACATGCGGGACGCCGTGATCTTGGCGGGTGACGCACCGGCGTTCCGAGGCGATGGTCCCGCCGCGGACGCGGAGGGCTGCAGCTCGGTCCTCATCCCGGCGTCATCGACGACCGACCAGCGCCCGCTCGCCGGCCAGACGTGGGACCTGAACCCCGAAGACGTCGACTACGTCGTGGGCGTGCGTCGGCGGCCGACGGTGGGACCGTCGACATGGGCCGTGACCGTCGCCGGATGCCCTACCCTCGTCGGGATGAACGAATATGGCCTCACCGTCGGGACGACCAACATCAAGACCTGGGGCTCGAAGCCGGGCGTCGGCTACCTCAATGTGCTGCACAAGATGGTTCGCTGCCGAGACGTGGGCGAGGCGATCGCCGTCGTCACCGATGCACCACGCTCGGGCGCCCACACCTTCTGGGCGGCCGATGGCAGGCGGGCGGTCGAGCTCGAGACCAGCCCAGACCGAGTCGTCGCCCGCGAAGCGGACGCGGCGGCGGTCATTCGCACCAACCACTGCCTCGCGCCCGGAATCGTGGCGCGGGAGTGGCAAGCGCCGACCGCGTCGAGCGTGCGTCGGTTGGCTCGCTTGACGGGCCTTCTGAGCGGCGCGGCGCACTCGGTCGCTACACTTCGAGCGGCGTTCTCGGACCGGTCGGACGGCGTGAACAGCGTGAACCGCTATGCGGAAGACGGCCAGGGGACCGCCACGAACGCCGTGGTCATCGCGGAGCCCGCGGCGCGGCGCTTCCACTGCTGCCGGGGCCCCGCCGACCGCGGGTCGTGGGTAACGCTCACGTTTGATTGACCACGTGGCGCGAACTCAGAAACCGTAGCTCTCACGCAGCGCCGGATCCCGCTCGGACAAGCTGCGGGCCAAGTCGACCATCACGCGACACTGCTTGACCGTGGCGTCGTCCTGCATCTTGCCGTCGAGCATGACGGCGCCGGTGCCGTCGCCCATGGCGTCGATGACGCGGCGCGCCCAGAGGACTTCCTCCGCCGGGGGACTGAAGACCTGCCTCGCGATCCCGACCTGCACCGGGTGGAGCGACCACGCGCCGACACAGCCGAGTAGGAAGGCGTTTCGGAACTGGTCCTCGCACGCGATGGTGTCCTTGATGTCACCGAAGGGCCCGTAATACGGGAGGATCCCTGCGGCGGCGCAGGCGTCCACCATTCGCGCCATCGTGTAGTGCCAGAGGTCCTGCTGGGCCGTCGGGCGCGGCGCGTCCGGGGCGCGCGGATCGGGATCAGAGCGCACGACGTAGGCCGGGTGGCCGCCGCCGACCCGGGTGGTCTTCATGCGGCGGGACGCAGCGAGGTCCGCCGGGCCGAGCGAGATGCCTTGCATACGCGGGCTGGCGGTCGCGATGGCCTCGACGTTGGCGACGCCGAGCGCGGTCTCGAGGATGGCGTGGACCAAGATGGGCCTCGTCAGGCGAGCGCGGGCCTCGAGCTGGGCCAGCAAGCGATCGACGTAGTGGATATCGGCGGGCCCCTCGACCTTCGGGACCATGATCACGTCGACCTTGTGACCGACGGCGGTGACGATCTCGATGAGATCGTCGAGCACCCACGGGCTGTCGAGCGAGTTCACACGCGTCCAGAGCTGGCAATCGCCGAAGTCCGTATCCCGAGCGATCCGGATAAAGCCAGCGCGTGCGACCGTCTTCTTGTCGGAGGCGATCGCGTCCTCGAGGTTGCCGAGCAGGACGTCGCAACCCGCGGCGAGCTCAGGGACTTTGGCCGCCATCTTCGGATTCGACGGGTCGAAGAAGTGGATCATGCGCGAGGGACGGAACGGGATTTGACGTACGGGCTCCGGCGCGCCGACGGCGAGCGGGCGGAAGAAGTCGCGTGGGTTCGTGATGCTCAAAGGGAGACTCCCGGTAGGCACGAGGGTTCAGGATTTGACACGGAGCTGTAGCCCTCGCTTGCTCACCTTGAGCAACGCCGCGGCCTGATCGAGGTCACCGGCGACGTGGGCGAGCACCGAATCGAGCTCGGCGTCGGTCACATCGCGGGCTTTGCGGACACGCGACGACCGCTCGATGAGGGCGTAGAGCGTCGTTCGGCTGATGCCGAGGGCTTCGGCGGTCGGGCCCGGCTTCCAGTCGTGGGCTTCGAGCGCCGCGACGAGGGCGTCGTCGTCCACCGGCATCTTGGCGGCTCGCTTCGGTGCGTCAGGCCGCGCGGGGGCGACGGGCTCCCCGAGGCGGGAGGCTGACGGCGCGTCGTCCATCTTCGAGAGGTTCGGGACGGGCAGGACCGCGGCGTCATGCGACGAGATCGCGAGCTGTCGCGCGAGGTTACGTAGCTCACGGACGTTCCCCGGGAAACGATGGCGGAGGAGCTCGAGGATGAGCGCGGGGGGCACAAAGGGCGGCTCGCCGTCGTCCGGGGGCGAGAGGCGCGCTTCGGCGCCGACGGCGGTCAGCTCTTGACGGAGAAAGTCGACGAAGAGCCGGGCGATGTCGTCCGGACGTTCGCGGAGCGGCGGGATCGCGATGGTGTAACCCGCGAGCCGATGAAAGAGGGGCGCTCGGAACTGCTTCTGGCTGCCCCCAGGGACGTCTCGGCCGAGCATGGCTTCGAGGTCGGCGTCCGTCGCCGCGATGACGCGGACGTCGACGCGGCGAGTCCGAGTGGCTCCGACGGCGCTCACGTCCCCGGTCTCGAGCACACGCAGCAGCATCGGCTGGAGCTCGGGGGGCGTCTCCCCGATCTCGTCGAGGAAGAGCGTCCCACCATCGGCCCGAGCGAAGAAGCCGTCGTGATCGCGGGCGGCGCCCGTGAACGCGCCCCGAACGTGGCCGAAGAGCTCGGAGGCCGCCGTCGAAGCCGAGATCGCGGCCATGTTCATCGCGACGAAGGGCCGTTTGGCGCGCGGGCTCGCGTCATGGAGCGCCCTTGCGACCAGCTCCTTGCCCGACCCGGACTCGCCGCGGAGGAGGACCGGCACGTCGAGCGGCGCCACGCGTTCGAGCTCGATGCGCACCCGCTCGATGGCGGGGCTGGCCCCGACGAGGCCGTGTTCGGCGGGCCGGCCGGACTCGCGCGGCGCCGAGCCGGGGACCTGATTGGCCGGGATTCTGTGGAGGAGCAATGCGACGCTGCGGCCGAGTGTGATGAGCACGCCACGGTCGGCGGCGTCCACGGGCAGCGTCTCGATGGTCGTGATGACTCGGCCATCGATCTCGACCGTCGTGGTGGTGCCGGTGGGGTCGAGGCGGAGCCGATCGCCGTCGTCCCAAAGCCGGAGCGGCTTGCGGCTCAGCCGGGGGTCGGCGAGTGGCTCCGAAGCCGCCCCAGGCGACGCGCGCGGGGGCAGGAACTCGGGCGACAGCCGAGACACGTCGAGGCCCCGAGCTCCTTCCACGCGAGCGATCTCGCCGACGCGCCCTGAGTCGGGGTGGCACGCGATGGTGAGCACGAGCTCGCTTCGGAGGTCCGGACGCCCGACGGGCGCGAGGCCCTGAAAGGTGTCCTTGTTGCGCCAGCGAGGGTCCATCACCACGGCGCGAAGACTAGCCCGTGGCGCCCAGCCTGTCACGCCGCACGGATCCACGCCAAAGGGAGTCAGCGAAAGGCTACATGGTCGACTTGAAACCCGCCCTTCATACTGCTAGACCCGCGAGCCATGCGCGTCACCCCCCTGCTGTTTGCCCTCGCCGCCGTCGCCGCGTGTGCCACGTCGACCACCGCGACGACGAAGACCAGCGCGTCCGGCCCCGCCGAACCGACTCCCGAGGAGAAGCCGACCATGAACGACCGCAAGACCGACGGCGCTGGCAACCAGGCCGGCGTCGAGACGCCCGAAAGCAGCTTCGTTCCGGCGACCTTCACGGCCGCGCAGCTCACGACGTGGTGCGACGCGGCGCTCGCCCACGCAGCGACGCTCCGGGGCGCGCTCGAGTCCGGCAAGCCGACGACCTCCGCGCTCCTCGACTACAACGAGCTCATGCGGGTGCTCGACACGCCGAACGGCTGGGCCGCCCTGCTCTTCCAGGTCAGCCCGGACGCCGATGTTCGCGCCGCCGCAGATGGGTGCAAGCAGCGCCTCGCGAAATTCGGAAACGACGTCGTGATGAGCCGCGCTATCTACCAGTCCCTCGCCAAGGAGGACCACTCCTCCGCCACGGATGAGGCCCGCCGCGCCCACCGCCTCATCCTGCGAGAGTTCAAGCGGTCGGGCGTCGACCAAGATGACGCCGCGCGCGACCGCCTGAAGGCGATCTTCGAGCGCATGGTGCTACTCGGCCAGGAGTACCAGAAGAATGCGTCCGCCGACGTGCGCTACGTGGAGATCGACTCCGAGGCGCGCCTCGCTGGCATGCCGGAAGACTGGATCGCGGCACGGCGACCGAAGGCGGGCGAGAAGCTGCGCATCTCGACGGACTACCCCGACTACATCCCGCTCCTGACCTACTGCAAAGACGGCGAGCTCCGAAAGCAGCTCGCCATCGCCTTCGCCGCGCGCGGCTACCCCCAGAACGAGGCCATCATGGCCGAGGTGCTGACGCTACGCCGCGAGTACGCGACGCTCCTCGGCTACCCGAGCTGGGCGGCCTACAACGCCGAAGACAAGATGGTGAAGACGACCGAGACCATTGAGAAGTTCCTCATCGAGCTCGAAGGCATCGTGCGCCCCCGCTCGGCCGCCGATACCGCGGAGCTGCTCGCCCGGAAGCAGAAGGACGAACCGAAGACCGACGGGTTCGCCGTCTGGGACCGCTTCTACTACTTGAACGTGGTCCGCGAGGAGAAGTACGGCTACGACTCGCAGGAGACGCGCCAGTACTTCCCCT
>JADMJS010000771.1 GCA_018780435.1 Myxococcales bacterium
CCGGGTGGGACGTGTGGATCGAACGCGCAGTGCGTCTCTGGGCTGTGTGTCGACGGCGTCTGCTGCACGTCGGCGTGTACCGGCGCGTGCGAGGCGTGTGACGTGGCTGGCGCGATCGGGACGTGCACCCCGGTCCCGGACGGACAGGATCTCGACACGGAATGTGCAGGCGATGGGACGTGCGGCGGCGTGTGCAATGGCGCGAAAGCCTGCCGCTTCCCGGCAGCGACGACCTCGTGTGGGACCTGCCGTCAGTGCGACGGTGTGGGCGCCTGTGGCTTCGTCGCCGTCGACACCGATCCGCAAGTGGATTGCCCACTCTGCGAGGTCTGTGACGGCAATGGCGCCTGCAACCCGGCGGACCTCGGCACCGACGTGAAGAACGAATGTGCCGCGGGCACGACGACGTCGTGTGGCTTGAACGGGACCTGCGATGGGGCCTCGGCGTGTGACAAGTACGGGACGGAGACGGTCTGCACTGCGGGGACGTGCAGCGGCACCACACACAACTTCGACGATCTCTGCGACGGCACGGGCTCGTGTACGGACGCTGGCACCGAGAGCTGTGTACCTTATGCGTGTGTCGGAACGACGTGCGCGACGACCTGTACCACGGACGCCGACTGCGCCCCGTCCTTCATGTGCAATACGACGACGAGCGCCTGCGTGCCGACGAAGGTGGACGGCGACCCGTGTGCGAGCGCCAACGAGTGCGTTTCGGGCCATTGCCAGAACGGGTACTGCTGCGCCTCGGGCAACTGCTGCGCGACCACCGCGAACTGCGCTGCCTTCGCGGTGGCGCCGTCGTGTACGACGGCTTCGCTCTGTGACGGTGAGCGCACGGACGCCACTTGCAACGGCAACAAGCAGTGCGTGACCGCCGTCGTCGACGATGACACGGCGTGTGCGGCGGCCGTCTGCGTCAATGCGTCCTGCACCAGCGCCGGCGCGTTGCAGCACATCGCGGCGAAGACGTGCAACGCTGGAGGCCAGTGTAATCAGGGTGGCGGGATCGTGGCCTGTGCCGACGGCGAAGTGTGCACGACGGATCTGTGCACGCCTGCGGCTGGGTGCGCGTATGAACCGTCCAACGCCGTGGTGCCCTGCTACACCGGCGCGGCGGCGACGCGTAATGTTGGCATCTGCAAGGACGGGACGCAGACCTGTTCGGGTTCGACGCTCGGCCCGTGCGTGGGCGAGACGGTGCCCGGAGGCGAGACGTGCGACGTGGGCAATCTCGACGAGGATTGCGACGGGACGGTCAATGAAGAGAACGCGGCCGGCTGCAAGACCTACTACAAGGACGCGGACGCGGACACGTACGGGATCGCGACGGACACGAAGTGCTTGTGCGCACCGTCTGGGAGCTACACGGCGACGCAGAGCGGGGACTGCGACGATACCGCCCCGAATGTGTCGCCGGGAGCGACGGAGTCCTGCAACGCCATCGATGACAACTGCAACAACGCCATCGATGAAGAGAATGCGACCGGCTGCGTGCTGCGCTACGCGAACAGCGACAGCGACACGCACGGTCTGACGGCGGACTCGAAGTGCCTCTGTGCCAACTCGGGCATCTACAACACGCTGCTATCCGGCGACTGCGACGACACGAAGCCGACGGTGTTCCCAGGCGCGGCCGAGGCCTGCAATGGCATCGACGAAGACTGCGACACGCAGATCGACGAGACCTTCGCGCTCGGCGTGGCCTGCGATGGCACGGGCGACCTCGACGGCTGCCAGGAGGGCATCACGATCTGTAACGCGGCCGGCACGGGCACGACGTGTGCCGACGATGGCGCTGGGCTGGTGGTCTCCGGTGATCGCGTGGATCAGGCTGGTGCGGCGGTCATCCTGAATGAGGCGCAGGGGAGCCTGAATGGCACTTGGAGCACGGGCGCGGGTTCGACGGTCGCGCAAGTGGCTGGGAACATTGGGCAGGCCTTCGACTTCTCGGGTGGCGGCAATGTCACGATGCCCCACCACGTCAACATGAACGCGTCGGCGCGCGGCCTCACGGTGGCGGCCTGGGTCAAGATGTCGGCGGCGCCGGTGGGCGCACGCACGAGCATCCTGTCGAAGGGGATCGACACCGCCCGCTCTTTCGAGTGGCGGCTCCATGGGACGACGGCGACGGCACCCGCCGCACCCGGGCGGTTGCGGCTTTATGTGAACGTGGGCGGCGCGGGGCAATTCTGCGGTGACACCATCGACCTCGTCTCGGGTTCGTGGACGCACGTTGCGTTCTCGGCGACGCCCAACGCCGCCAATACGCTGACGACGGTGGTCGTCTACCGCAACGGCGCGGTGGTCCAGACCTGTAACTACACGGGCTCGGTCGCGACCAACACCCTGCCAGTGCTGCTCGGCCGGGCGGTCATCAGCGGTAGCACCGACCATGTGCCCTTCAATGGCAGCCTCGATGAAGTCGTGGTCTATCCGTACGGGCTCACATCGACGCAGGTCAGCAATCTCCACAGCGGCGGTATCGCGGCGCTCACCCGCAACAACGAGATCTGTGATGGGCTCGACAACAACTGCACGGCGGGCGTCGACGATCTCTATACCGACAAGGGCCAGTCCTGTTCTCAGGGCAGCGGCGGCTGCGCCAACAGCGGCACGAAGGTCTGCATGCCGTCCGGCATGGCCACGACCTGCTCCGTCACCGGCAAGGCGGCGGGCACGGCGTGTAGTGACAGTGACCTTTGCTCTTTCGGTGACGTCTGCACCGGTGGCGCGACGTCGACGTGCACGGGTACGGCGTACACCTGCACGGGGACCTGTCGCGCCTGCGATGGGACCGGCAAGTGCACCGTCGATTCCGGGAGTTGCTTCATCGCCGGGTGCGATCCGACGCAGCCGGGCTGTGGGACGGCGGCGAGCTGCGTCCTTGCGGCTGGCTCGAAGGGCGCGGCGGGCGACGACAAGTGCCTCGAATGCCGTCCGGCCACGAGCCAATCGACGTGGACCCCGGCGGCGACGTCGGTTACCTGCAATGCCTCGAAGTGCACCGGTCTGTCCTATGCGTCGAGCGACTTCTGTGGGACGGGCGGCAACGCTGGGAAGTGCATGGACTCTGGCACGGTGTCGTGTGACGACGGCAACCTGTGTACAAACGACAACTGCGCAGATGCGACGGGCTGCTCAGCGGCGCCGAACAGCTACCAGGAGGCCTGCTACACGGGTCCCGTCAACACGCTGAACATCGGGACGTGTACCGCGGGCATCAAGACGTGCTCCGGCGGGTCCTTCGGGTCGTGCGTCGGTGAGGTGAAGCCGGTGGTGGAGACCTGCGCGATCGCCAACGCAGCGGACGGGCTCGACAACAACTGCGACGGTCTCGTCGACAACGCGTCCGACTTCACGACGTGGTACCGCGACCTCGACACGGACAACCACGGCAAGGCCGCGGACGGCACCACCTTGAAGTGCAGCCAGCCCGTCGGCTACGCGGCGCTGAACGACGATTGCGACAACAACGACGGCGCGAACTACCCGGGCAACACCGAGGTCTGCGACGACAAGGACAACAACTGCAGCACGACCATCGACGAGACCTTCACCTTGAAGGGCCTCGCGTGCGACGACACGGTCGACGCCGACAGCTGCACCGAAGGCGCCTATGTCTGCAAGGCAGACAAGTCCGGAGTGCAGTGCTCGAACGACGGCCCGATCGCGGCCTTCACGTTCGACCGCGGCATCAGCGGCACGGCGGTGACGGACGAAGCGGATGGTTCCGGCAACGCCGTGCTCAACTCGACGACGACGGTCGCCGGGGTTCGCACGACCGACCGCGCGCTTCAGATCGTCACCCCGTCGACCACGAGCAGCATCCGAATCCCCTCGGCGGGCTTCTCGGACGTGAAGTGGTCCATCTCGCTCTGGTACAAGCCGTCGAACGTGCTCGCTCAGAGCTTCGTGTCGCTGGCCGGGTCGACCGGAGACAACGCGCTGCTGCTTCGAAACGACGGCGCGATGTGGGTCAAGCAGGTTCAGCGTGGGACGCCGATCACCATGACGGCCGGCACCTGGTACCACTACGTCGTCAGCTTCGACTCGGCGACCGGCATCATCAACGTGATGCAGAACAACGTGAGCAAGCTGTCACTCAACGTCGGCACGGCGGGCTTCGGCTGGTCCAGCGATCTCTGGCTCGGCCAGGACCAAGATTCGCCGAATGGCGGCTTCCAGCTCACGGACGCGGCGGCGGGCACGTGGGACGAGGTCTCGCTCTACAACCACATCCTGACGTCGACGGAGACGACGGCGCTGTTCACGACGAAGACGATCGCGAGCGTCCAGCGCAACTACGAGTTCTGCGACGGCGCGAACAACGACTGTGTCGGCGCGACGGATCCGGCCTATACCGACCTCGGTAGCGCATGTACGGTGGGCGGCGACCCACAGTGTTCGAACTCGGGCGTCAAGGTCTGCGAGTCGGTCGAGCAGATCTCGACGACGTGTAGCGTCACCGGCAAGCCTGCCGGGACGGCGTGTAACGACACCAACGCCTGCTCCTTCACCGACGTGTGTTCGGGCGGCACGGGCTCGGCCTGTGCCGGCACGGCCTATACCTGCTCCGGCTCCTGCCGCGCCTGTAACGGCTCGGGTGGGTGTACGGTCAACGGGGGCACCTGCTACATCGCGGGCTGCAATCCGGCGGACCGCACGTGCACGACGGGCGCCTGCTTCAATCAGGGCCAGGATCCGGCGGGCACGCTCAACTCGCAGAACGCCAATGACAACTCGTGCAAGTACTGCGATCCGGCCGTGTCGGTGTCGACGTGGACCAACCGTCCTGGGACGTGGCAGTGCCTCGCGTCGTCGTGCCCGACCGCGCTGTCTTTCGACCCGGTCCACTACTGTGGCGGTTCCGGCACGTGCAACAACCCGACCGACGTGAGCTGCAACGACAGCAACGTCTGCACCACCGACGCCTGCTCGGG
>JADMJS010000052.1 GCA_018780435.1 Myxococcales bacterium
GCGCTCTTCCCGGCGTTCATCGCTGCGTAGTAGAAGTAGAGCTTCGCCACGAGAGAGCGCCTTGGGATTAGAGCTTCGGGCCGTCGAAGTGCAGCTCGACGAATTCGTAAGCGAACTCGCCCGAGCCGGTCGGGTCGGCCCACTCGCTGATGTAGACCCCGTTCGGCTTCGAGTCGATGCCCTGGCCTGCACCGGGGGACGCCGTCGGCGGGTTCGTCCACGCGGCAGCACCCGACGCCGCGACGACCGGGATGGCGCGGCTGAAGAAATTCTTGGCGGTCTGGTGGGCCACCGTCGGTCCATCGAGCACCTGGCCGCCCCCGTCGACGAGGCTGAAGGTCTCGTCCCCGTTGATGGACGGGAACTTGTCGCCAGAGTTGATGAACACGACGTTCTCGGCCAGTGGACCACCGTAGAATTCTTCGAACGCGGTACGAGCCGAGTTGCGCGCGATGACGAGATAGCCACCCGCCTGGACCACCGTGCCGGCCGGGATGGTGTAGGTCTTCTCCGCCGCGGTCTGGACCAGCTTGTAGCCGCCGATGTCGAGAGAGACGTCACTGAGCGCGACGATGGTCACGGTCGATGTCGCTTCCTCGCCACCCGCGGACGCGGTGATGGTCCCGGAGCCGGCTTCGGAGGGCGCCGTCACGGTAAACGACGCGCCGAGCTCATTGCCGGCGATCATCACGTCCGCGGGCCCCGTGAGGCCGCCGGTGTAGGAGAGCGAGACCGTCATGCCGGCGACCGGAGCGGGGAACGCGACGCTCACGTCGAACTCGCCTGAATTGCCGACCACCAGATTGACGGCTGCTGGGGAGACGGCCACGACCGTGGGCTCGTCCTCATCGTTCAGCACGCGCACGGACGCGGTGACGGTCTTGCCGCCCGCCGTGGCAGACAGCGTGGCTTCACCGGCGCTTACGCCCTCGATGTCGATGTCGGCCGTGAGAGCGCCAGCGGGGATCGAGAGGGTCGCAACCACGGGCTTCATGACCGCGTCGTCCGAGCTCTCGAGGGTCACTTCCGTCGCCGAGCCCGATGCGTTGGAGAGCTCGATGCGGAGCACCTCTGGGAAGGTTGCGCCAATCTTGCCGACGCGCTGGAAGACGATCGCGGGCGAGAGCGCCTTGGCCTTCGCGTCGCCGTAGAGCACGTCCGCGGTGCCGCGGGGCAGAAGCTTTAGGTAGCCGTTGCGCCACGCGAGGACGCCTGTGATAGCGCCGAACGTGTCGCCGTTCTGCGGCGCGGTCAGGTAGGGGACGTCCTTGGGCCAGATCGCGTCGTCGAGGCGGAGGCCGCCCGTCAGCTCGACTTCGTTCACCGCGTCGGTGTCGCCCGCGCCGCCAACGGGCTTGCTGTTCAGCACCGTGGGCTCGAGCACCGTCACGAGCATGCCTTCGAAGCTCGCCTCGGAGCCGGCTTGGACGATGGCGCCCAGCTGCGACGCCTGCAGGCCGATGGGGAAGAGGTCGTTCTCGGACGAGTCGACCTTGAGCACGAGCTGCGTGAGCTGCACCTGCCCGAAGAACTTGGACACCATCGCCGACTGAACCGTGATTCCGTCACCGACCTTGACCGTCGGGACGGCGCCCGTGAAGGCGAAGACACCACTGTCATCGACGGGTGGATTGGCGTCGGTCTGCGCCCAGAAGCCATTGCTGCCCACGGCGGTGACCACGAGGTTCTCGATAGCCACGACCTTGCCCTCGAACGCGTCGAGGGTCTTCACGTCGACGATAGACGCGAGGCAACCCGCGGCGCCCGGGTTCGCGTAGTCAGGGCAGTCGTCGCAGAGGTCGCCCTTCTGGTCGGTGTCGGTATCGGCCTGGTCCTTGTTCGGGACCGTGGGGCAGTTGTCCGACGTGGTCGGGATCTCGTCCTTGTCCGGGTCGTTCGGGTCAAACTTCGAGCACGACGTAGAGCCGGCGTCGAGCGGGCAGGGATCGCACTCGTCACCCACGAGGTCCTGGTCCGCGTCCGCCTGTTTGCCGGCGTCGAGCGGCCGGATCGGATTGAAGATGGTCGGACAGAGGTCCGCCGCGCCTGCGACGCCGTCGCCATCGGCGTCGTCCGGCATCGACGCGCCATAGAGCGTGCTGCCGTCGACGCTGTCGCCGGGGAGGGTGCGCGTCGGCACGCAGGTGGGCTCGCGATCGGGCACGCCGCAGTAGAAGAGGTCGTACCCCTTGGCGTTTTGAATGGATCCCCAGCTCTTGCCGACGTCGCGCGTAACGCACGCCTTCTTTTCCTGGCCGCAGACGTCGCCGAGCGAGTCGCAGCCACTCTCGAGGCCATCGACCACCGGCGCATTGCCGGCGACCACCTTGCCGCCGCGGAACACGGCGATGAGCTCACCGACCGAGGCTGCGACCACGGCTCGGTGCGCCGAACGGCCCGCTTTCGCGAAGATGGCGACATCGCCCGCGTAGCCCACTGCGAGGGCGCCGATCTCGGCGTCGACCCCGAGGGTCGCGGCGGCGCCAAAAGTCGCCATGCGCCAGAGGTCTTCGTCCGAGAAGAAGCCGCCGAAGTGGTTCTGGTTCAGGTAGTCGGCGCAAGCGAGCTCGCGGAGCATGTTCATCGAGCCCGAGGGGATCCAGTCGGTCCCGAGGCCGATTTGGATGCCGAGGGAGTGCATCAGCGTGACGCGGGCGGTCTCGCCATAGAGCGACACGTTCGAGCGCGGCGACCAGACGAGGCCGATGCCGCGCGTCTGCATGAACGCGACGTCGGTGGCGTTCAGTCCGACGCCGTGGACGATCGCGGAGTTGCCATCGAGGATGTCGACCGCGCCTTGGCCCTGGCCGGTGAGGCAGAGGAACTCATTGCGCGCTTCCGGGTCGATGCCTTCGGAGACGTGCGGGACGAAAGCGCCGTTCTCGGCGCCGACCGGCTTCGGGTAGTCGCATCCCGAAGCGATGAGGTCGCCGCCCGAGTCGCCAAGGGGGAAGGTCTGGTATTCGGCGCCTTGGCCGGAGAGGCCGGATTCGCCGCCGCCAGTCTTGTCGAGGTCGCGCAGCAGGCCGACGCCCGCGCCCGAGCCGAAGATGGCCGTGCCGCCGCCGAGCACGAAGCGGAGCTCACCGAAGGCGCGTTCGTCTTCGCTGGCGCCGCCGCCGCCGGTCTTGACCGACGGGTGGCTGCGCTTGCCTTTGCGCCAGTCATGTCGGTGCTCCCACCGCAGCGCCGGATCGACGCCGTTCTCGGTCGCGACCCACGGCGCGTCGTTCATCCAGCCGACGTGGTCGTGGGCGTTGATGAGGCCCGGCGAGACCACCGCATCGGGGCAGATGACCTTCGTGGCGTCGCCGGCCTGGGCCGCGCAGTCGCACCCGACACACTGTATGAGGCCGTCGGCGCCGAGGAGCACCGAACCGCCGAGGTAGACCTTGTCGGGCGCAAGGATGTCGCCAGAGATGAGCGTGAGCGTTCCGCCCGCTTCGACACTGCAGCCGGCGGTCCCGGGCGGCGCGGCCGGCGCGGGCGCGTTGCACTCGACGACCTCGGCGGCGCCGTCTTGGCCGTCGGTCCCATCCGTGGCGTCTTGGCCATCCGTGCCGTCCGTGGCGTCTGTCGCGTCTTGCCCGTCGACCGTGTCGCCATCGGTCGCCCCGATCGCGTCGCCGTCCGTCGCGGTCCCCGTGTCGTCTTCGACAGGCGAACGGCTCGTATTGGCGCACGCCGTGACGCCCAGCGAGGCCGCAGTGAGCACCGCCGCGGTGATGACACGCCCGAGGAGCGGGGAGGAGGACAGGATCGATTGGAGCGTTCGCACGGGGAGACCTCGCAGTTGCGGGCGGAGGATGCACAAAGGACCCCCGGGCGGCAACGTTCAATGTTTGGAATTCCGGCTTTTCCGCGATGAGTACAGCTTCATGGAGTTCCGCGCCGCGCTCGCCACAGCACCTCGAACGCGGTAGCTTCGCGGAGATGACCGACGCGACTCCCCTCTCTGCCCACGCCGAAGCGGTGGTGTCGGCGCGGCCCGAGGTGCTGACCCTGGTCCTGCGCGCCCTCGCGGCCGCCGTCCCGGAAGAGCGCCGCACCTTGGTGAAGGCTCAGATCGACGCCGCGGCCTCGTCGACCGAACCCGAGTTCACGGTCGAGCTCTACCCTGGGCTCGATGACGATGATCCCGGTCGCGACGTC
Organism: Myxococcales bacterium; assembly: GCA_018780435.1. Taxonomy (GTDB): domain Bacteria; phylum Myxococcota_A; class UBA9042; genus SXOO01. The sequence goes on from JADMJS010000052.1 coordinate 4,153, forward strand.
GTCGCCGAGGCGGAGTCGCTCTCGAAGCGGCTCGAGGACGGCCACTACTTCCGTGAGCTGAGCTGGGACGAGGAGGTGCAGCAAGAGCGCGCCTTTGGTGACGAGAGCTGGGCGCGCGAGCTCGACGACTTCTTCGCGCGCGCCGCCACCACGTATCTGTCGGGCAACGACATCCTCGCGTCCCATCTCTACGCCCGCCTCCTCGGCGTCTTCCGCTTCGAAGGGCGGCCCGGGGTCTTTTGTGGCGTCGAGCGGCCGCAGGAGATGGTCGAGACCAACCTCGCGGTCGCCAAGCGCCGCTACCTGAGGGCCGTCTACCGCACCACCCGGCCGGACATGCGTCCACGACGACTCTTGTCCGATATCATCTCCTTCCGAGACATCGGCGAGTCCGACCTGCTCCTCCGCGACATCGCGTTCGACACCTCCGACGGCGACACACCGCTCGACGACGTCGACACCTTCCTCGGGGATTGGGTCCGCTGGCTCGACGCGGTCGACCGCGAGCCTCCCGCCGTCGGGCGGGACATTCGACGGCTGCTCCGCGAGGCGGTCATGCTGCAGTCGGGGGCCGATGGGCTTGGGGAGCTGGCGCGACGCGAAGGCGCTTCGCACCCCGAAGCGTGGCACGATTGGGTTGGCGCCCTCATCCGGGCTGGTCGTGACGCCGACGCCGTGAAGGCCGCTCGCGATGGCCTCGTGGTCATCGCCGATGCCAGCTACAAGGCGAGGCTCGGCGACCGGCTCGCGGCGCTGGCGGAACGACGGGGCGATCTGACTCTCGCCGTGGACGCCAGCCGGGCTGCCTTTCGTGCGCACCCGACCGAAGTGCGGCTCCTGCAGCTCGTCGCGGCGGCGGACGCGGCGGGAGAGTGCGAGCTCGTACTGGAGCGGGAAGCCGGCGAGGTCACGCGCCCCGCCTTTGCGCATGGTGACGCGCTCGCAGCGCGTGTGCTGCTGCTTGCGGGCCGCTTTGAAGAGGCCCTCACTCGCTTCCAACGTTCGGACGCGATCGGTTGGGGGAGGCCCGACCACGCAGGCAGCATCGTCCTACCCTTCCTCCTCGTCGCGGGTGCGAACCTCGATGGCCCGCCGCCCGGCACGGCATTGGCTAGGCTCTGGGAGGACCTCGACACCCCCGCTCGCACCTACTTCGACCGGCGGCTTCTCCTCGATCAGATGACCGCGGACGACGGCGTCGAGCCCGAGCACCGCGCCTATTCCGTGCTCTTGGTGGAAGCGCTTGCGCGGCACCGTCCTCCGGAGTCACAACGCGCGCGACTCCTGCAGCTCGCCCAGGTCAAAGTCGAAGTCGCCGCGCGCGACATTCTGCAGTCTCACCATCGGCGGGGTCAGGCCGTGGCGGCGCTGCTCACCGTCGCGATGGCCGAAGCGCTCGCGGCCGCCCGTGGGCTGGAGGTCGGCGAGTCTTTCTTGCGCTCCGCGCGCCGCCCATACCCGCGGGACTCGGCGTATCGAAAGGGCCTCGACGCGCTGACGGCGCGGTCCGCCCTCCTCAAGCCCGTGAGTTGAGCGTCACTCGAACCGGAAGCTGTCGAGCAGGAGTACCGTGTCGCTCACGCCGTCACCGCTGTCCCGCACGCGGGCCTTCAAGGTCACTGGGCCCGTCCCGGCGAGCGCGCTGACGTTGAAAGTCTCTTCCACGACGCCCGTCGCTTGCACGGGCTGTCCGCAGAAGTCGCAGTCGTCGACCGGTTCGTAGGGCTCGTAACAGTCTCCGCACCCGCACGCCGTGCTCGGCGGGGCGCAGGGTTTTGGGACGCAAGCGCCGACGTCGTAGAAGCAGATGTCATCGACGTCGCAGCGCTTCACCTGCACGCTGCTGCCGTTCGCGCGAGTGAACTCGAGCTCGATTCGATCCTGAATGGCGCCCTTGCCAGTGCCGCAGAAGTCTTCGAGCTCCGCCGAGAGGTATCGCCACCGAAAACGCAAGGAGGCGGTGCCGGCCGGGATGCAGAAGCTCTGTTCGAGGGCGCTGTTATTGCCTCCGAAGCCGATACCGGTCGAGAGCAGCGCCATCGTCTTGCCCTCAAGGGCACCCTGGCCACAGAAACGAGCAATAGGGCGGGCGTCACCGCTGCGGTGCCACCCCGACGTGCCGTTCTCGAAGTCCGCGCTCACGATCTCGGCGTTCGATAAGTCAGCGTCGCCATTGCCGAAACGGCGGAACGTGGCGCCGGTCTCGGGGTCTTTGGCATAACACGCGGCGCCGTCGACGGTCTGGGTGCCGTCGCCGAGCCCCGGGAGGAGCCTCGCGCCCATCTCCGTCGCAAAGGCGTCGGTCACGAGCCCGTCGTAGCCCAAGTACGTCGCCGCGCCCGCGCCGAGCACCGCCAGTGCCAACGACCCCGTGCTCGCACTATGGCAGGCCCCGACGTAGACGATGGAGGCGGGGAAGGGCCGCTTCGCACCGATGTGGTCGATGAACGCCGACGTGATCCCGTAGGTGCCGGGACCGAACACCACACGTCCGGTCATGACGTCGGCCGAGACGTCGCTCACGCATTCGGCCGAGCCCGGGACGGCGTGGCAGGTGCTCCCGGCGGGGCAGGGCGTCTTGTCGCTACAGGCCAAGGCTTCGGGGAGGAAGGCGGCGCACTCGATGGGCTGACCTGTGAAGATGACTTCGTCTCCTCCGATGGAGCGTGGGGACTCGGGGCCGTCGCCGTCGAAGAAGACGCCCCCGTGGGCGGAGATGGTCACGATGCCGTTCTCGGTCATCGCCGAGGCGCGCGCCAAGTTGAACGCACCGCCGCGGTGGGGGCCGCTGCGTTCGAGCGGTGGGCAACGGTCCGCTCGAAACGCGGCTTCCGCGGTGGCGAGCTCACCGCCGTCTCCGAGGAGCAGCGCGCCGCGGGCTCCCGCCGGACTGCCGCGGGTGCCGTCGGGAACGCCGAGCGGGAGCGCGACGCGTGGTCCGTCGGCGAAGCGGACCCAGACGCCATGGTCGAGGCGGGCATGGCCACTCGCAGCGACCCCGCCGTACGCGTCGACGGCCTTCAGGACGGCGAGAGCGGCGTCGAGGCCGGAGGGGCCCCCGCCTGCGGCATCGAACGCCTTCTGGGCCGCGCTTATCGCCGTCGTGACGACGTTGCAGGCGCCGCTGTCCGGGCGCGGGCGAACGTCGAGGCAGGTCACGGGGCCTCGCACCGGGCCCGCTGGCAAAGCGAGTTCGGCGCGGAAACAGAGGGGGCCGACCTCCGTCGGCGTCACCGTGAAGCAAGTGCTGTAGATGCGGTCGCCTTCGGTCTCGTCGCACGCTTCGGCGAAGCCGCAGCCCGACCCGTCGTCGACCATAACGAGCGCGGTGCCGGGGATCTGGGCGCCGCTCAAGGACACTCGCAGGAGCGTCACCGTCGTGCTCGCGAGGGCGGGGAGCGCGAGGGCGGCGCGAAGGTGGCGAGTCTCTCCGAGCCACGCGTGGTCCGGGGTGAGGTCGAGGCGAATCCCGGCGAGCGGCGCGGAAGAGGAGAGCACCGAAATCGAATCCGAGACGACAGCGCCCCCGGGACCCTCGGCTTCGACCACGATGCGACTCTCGCCGGCGGCGAGCGGGATCGGTTCGGTCTGCCACGACGCGGCCATCGGGATCTCGCCCGACGCGTCGCCGAGGCGCCAGCGGAGCGAGGTCGCCTGGCCCAGGAGGACACCGCCGATGGCGATGTTGCCGCTCGCGTAAGCGCTGCCCAGGCCGGTGGGAGACGTGATGCGGATCCCCAGCCCTGCGACCGCGGATTCGGCCCCGACGGCCTTGCCGCATTCGAGGGGTTCGGGGCCGGTATCGACCGTCGTGGTGTCCGGCGTGTCCGCGGGATCGATCACGTCGGGGCCCGTGTCGTCGGGCGGCACGACGCCGGAGTCGGTGACGAGCGGTGAGCTCGTCGGGCATCCCACAAGGACGGCGGCGAGCACGGTGGAGACGAGGATACGCATCAGGCGAGCCACACGAGGGTGACGGCGTCGCCACCCTGTTCTTCGCTCGCCGGCTCCCAGGACTCGACGTAGCGTGATGTTCGGAAGGCCTCGCGGACCTGCGCCTTCAGGCGTCCCGTGCCGTGGCCGTGAAGAACGAAGGCGGCGTTACGTCCCGCGAGCGTCATGCCGTCGAGGAAGCGGTCGATCTGCGTGAGCGCTTCGTCGCCCCGCATGCCGCGGACGTCGCAGGTGATGTCCGGGCTTCGAGGGGGAGGACCGGTAGGGGCCGGCGGCGGGGCCGGTCGAGCGGGCTCCGGACGTTCTGCTTTCACCAGGGGTTTCGGGGTGTTCGGCGACGGCTTCTCCTGCTCGAGCAACTTCGGTTTGCCGTGCAGGAGGTCGTCGAGCTTCACCGTCAGCCGGAGGTCGCCAAGGACCACGCCGACATTGGAGCCCCGCACCGTCTCGATGACCCCTTCGCGGTCGAGGTGAGGCACGAACACAGGCAGGCCGGGGGCGGCTTCGCCGTGCGTGACCGGGAGCCGTCGCATTACTCTCCGCGGCGCTTCGGTGGCGGGCATGCCCTCGCGGAGCTTCCTCTCGGTCTCGGCGATCTTGACGCGTCGGCGTTCGACGGTGCGTGGGTCGCGGTCCCGTTGCAGCTCGCGGACGATGGAGGCGATGAGCTCACGCGCTTCGGCGACGTCGGCGAGCGCCTTCCGCTTCTGGTCGAGGATGGCCGTCTGCCCTTCGAGTTCGAGTCGCTCGATCTTGCGCGCGAGGAGGTCTCGGTCGTGTGCGACGCGTTTTCGCTCCGCTCGGACCAGCTCTCGCTCCGCGCTGAGCGCGTCGCGTTCGGCCTCGAGGCGCTTCAGGATCGCGTCGAGCGATCGGCTCTCGTCGCCGAGTAGCGCCGACGCCCGGTCGAGGGTGGCGGCGTCGAGGCCGATGCGGCGAGCGATGTCGAAGGCCGACGACGAACCGGGAGTGCCGAAGCTGAGGCGATAGGTCGGTCGCTTTGATGCAGCGTCGAAGCCGACGGCGGCGTTCACGAAGCGCGGATCGCCGAGGGACAGCGTCTTCAGCCGATCGAAGTGCGTCGTGACGGCGCCGACGGCGCCCGCATCGGCGAAGGTCTCGAGGAGCGCCATTCCGAGAGCAGAGCCCTGCTCGGGCTCGGTCCCGGCGGCGAGCTCGTCGAGGAGCAACAGGCAAGGCTGGCCGCTCACCTTGGCGCGTGCGACCTGCTCGTGGGCTGCGACGAGCCGGGTCAGGTGGCCCGAGAAGGTCGAGAGATCGGCGCCGAGGTCTTGGGCGTCGCCGAGGATGGCTGCGATCTCGCCGAAGACCGGGAGCACGCTCCCGTCGCCCACTGGGAGAGCGAGTCCGGCGCGGAGCATCAGCCCGAAGAGCCCGAGCGTGCTGAGCGTGACGGTCTTACCACCGGCGTTCGGTCCAGTGATGACGAGGAAGCGGGCCTCGCCGTCGAGGATGATGTCGTTCTGGACGACCGGGATGCCGCGCAACGCGAGGATCGGGTTCCTGGCGGCCAGGAGGCGCACGCGGTCGGTCTCCGCGATGGTGACCAGGGTCGCGTCCATCTCGCCTCCGAGCCGGGCGCGTGCATTCGCGCCGTCGAGCAAGGCGACGTGCTCCAGCCCTCCCGCGATCGCGATGGCGTGTTCGCCAACGCCTTCGGACAGCCAGGCGAGGATGCGTTGCTCCTCGACCTTGACGGCCTGCTCGCAGAGCTTCAGCTCGTTGTTGATGGGGACGAGCTCCGCGGGCTCGATGAAGAGGGTGCGCCCGGTCTGGGAGGAGCCGTGGATGATGCCGTCCACGTCGCTGCGTTCGCCGCTGCGGACGGGGAGGACATAGCGGTCCTCGCGAATGGTAAACCAGGTGTCCTGGAGGTGGTCCAGGACGTCCACGTCTCGGAGCATGGACTGTATACGTGCTCGTATTCGTTCGTGAAGCTGGCGCTTTCGGGTGCGGAGTTCGAGCAGTTCGGCGCTCGCGTCGTCTTTGAGCTCGCCCTTGTCGTCGATGGCGTCGAAGAGGGTCTCCCGCAGCTCATCGAGGGCAGGCAGACCGAGGGCGAGGGCGGCGAGGCGTGGCGACTCCTCTCGCCGTGGGGTGAAGAAGCTGCGCAGCATCCAGAAGCCACGCAGCGTTCGCGCGATCGCGAGTAGGTCGGGCGCGTCGAGGGTGGCTTGTCGCGCGGCGTGGTCGATGCGGGACCCGACGTTCGTGATGCCCACGAGCGGGATCGTCTCACCCAGGTCCGTGAGGGCTCGGGCTTCTCGTGTCTCGGCCAAGAGGATGGCCACCTCGGCGGGATCCGACGGCAGGCGTGGCACCTGGGCTGCCGCGGCGCCGACATCGGTGCGCGTGAGCTCTGCGAGTCGAGCCAGGATACGACCGAAGTCGAGTTGGGAGACGGTAGCGGGGCTAATGCCAGGGTGGAGCGGCGCGGCAGTCATCGGGCGCAGACTAGAGGGACGCTGCCGAGATGCCAAATCTGGGTGCGGCGCTTTGCTCGGGGCGACGTCAGCTATTGAAATGACATCAAGAGGTTGAGGCGAGCGCCTCCGCCACGTCGGCGACCGTGCCGTAGCGGACGTCGGCGAGCCGGTGCGCGGTGTCGAGGATCGCGTCGAGTCGCCGCCAGAGCTCGTCCACGTCGTGGTCGGTCGCCATGAAGTGGGAGCCCTTCACATGGCTCGGGCTGTGCCAGTACACGTGGATAAAGCGAGCGCCCTCGGCGACCTGGGCGCGTGTCGCGGCAGCGAGGTCGCGGGCTGGAACGAGCTCCGGACTGAACTGCACCTTGCGGAGTAGGCCGGTGCGATGAACGAGGCCGGACGCTTGCGGGCCACCCGGAACGGCGACGACGCGTCGCTGCAGTGCGCGCCAGATCCGTGATCCGGGGCGCGTGAAGCCAACCGATACCGGGACTTCGAGCAACGTTCCGTCCGCCGGTGAGGTCGGAGCTCCAATGGCGTCCGGCACGAAATGGTGAACGTCGGCGTGAGCACGGATGTAGCTTGGCCCATGGACGCCCTCCCACGAGATTCCAGGCATCACGCTCGAGTCAACCCGATAGCCCAGTGACAGACAGGCGCGAGCCGTGCCTGAACCGAGTCCCCAGCGCCCAGCCCGGAAGGTCGTGGGCCGCCTGCCGGTGACATGTTCTATGGACTCGGTGAGTGTGAGGAGCTTCGCGTGCTGCACCGGCTCCGGGAGGTTCGGCAGCATCGTGTCACGGGGGACAATGGGCGTGGATCGGTCGAAGGGCCGAGTATTCCAGGGGTGCAGGTGGGCCCCGACTTCGCCACGTCCGGCTCGCCACTCCGCTGCGAGCCACGGTCCAGCCGCGGAGTCCTCGATGGCGCACTGAGTTGCGAACCATGTACATCGTATTCCGCGAGCGCGGAGCTTCTCACCCACCGCCGGCAGGAGCGCAAGGTTCTTGGTCTTCGGCGTGAGAGACGCTTCCCAATCGTCTTCCTCGGTGTCGATGGAGACGGTGACCCAAATCGGACGGCTCAACAGGGCAGCGCTCCTCAGGGTTCGTTCGGGCGAGACGTTCTCATGCCGAGCGCAACCCAGGCGAGATAGACGACGTTGCCGGCGAGCAAGACGCTCAGGCACCACAGCACCGTGGCGTGTGCCGACGCTGGAAACAACGCTACTTTCGCGATGACTTCGACCGAGAGCAAGGAAAGGAGGGCGCTTGTAAGAAATCCGGCCACCTTTCCGACTTTTGTCGAGACCACGTCGTAGGCGCCGATGAAGCGGACCACGAGCAGGGCGTTGAACACGGTCCCCGGGTAGCGGACCATGATGACGAGATAGGGGATGAACGGGATGGCGCCGAGGGCGTAGAGCCCGCTGGCGGTGAAGCCCATGAGAGCGAGGTCGGCGGCCGGATCGAGCATGCGCCCGAAGCGCGACTCGAGGTGCGCTCGGCGCGCGATCTGGCCGTCGAGGAAATCGAAGAGCGCCAGCCCGACGGGCGCCGCGATCCGGAGCGCCGTTGGCGCGCCGTCGTCCATGAGGCCCGGCCAGAGGACGAGGGGGCAGAGGAGTAGGCGAAGCAGGGTGAGGCCGTTCGGGAGGAGGAAGGTCTCGTAAGGACGGGCCTCGTCGATGGTGCGGACGTAGCCCTGTAGCCACCACATGATGGGGACGAGCAGGGTCCACCAGAACAACGTGACGGCCCAGATCCAAAGTGGGGCGGTCGTCAGCGCTAGGATACCGGCGCCGATGAGCGTGGAGAAAACGAGCCAACGGGCAGTGCTGCGTCGCCTGGATGGGACGGCGGCGATGTGGGCTCGACAGCGCGCCAGCCCTTCACGGAGAAGCGCGGTGCGGTCTCGGCTGTCCGAGAGCGCGGTCGTCAGGTCATCGAAGCGAAGGGGTAGCAGGACCTCTGCCGAGGCCTGCACTGCCGAGTCGCCAACTGCCGAGTCGCCAACTGCCGGGGATTGAGCGGACACTCCTCAGCGTAACCGCTCGCTCTCCGAGTGTCACGGACCCGAGTCGGTCGGCGTTCGGGCCTACCGCCGTTCACGGTCGAGGAGTTGCTCCGCGTCGGCGAGCGGCAACGGCCTCGAGAAGAGGAAGCCCTGCGCGTGGTCACAGCCGAACTGGCGCAGGAGCGCGAGCTGGTCGTCCTTCTCGACGCCCTCCGCGACGACGGTGAGCCCGAGCGACTTGCCGAGGTTGACGGTCGCTCGCACGATGGCCATGTCGTTTTCGCACGGCAGGCTCATCACGAAGGAGCGGTCGACTTTGATGGTGGAGATGGGCAACCGCTTCAGGTACTGGAGCGAGCTGTAGCCGGTCCCGAAGTCGTCGACTGAGATGCGGACGCCCTCCGAGCGCAGGGCTTCGAGGATGGCGATCGCGCGGTCGGGCTTCTCCATGAGCATGGACTCGGTGACCTCGAGCTCGAGGCACGCTGGGGCGAGCCCGTGTGCGCGGAGGATGTCGCTCACGACGCCTACGAGGTGGGGATCCTGGAGCTGCCGAGTCGAGAGGTTCACCGCCATCGTCAGGTCCGGACGGCTGAACGTGCGCTGGAACGAGGCCAGAGTGCCGCAAGCGGTGTCGAGCACGAAGGCGCCGACCTCGACGATGAGACCGGTCTCTTCGAGGATGGGGATGAACTCCGCCGGCGAGATGAAGCCGAGCTGCGGGTCGGTCCATCGCAGGAGGGCCTCGAAGCCGATGATGCGCACCGTGCCGAAGGGGCCTGCGCCCGTCTCTGCGGAGAGGACGCCGCCGGACGTGCGGTCGAGGTCGACTTTGGGCTGGTAGGCGAGGGTGAAGGTCTCTTTGGGGGAGTGCCGGCGGAGGGCCGCCTCGAGCTTTCGCCGTCGTTCGAGTCCGGCGCGCATGGAGTCGACGAACACGTGGCTCCCGCCGCGGGCGTCACACTTCGCAAGGCGCAGCGCGAGGCTCGCGTTCTTGAGCAAGGTCTCGCTGTCGAGGTCGCGCAGCGGCTGCACGGCGATCCCGATGGTGCTCGACACGATATGTCCCTCGGGCAGCGCCGGGATCGGGAGGCGAAGCTGCGCCTGTATCCTCATCGCGACACGTTCGGCGTCATCGGGCTGAGCGAGGCTCGTGAGCAGGATAGCGAACTCGTCGGCGCCGAGGCGTGAGGCGACATCGCCGTCGCGCAGGGACGCCTGGAGCCGATCGCCCACCGTTCGTAGCACGTGGTCTCCGACTTTCATCCCGAGCTCGTCGTTGATGTCACGGAAGTCGTCGAGGTCGAGCTTCAAGACCGCAGCGTAGTTGGCCGCTCGGTGACGACGGACGGCCGCGTCCGATAGGGCGAGCTCGAAGGCGTGTCGATCGAGCAAGGTCGTCACGGGATCGTGCGTGACGGGGCCGTCTCGATGGACGTCCTCCCGGTGTGTCGCTCTGGACTGCGACCCCACGATGAGCCCGGCTCCGAGTCCGAGCCCGAGTGCCGTGAACAAGCGCAGGGTCTCGTTGCCTTCGCGAGAGGTCCAGAGGACGAGCGTGGCAGCGGCGGCCAAGACGGCCAACGACGCGGCGTAAGCACCGCGTTGACCGCCGAAGGGCGAGCGAACGACGGGATCCATCTGCGGCACGACATACCTCCAGCTGCCGGGCTTGGGTGCTCACCCGTCCGACTCCAAGCGTCGGGCGAGGTCGGTGACAACGTCGGCCCGAACTCCGCCCCAGGGTGGATTCGAAGCATCGTGGCGGGACTTCAGCGCTTTCGCTCCGGTTGGCGCGTGCGCCCGGGTGATCTCGGCGCCACGCCACTCGAACTCTGTCGAGTGCCCGCGAAAGGACGAAGTCACCACCTGGAACTTGAGCCAGGCGCCCGGGCGACCGATATCTTCGCACCATGCCCGACGCTACGATTCCGTCCGACGCTCCGACTCTGCCCACGATCCTCTTCCGCGTCGCCGTAATCGGCGCTTGCCTCGTCGGGCTCGGCGAGCTGGTCTCGCGGGCTTGGCTCACATCGCCCTCCGCCCAGGACTTCGACGCGACGGTCGGGTGGGTGTGGCGACCCGGCGCCGTGGTGCTGAACAGCAGTGAAGGGGGCGTCCCCATCCTGGTGAACGAGAGGGGCCTCATCGACGGCCCCGTCGTCCCTCGGGTGCCGGCCGTACTCGTCCTCGGGAACTCCTTTACCGAGGCCATCCAAGTCCCCATCGGCGCCAACTTCACGAGCCGGGCCGAGGCGTCCCTCGGCGGCGACGCCATTCAGCTACTGAACGCCGGTCGCTCAGCCATGGGCCCCGAACATTACGGCGTCTGGGCCGCTCGCTTCCGCGACCTTTCGCCGTCGCGGATCGTCGTGGTGCTGGGGCAAGGTGATCTCGTCCACCTGGTCGGCCCCGAGACCCTTGTCGACGGCGCCGGGCCGGCCGCGCGCATCCGCCCCGCGATGCTCGAGACCGACGCCCTCAAGAAGACGTTCGAGCCCCTCCTCACGCGATCGGCGCTCGCGTCCTGGATGATGCGTCGGATGAAGCCCGTCATCCTCGGTTGGATGGACGGTCTCCGCGCGCTCACCCGCTTTGGCGCCGAGGAGGCTCCTGCCGGACCCGCACCCGCGCTCGACGTCGCCGAGGCCACTCGCCGACTTACGGCGCTCCTGCAGGAGCTCGGGGCTATGGCACCCGTCGTCGTTCTGGACATTCCGCACGTCGCGTATCGCGCGGGCCGGCGTGCCGAGCGAGCGGCCGCCGATGAGTCCGCGGTCTATCGCGACGCCGCACAGCGAGCGGGCGCCGCCTACGTAGACGCCTTCTCGGACCTCGCCGAGTCGTACTTGAAGAGCGGCCAACCGGGGCACGGATTTGCCAATAACCGCATGGGGATAGGGCACTTGAACGAGCGCGGTCACGCGGCGGTCGCAGAGACGCTGGCCCGGGCGCTCGCCGTCACGCCGTCGGAGGGCAGGCGCCGCCAGTCGCCTCCCGGGGGGCCGCCGAGCGCGTCCGCGCCCCCCCTGGCGCCGCCCAAGGCAGGCACGGAGACGGGGGACGCCGTGGCGCTCAGCCCCGCTGCACCGTCGAGCCTGACCGCCGTGTGGGCCAACGAAGGCGGCGACAAGGTCGCCCGGGACGAGCTCCGCGAGAGCGGCGACCCGCGTTCCAAAGCCGGACGCCGCCACGGCCTCCGTACCCGCTCGAGGGCCTTCGATGGGCGTGAGATCCGGCTGAGCGCCGCCCAGAACGAGACCGTCTCGGCCCAGCTCATCCTCGAAGCCGCGACGGCGACGGCGCGCGGCGTGAGCGTGCGCTTCGACCAACTGAAAGGAGCTTCATTGGTGATCGCCTCCCGTCGGGCAGCGGGAGGCGGCGACCTCTTCAACTGGACGGGACGCCCGATAGAGGTCTTCGTCGTTCGTTACCTCCAGATCCGGGGCCTCTCGCTCCTCACCTGGGGGCTCTACGACGAGCGTCACATCCCCGAACGTTTTCAGCGCGATCACGACGCCCGGGGTCGCGGGAAGGGCGCTTGGGGCGATCGACCGGACGCGGACGCCTTCTATCCGGACATCGCGGTTCCGGTGGAGGCCGTCCCGAGCTTCGATGTCCCGGCCGGGATGAACCAGGCCGTCTGGATCGACGTCTGGGTCCCGAAGGGGACGCCGCCGGGGCGCTACCACGGCGAGGTCGAGATCGCCGAAGCAGGAACCACGACGTGGCGCTTGCCCGTGGCGCTGACGGTTCACGCCTTTGCGTTGCCCGACGTCCCCACCGCCAAGACCTTGCTTCAGCTCGGCTACGCCGACATCAACCAGCGCTACCTCGGTAAGAAGTATCCGGACGTCGGCGATCCCTTCGTCGACGCGTCGCGACTCATCCGAGATAGGCACTTCCAACTGGCGCACCGTCATCGCGTCGCGATCATCGACGCCAACGCAGGCCCCGAGGTGTGGAACGTGGACGCGCCCCGCCCCGACTGGCAGGACCGGCTCGATGGTAGCCTCTTCCGGCCCGAACGAGGCTACGACGGGTCCGGCGTCGGCGTCGGGAACGGGATCTTCTCCATCGGGACCTATGGCCAGTGGGGTTGGAAGGAGGAGAGCGACGACAGCATGCGCGCCCACCTCGACCGATGGGCGACGTGGTTCGCGCAGAACGCGCCCGCGACCGACGTCTTCATCTACCTCGTCGACGAGTCGCAGGACTATCAGCGCATCGAGCGCTGGTCGAAGGCGATACGAGATAACCCCGGACCCGGTAAGGCGATTCGGGGTTTCGCTACCCTCGGCATGCCCTGGGCCGTCGGCCACACGCCGTCGCTCGACATCGCCTGCAGCACCTTGAAGGTCGGTCAGCGCGACCGGTGGGAGCGCGCTTTGGCGGCGATCCACACCGACCCCCGGAAGCGCTCGTGCATGTACAACGGCGGGCGTCCCGGGTCGGGCAGCCTCGCCCTTGAAGACGATGGCGTCGCGATGCGGCAGCTCGGCTGGGCGCAGTTCAAGTTTCGGATCGACCGCTGGTTCATCTGGGAGTCGACCTACTACAACAACTTCCAAGGCGGGCGTGGGGAGACCAACGTACTGCAGGTTGCGCAGACCTTTGGTGGCACCAGCGAGACCCAAGGCCCCGAGCTCGGCGCCACCGGCTGGAACTACACCAATGGCGATGGCGTCCTCTTCTATCCGGGCACGGACACCCTGTTCCCGCAGGACTCGTTCGAGCTCCCGGGCCCGCTCGCGAGCCTCCGCCTCAAGCATTGGCGGCGCGGACTCCAGGACCACGACTACTTGACGATGGCCGCCGACGTGGACCCGACTCGGACACGAGAGATTGTGAACAAGCTCATCCCGAAGGTCCTTTGGGAGAACGACATTCAGAATCCGCTCGATCCGACCTACGTTCACTGCCCCATCAGTTGGAGCACCGATCCGGATGCGTGGGAGGCGGCCCGCGACGAGCTCACGGCCATCATCACTCGGAGAGCGGCCAAGGCGCCGGGCCAGTCGGGCCGGCCGCGCTGATGGGGAGCGCCGCTCGGCCACGACCGTCCTCGCCCCCCACGTCCCTCATCCCCCTCGACGACGCGCTTGCGATGGGCCAAGACGCCTGGAATGGGATGGCGGGCGCGTCGCCCTTCGCCTCGTGGGAATGGACGATGGCGTGGCGCACCGCCGCGCCGCCGGCACGTCGATCCCTCGCCGTCGCCGTGACGCGCCCCGGGATCCTCCTCCCGCTCCGCAAGTCCACAGGCCCGCGCGGTCGTTGGCACTCCCTGGTGACCGATCTGGGCTGTCCTGATCACCTCGATGTCCTCGGAGGCGGCGAGCTCGACGGACTACTCAATGGGGCCTTCGAGGCCGGTGCCACGTCGGTGGCGCTCGAGGGTCTCGCGGACCAAGGGCGACTGCGCCGCGAGCTCTTGCCGGCACTGGACCGCGACCGGAGTCGCTTCCGACTCAAGGTCCAGGACTACTGCCCGATGGTCGCGCTCGCCGAGTCGTGGCACGCCTATCTCCAGCGACTCTCGACCGAGCGCCGGCAGTGGATTCGACGGAAAGAGCGGCGTGCCCTCGCGGCCGGGGTCACCTTTGTCGATCACGGCGCTTCCGACTTCGATGCCGGATTCGACGCGCTGGTCGCCCTTCACGCCTGTAGGTGGTCGGACGGCGGCGTCTTCTCGGATCCGCGTTTGGTCTCGCTCGTGCGCGACGCATCACGTCGCCTCTTCGAGCGGGATGCGACGTGGCTCACCACGGCTTGGCTCGCTGGCCAACCCATCGGGGCTTGGCTCGGATTCGGCCTCGGCGACACGGTGTCGTTTTACCAAAGCGGGCGTGACCTGAGACAGTCCTCCCTCAGCATCGGCGCCGTGCTGATGGGCCGCATGATCCGGCTAGCACACGAGCGCGGCTTTCGAAACTTCGACTTCCTGAGGGGCAGTGAGGCCTACAAGGCCGGCTGGGGCGCGACTCCGGAGCCGATCTGGTACCTGGAGGTGTACTCCGACGGCGTGCGGGGCAGGGCGCTACAGGCGGCCCACACCGCGCGCCGCTGGGCAACACGGGTGTCGGGTCACCTGCGCGGGGTCGCTGGGCGGGGCGAGACCATCACAGCAGGGGAATCTGCCGGCTCTCCCGAAGCACCGTGATCGTGCGACCTTGGCGCTGGAGCGATTGTGCCAGCGTGTCGGCTTCACGGCCCACCACCACGATCTCCCGTGCGCGGGTCGCGTCGGCATAGCGGATGAGGCCGTCGAAGTCGGCGCGCGCGCTCCAGGGAAAGACCACGTTCACCTTCAGGCGCTTCTCGGCGCCGGCATCGAGCGCCGCCCCGGTGCAGGCCGCGAACTGGGCGCCGCGGAGATTCCGAATGGCCGTGGAGCGCCGAAGGTGCGCCGGCCAGAGCAACACTTCCCCACGGGCTGGATGCCCTCGAAACTGAGGCGTTTCTGGAATCGTGATTCCGGCGTCGCCGTAAGCCCGGTTCCAGCTCCGGATGAGGCGGTGGACGCGTAGCGAGAGGTCCGACTCCGAGAGCAGCAGCTCCAGGTCCTGTGCCTTGCCGGGGCAGCCCACGAGGAGCACCGGGATCCCGCCGCTCGCGAGCACCTCCTGCAGCCATGCGATCAGCGCCGCACCGACGTCCGCACGATCGGGGAAGCGGTAGCGGGGAGCGCCGTAGGTCGCGTCGAGGATGAGGGTGTCGGCGGCGCGGGTCTCGATGGCCTCAGCGGAGGCGTTGCGCGTCCACGAGAAGGGTCCGCTGTGGATGAGCCGCTGGCCCGTGGGCAAGGTCACAAGGACGCTGGCGCCACCGGCGACGTAGCCGGAAGGGAAGAGCTCGATTTGAAGGTTTCCGAGGTTGACCGTGCGGCCGAAGGGCGTCGCGAGGCCCGGCACCTTCTTTCCGGCGAACGCGCTCGACAGGCGTGCGGTCCGCTCGCTACGAAGGACGCGCATCTGGCGTGCGCCGAGGTGCTTGCGAGGCCCCGTGACGACGGCGAAGTCGCGAGGACGCTTCGGGTCGAACCATAGCAGCGTGTTTTCGATGTGGACCCCGCCGTCCCAGACGATGGACGACGCGAGTTCCCTGGGAGGGGAGACACTCACCCCGGCATTGTTCCGGTTCACCCGGTGCCGGTCAAAATGTTCATAGTGAGATGGAACGGAGTACAGCGAAAGCCGCCCCCGCCGGTCAGCCGGCGGAGGCGTCATCGCTGATCAATTGACGACCGTCGGCTCCGTGGCGGGCGTGACCGGCGTCTGCGGGAGCGCGCTCTCAAGAGCGAGAGGGAGCAGCTCCTCGACCCGGCGGACGAACTTGAACTTCAGCGCCTTCTTGGCGCTGTCGGGCACGTCCATCATGTCCTTCTTGTTCTTCTCCGGGAGGATGACGGTCTTGATCCCGGCCCGTTGAGCCGCGAGGACCTTGTCCTTGATCCCGCCGACCGGCAGTACGTTGCCGCGCAGCGTGATCTCGCCGGTCATGGCGACGTCGCCACGAACGCGAATGCCCGTGAGCAGCGACACCAGCGCCGTGAAGAGCGTGACGCCCGCGCTCGGACCGTCCTTCGGGGTGGCCCCCGCCGGAAGGTGGATGTGTAGGTCGTTCGTCTTGTAGAAGTCCTTGTCGATGCTGAGCTCCGCAGCACGGGTGCGGATGTAGGAGACGGCGATCTGCGCGCTCTCCTTCATGACTTCACCGAGCTGTCCCGTGAGCTTCAGCTTGCCATCGCCGGCCATTCGGCTCGCTTCGATGAAGAGGATGTCACCCCCGGTCGCCGTCCACGCGAGGCCGGTCGCGACGCCCGGAACCTCCGTGCGTTCGGCCACTTCACGTTCGAAGCGCTCCGGCCCGAGGAACTCGGACACCATCTTCTTGCTGACGGCCGCACCGAACTCCCACGTGCCTTCGACGGTCTTGACGGCGATGCCGCGGCAGACCGATGCGAGGGCGCGATCGAGGTTTCGGACGCCCGCCTCTCGCGTGTGGTTCGCGATGAGGTGGGACAGCACGGCGTCGGTGAGCTCGAAGTGATCCGGCTGCAGGCCGTGTTCCTTCACCTGCTTCGGGAGCAGGTGCTGGCGCGCGATCTGGAGCTTCTCTTCGTGCGTGTAGCCCGAGAGTTCGAGGACCTCCATGCGGTCGAGCAGCGGCGGTGGGATGGTGTCCCGCGTGTTCGCCGTCGTGATGAAGAGCACCTTCGAGAGGTCATAAGGCACGTTCAGGTAGTGGTCCTGGAACGTGTCGTTCTGCTCGGGGTCGAGCACCTCAAGCATGGCGCTCGTCGGATCACCACGCCAGTCGCGACCCAGCTTGTCGATCTCGTCGAGCACGATGACCGGGTTCTTGGTCCCCGCGTTCTTGATGCCTTGAATGAGCTTGCCGGGCATCGACCCGATGTAGGTACGTCGGTGCCCTCGGATCTCGGCTTCGTCGTGCACACCGCCGAGCGCCGCTCGGTAGTATTTGCGGCCGAGCGCGTCCGCGATCGAACGCGCGAGCGAGGTCTTGCCGACGCCGGGAGGCCCGACGAAGCACAAGATCGGCCCCTTCATCTCGTTGCGGAGCTTCGACACCGCGAGGTACTCGAGGATGCGCTTCTTGACCTTCTCGAGGTCGTAGTGACGCTCGTTCAGGACGCGGCGCGCGTTCTCGATGTCGAGGTTGTCGACCGTCTCCTTCTCCCACGGCAGGTCCGCGAGCCACTCAAGGTAGGTGCGGATGACCGTGTGCTCCGGCGAGCTGGGCTGAATGTTCCGGAGGCGCTTCAGCTCCTTGTCGGCGACCTTCTGCACGTTCTCGGGGAGGCGCGCCTTGCCGACACGCTCCTGCAGATCGTCGATGTCGTCGCGTTCTTCGCCCGAGACTTCGCCAAGCTCCTTCTCGATGGCCTTCAGCTGCTGACGAAGCAGGTACTCCCGCTGGTCCTTCGTCATCTCGCCCTTGATCTGACTCTGGATCTTACGAGTCATCTTCAGGACTTCGATCTGATGGCCCACGATTCGAGCCGCCTCGTGGAGCGATGCCTCGACCGACTTCGACTCCAGCACTCGCATCTTGTCCTGAACCGGGACCGAGAGGTTGGCCAGGATGAGGTAGACGAGCCGCTGCGGCGAGTCGATCTGGTCGAGCACCTCGGCGGTGCCGATGGGCAGCTCCGGGATGTAGCTGATGAGCTCGCGCGCGAGGTCCTTCAGGCTATGAGCCAGGGCCTCGAGCTCGACGCTCGTGGTCTCTTCGTCCGGGATCGGGGTGACCTCGGCGACGTAGTAGGGGTCGTTCGAGAGGAAGCGCGTTAGCCGGAAGCGGCTGACGCCTTGAACGGCGACATGAATGCTGCCGTCGGGCTGCTCGACCCGGTTGAGGACGCGAGCGGTGGTCCCGATCGTGTAGAGGTCGCTGGGGCTCGGCTCGTCCGTCTCGGCGTCCTTTTGGGTCAGGATGCCGAGGAACTCCTCGCGCTTGGAGAGATCCTTGAACAGTTTGAGGGACTTCGGGCGGCCGATGACCAAGGGCATCACGACCCCTGGATAGAGAACGTTGTTGCGAAGCGGCAGGATGGGGAGACCCACGACACCAGCCTTGCTCTTGCGGGTTGTTTCGGTCACTCGGCACCTCCTGCGTGCCGCCCTCGTTCGCAGGTTGGAGTAGAACCACGAACGTCAAAGAGACTCGCTAAACTTGGCGTGCGCCCGCCCCCTGTCAAGTCGAAGGGCCGTAATGAGGCACGAAGGCCGACGCCCCGAACGTTTCGGGTGACTCGGTCCGGTACTTCAGTGGATTCTGGTGCGGGTTCGAGCGACGCCGTCACTGTCGCGATCATCGAGGGGCCGTCGCCGCTCCGGCCGGGGCGTTCGCGCCCTTCCGCTCGCCCTCCCACCACGCGCGCCAATCGTCTGGCCGCGAACGATTTCGGAAGCCCGTGAGGCTGCGCAGGCCCGCAAGTGCCTCATCACGCAAGCGAGGGACCGGATCGCCGAGCGCGTCGATCAGCGTGGGGATGGCTGCGCGGTCTCGGAGCTTCGGCAGGGCCACGATCGCCTCGCGTCGCGTGAACGGGTCGGCCTCGCGCGCCGCCCGGGCGAGGACGGGCAGGGCCTTCTTGAGGCGGAGCTCGCCCGCGGCGAAGAGACCGGGGCGAAGGCGATCCCACCGGACGGCTTGGCGTTCACCCGGAGCAGGCTCGACCGGCGTCGGCGCGGCCAAGTGGGCCTCGATGAGCGTTCGCCCCGCGAGATCGTCGCCGAGCCGGGTCATTGCGTAGCCGATGGCGAGCAGGACCTCGGTCTCCGGCAGCGGCGACCGTGCCGCGACACTCCGGAGCGAGGCAAGCGACGTCGCGAACCGCCCACGACCGAGGGCGAGGGCCGCTTCAGCGCGCGCGACCGCGTGGTCGTCGTGAAGGAGGACACCTTCCAGGAAAGAGCCGCTCTCGGGGGCCCCGATGCGTCCGAGGGCTTCGAGGAGCCGGAAGCGCCAGAACTTGTCTCCGGCGCTGAGGCGATAGGCGTCGGCGATGGCCGGGGCGGCGCTCGGACCGAGCGCGACGAGCGTGTTCACCATGGCGCAGCCGTTGAGGTCGTTGCACACGCTGCGGGTGCCTTCACGGGCCAGGATGTCGCGCACCTGCGCTTCGGCCAGCGGGTCAGGGGCCGCCGGTGGTGGCGCCACTACGAAGTCCTCCGTGTGGTGGGCCGCGGTGACCTGCGCTTCCTCGGACGCCGGGGGCGTTTGGGCCGGCGGCTCGGACCGCGCGCACCCGAGCAGCATGAGCGAGAGGCCGGTCAGGAGGAACGACGGGGGTGAGGGCGAGCGGGGAGGTAACATGGCGGCATCGTATACGAGCCCCGTGGTGTCGCGAATCGAGTCTGCGGTGGACGCACGCCGCGCTTGGCAGACCCGCGCCGCTTGAAGTAGAGGTGCGCGCGGCGCTCGAGACCCTGGCGCCCCCGAGGAGACCCCATGGCTGAGCTGACCTTCGAGATCTCCGTGCTGCGGGCCGCCGCCGCACTTCAGGCGGGCCGCCCTGTGGTGCTGAAGGACGATACGCAGGTTCGGGCTACCGGCGCCCTGGTCCTCCCGGCCGAGGCCATCACGCCCGAGGGCATCAACCTGCTGGCGACGGACGCCCGCGGGATCGTCTCGGTCGTGGTCCCGACGGCTCGCGTGAGACAGCTCGGGCTCTCCCCGCAGGAAGAACGCGTCGTCGCGGGCCCCACGGCGCCGTCGAGCTTCCAAGTCGCGTCCGTCGAGGCGCGTCACGGAGTCTCGACGGGGATCAGCGTCGCCGATCGCGCGCTCACGGTTCGGGTCATCGTCGATGCGGCGTCGGGTCCCGAGGCGCTCGTGTGCCCGGGGCACGTCTTCATCCACGCGGTGCAGCCGGGGGGCGTGCTGAGCCGGCGCGGCCTCGTCGAAGGCGTCTTCGATCTCGCTCGTGTCTCGGGCTCACCGTCGTCGTCCGCGGCGTTCTCGCGCGTGCTGAACGACGACGGCGACGAATCGGATGGGCCCGAGCTCCACTCGCTTGGCGTCCGCCTCGACGCGCCGGTCGTGTCGGTGACCGAGCTCGTGCGATACCGAACGATGCGCGAGACGCTCGTCAACTGCACCGACCGCGCGACCCTCCCGACGCGCTGGGGCCAGTTCGACGTCTCAGTCTGGGAAGAGACGATGACGTCGAACACCCACCTCCTCTTCTCGATCGGCGGGCCGGCCGCCGACAAGACAGCGCCTCTCGTTCGAGTTCACTCGCAATGCCTCACGGGGGACGCCTTCCACAGCCACCGCTGCGACTGTGGCTATCAGCTCGACTGGGCCATGCGCACGATCGCCGAGGCCGGCAAGGGCGCGCTCCTCTACCTGCGCCAGGAGGGCCGCGGCATCGGCCTCGCCGCCAAACTTCGGGCCTACGCGCTCCAAGATCGGGGCCGCGACACCGTCGAGGCCAACCTCGAGCTGGGCTACGGCGACGACGAACGCGACTATGGCGTGGGCTCGCGGATCCTGCTCGAAGCCGGCTATCACCGCGTCATTCTGATGACGAACAACCCGCGAAAAGTACAAGGGATCTCGACCTTTGGGGTCGAGGTCGTCGAGCGTCGCCCCGCCGAGATCCCAGCGCTCGCCGAGAACTACCGCTACCTCAAGAGCAAAAAAGAGAAGCTCGGGCACCTCCTCGACGGGGTCTGAGAGGCGCGGTTACCCCTCCGGGATCCCGCGTGCGGTCGGGTCGGCCATCACGAGCGCCCGAGCGAACGCGTGGCCTCCTAGTCGTAATGGTTGGACCTGCGTACCCGAAGCCGTGGGTTACGCTTGTGG
>JADMJS010000031.1 GCA_018780435.1 Myxococcales bacterium
GGCCAGAGGACCTCGACCGACTCGGCGACGGACGCGGTGCCGAGGCCGAAGTGCAGGCGCGGGCCGATGCTGGAGAGGTAGCTCGAGCCGGCGAGGACGACTCGGGTCTGGACGCGCCCGTTGACCTTGACTCGGACGATGGCGCCGACGCCGAAACGGTTCTTCGAGCTCGGGTCCGAGAGCTCGAGCTGTAGTGACCGGTTCGCGGCGGCCCGGCCGCTGACGTTCCAGAGCATGAGCGCTTCAGGCAATAGCCCGGACGGTCGTTCACCGCTCGGGGGGACGAGGTCCTGCGAGCCGACGACGACGTCTACGTCGCCGTCGCCGTCGAGGTCGCCCGTGCTGAGGCCGTAGCCGTGCACCTTCGCCCGGAAGGCGTCGCCGGCCGAGTCCGAGCGGTCGATGAAGTTGCCCGCCAGGGCCCCGAGGCCGCGGTTCTCGATGAGGACCATACGGCCGTCTCGGATCTCGTCTGCCGAGTCGGCGAAGGCGGCCGTGTAGACCACGTCGGGATCGGTGTCGTTGTCCACGTCGGTGAGCGCACAACCCCAGCCTGTGATCCCGCCTGACGGGTCCGCATTGTTCCCGAAGAGCTCCTTGGACTTGTCCACGAAACGTTTCCAGCTCCCCGGGGGCTGCTGAAGCTTCACGTGGTCGAAGCCCCAGTTCGTGCTGTAGATGTCGAGGAGCCCGTCGCCATCGATGTCGGCGACGTCGAGGCCCATGAGCCCGGTCCCCACGTCCTCGACCCATTCCGGCGTGAGCACGAAGCGACCGCCGCCGACATTGCGGTAGAACTCGTCGGGGCGGAAGTCGTGGACCACAAAGAGGTCCGGCCAGAGATCGCCGTCGACGTCGAAGATGGCCGACCCGAAGCTCTCGCCCGTCGGGTTGCCCGCGAGCCCGGTGTAGTCGGTCCAGTCAACGAAGGTGTCGCCGTCGTTGCGATACGCGAAATTCGGTGCGCCGTTCTCGCCCTCCTCCCACTTGTCGGCGTCACGCGCCGGATCGCGCGAGACCGCGACGTAGAAGTCGAGGTCACCGTCCCGGTCGAGGTCCGAGAAGCTCGCGCCCTCATGGACAGCCTTGGTGGTGAGCCCCATCGCCTCGCCGACCGACTCGAAGCGCCCCGCGCCGTCGCCCTTGAAGACCATGTTCGTGTTGTAGCGGCGGGTCACGAAGAGGTCGATCGCACCGTCGCCATCGACGTCCACGAAGACCACCCCCGTGGCGCCTCGCGACGAGACGCTCTCGAGACCCGACGACCCGGTCTGGTCCGTGAAGTGACCCGTGCCGTCGTTTCTGAGGTAGGCGAGGCCCGCCTCCCCATTGGCGAACGCGATATCGAGGTCGTCGTCGCCCTCGACGTCGGTGATCGCCACGCCGAGCGCCTGTGTGGGCAGCGGGGGGTGCCGCGACGCGTCACGGACGAAGAAGAGCGGGTCCGCGACCGCCGCCAGCGGGCCGGTCGTGCCGCCACTCACGTCGACCGC
Organism: Myxococcales bacterium; assembly: GCA_018780435.1. Lineage (GTDB taxonomy): Bacteria > Myxococcota_A > UBA9042 > SXOO01. The sequence continues at coordinate 1,494 of JADMJS010000031.1, forward strand.
GGACTCCACAGGGGGCGACGACGAAGCGCCACAGCCGACGCCGAGCGCCGTCAGCCATACGAACGACCCGAGATGACGTCCCCGAAGCACGCGGGCAGCATACCCGCACGGGCCGAGCGAGTCTCTCATGGCCGAACGCCCGGGTTCGGCGGCGCATTCATCGACGCGGCGGTTGTGCTAGCCTGCGAGTGATGTGTCCTCGCGTCGTCATCGCTGTCCTCGTGGCCTCGCTCGCTCTTGGGTGCCGCGACAAGATCATCCCGGAACGTACGGGGACGCCGTCCACTCCGGGCGAGCCGAGCGACGTCGAGGCCCCCGAAGTGGACGCGGGTGCCCTCGATGACGTGGCGCTGTTGACGGACGATGCCGAAAGTTCGACGCAGCTCGATGACGTCGTCCTGACGCCGGACAGTGGCGCCGCCGACATGGCCGCGCCGACCGACATGGCCGCGCCGACCGACGTGGCGACCGAGTTCGACGGCGCGGCGGACGTCACCGCGGGATCGGTCGCGTGCGCCCCGGCCCCCGGCGTGAGGCAAGTTCGGCTCCTGACCCGACGGGAGTACGACCGCACCGTCGCCGACCTCCTCGGCGACGTCGCGTCCGCCGCGCCTTGCAGCGCCGACACCGACTGCGACATCGTGAGCGAGTCCTGCGCCGGCGGGTTCTGCACGACCGATCCGTGCGCCGTGAAGACCTTCGCCTTCGATCCACAGGGGCAGTCGTTCACGACCGTCCACGTCGCGGGCGACTTCAACGGCTGGCCCGCGAGCACGGCGCTGGGGCTCTCGCTGCAGTGGGTCCCGTCCAAAGGGCTCTGGGTCGGCAAGCGCGTCTTCGGCGACGGCAGCTACCTCTACAAGTACGTCCTCGACGGCAAGACCTGGGTCGCCGACCCGAAGAGCGCCTCGATCGCGCCGGACGGTTTCGGCGGCAACAACACGGTGCTGGCGGTCGCGTGCGGCGGCGCACCCACGACCGGGCTGCCGGCCTCCCCGTCGGCGGGCTTCCCGAACGAATCCCGACCCGACGGCTTCGCCTTCGACGACCACGTCGCGTCCGCCGTCGTGACGTCCGTACACGTCGAACGTTATCTCGCCGCCGCCAAGGCGCTCGCCGGGGCCGTGTCACCCGCCTCCTTCACCACGGGCTGCACGGCGTTCACCACGACCTGCGCCACGGCCTTCGTGGAGAGCTTCGGCAAACGCGCGTTTCGACGCCCGCTCACGGCGGCCGAGACGGCGCGTTACGTCGCACGCGTCATGGCGGCGCCGACCCTGAACGACGGCGTCCGCCTCGTGCTGCGGATCTTCCTGTCCTCGCCGTACTTCCTCTATCGCTTCGAGCTCGGTTCGCCTCAGGGCGACGGGACAAGCGCGCTCGATTCGTGGGAGCTGGCGTCAGCGCTCTCCTACTTCCTCACCGGCTCGATGCCGGACGAGCCCCTCTTTGAAGCTGCAGAGAGCGGGACGCTCGTGAGCGCGGCGGTCCTGAAGTCCGAGGCCGAACGGTTGCTCTCGACGCCACGCGCGCGGGAGCACCTCTCGACCTTCGCGATGCAGTGGCTCGGCCTCGAACGGCTCGCGACGTCGGACAAGAGCCCGCTCTTGTTCCCCACGTGGTCGACGGCGCTCCGCGACGCGATGGTGAACGAGACGCGCCGCTTCTTCGAGCACGTCGTCTTCGACTCGACCGGCGCGCTCCCCGAGCTCCTCAGCGCCGATTGGAGCTACGCGAACGACCTGCTCGCCGACCTCTACGGGGCGCCGGGCGACTTTGGTGGCGCCCTCGAGAAGGTCACGGGCCTGCCCCACCGCGGCGGCGCGGGCCTGCTCGGCCACGCCAGCGTGCTCTCGGCCACCTCCCACTCGGATCAGACGTCGCCGATACGCCGTGGCCTCTTCGTCCGAAAGGCTCTGCTCTGCCAGGAGCTCGGCGCGCCGCCGCCGAACGCCGGTGGGGTGCCGGAGGTCGATCCGAACGCCACGACGCGCGAACGTTTCGCCCAACACTCGGCCGACACGTTCTGCCAGGGCTGCCACCAGTTCATCGACGAGCTCGGCTTCGGCTTCGAGCGCTACGACGCCATGGGCGCGTGGCGCACGACCGAGAACGGCGAGGCGATAGCGCCGGACGGCGACATGAACGATCTCGACTACTTAGGCTCCAGCAGCCACGCCCCCTTCACGTCGCTCGCGGGGCTCGCGGCGACCCTCGTCGGCTCGAAGACCGTGAAGCGGTGTTTCGTGAAGCAGGCCTTCCGCTTCGAGTCAGGGCGCGTCGAGGCGTGGGCAGACCAGTGTCAGCTCGACCACCTAGAGGCCACGTTCGCGGACGCGGGGTGGGACATCCGCACCCTCCTCGTGGCCATCGCCACCTCCCACGCGTTCCGGGTGAGGTCACTCTGATGCGTCGCCGCCAGTTCTTGTCCGGCCTTGCCGCCGCCGCCGCCGCGTCGCCCGTGTTCGGCCTCTTCGGGCGGGCCGTCGGGGCGCCGCTCGCCGGAAATGCGCGCAACGTCATCATCTTCTATTACCCGGACGGGATCCCCGGGAAGAGCCAGGACGGCGAAGGCTCCTTGTGGACCCCGAGCGCGCCCGGCGGCAGCGTCGTCCTGTCCCCGGTGCTCGAGGGGCTCGGCGACGACAAAAAGGACTGCGTGTTCCTGAACGGCCTCACCATGGGGCCGACGGACAGCGGCTCGCACCCCGGCGGCGCGAAGAAGCTGCTGACGGGCGTCGACGGTGGAAACGGGATCTCGCTCGACCGCTACCTCGCTGGCACGCTCGGCGCCGGCACACCGCACCCGATGCTCTATTTGGGCGTCCAAGCCAACGTGAACAACGCGTCGGGTGACAAACACATCTCGTACGTCAGCCCGGGTGTGACCGTGACACCGGAGGACAGCCCACTCGCGGCCTATGCGTCGCTCTTCGGGGGCGCCGCGCCGGTCGCCGGGACGCCGGTGGGTCCAGACGCCACGGACGTGAGCGTCATCGACGGTGTGCTCGACGACATGAACGCGCTCCGGTCGCAGCTCGGGGACGTCGAGAAATCTCGGCTGGACCTTCACCTCGAGGCGCTCTGGGAGGTCGAGCAGCGCATCAAGGCGCCACAGGCCCCGGTGTCGGCCTCTTGTGACGATCCCACCGTCGCCATGCCATTCGGAGCAAGCGAGCTGTACCTGCCCGAACGTTTCCCGGACCTGCTCCGCGCTCAAATCGATCTCGCCGTCGAAGCGGTCGCGTGCGGCCTCACACGCGTCGTCACGATCCAAGCGTCGCACCACACGAGCGAGCTCATCATGAGCCGCTTCCCCGGCACGCCGCTCTTCGAGCCGACCTTCGACATGCGCAGCCACCAAGCGTCCCACTACGGGAATAAACACGACTGGAACAAGAAAGAGTTTTCGTCGTACGTGAAGCAGCGCCAGTGGTGGGT
>JADMJS010000317.1 GCA_018780435.1 Myxococcales bacterium
TCGTGATCGCAGACATCGCACACAGTCTCTCGGGCTGGCGCCTCAGCGAGGTCGACCACCGATACGGACCGAACGTCCACATCCTCGACGATCCGTACTACTCGACGCTGCTCGCGCACCTCTGCTCTGCCGAATGCGTGCAGCCGCGCTTCAACCAGATCGTGAAGCGGCTCTACTCGGGCCTCGCGCGCGCCGTACTCAACAGCGAGTTCCCCCGAAAGCGGCGTCGTTCCCCGACGCGCATGAGCGCGACCACCGAACGAGGCGTCGTGGACAGCGACTTCCTCGACCCGAGCACCCCGGTCGTCACGGTCGACTTGGCGCGGGCAGGCATCCTGCCGTCGATGACGGTCTTCGAGGTGCTGAACGAGACGCTCAGCCCGCAGTCGGTCCGCCAGGACCACCTCATCATGCAGCGGAAGACCAACGCGGACGGCCACGTCGTCGGCGCCGAGCTCTTCGGCTCCAAGGTCGGCGGTCCGGTCGACGACCGAATCATCCTCTTCCCCGACCCGATGGGCGCGACGGGCTCGTCCATGTGCAACGCCATCGGCTACTACAAGTCGAACGGGCGCCCCGGGCCCATCATCACGATGCACCTCATCATCACGCCCGAATACATCCGGCGTGTCCTGGCCGAGAACCCCGAGACCAAGATCTACGCGCTCCGCCTCGACCGCGGCCTCTCGAAGCCGGAGGTGCTCGCGTGTGTCCCCGGCGAGCGCTGGGACGACGAGGTCGGCCTCAACGCCCATCAGTACATCGTCCCGGGCGGCGGTGGCTTCGGCGAGCTGATGAACAACGCCCTGGTCTGATCCAAACCCAGCTTCTCTCGGAGTCCCCATGACCGCCCAGACCATCGATCTCCCCGGAAAAGAAATGCTGGTCCTGCTCTCCGAAGAGCAGATCCAAGCCCGTATCGCGGAGCTCGGCGCCCAGATCAGCCAGGACTACGCCGGCAAGGAGATCGTGCTCTTGCTCGTGCTCAAGGGCTCGATCCTGTTCGCCGCCGACCTTTGCCGTCACATCACCGTCCCTTGCATCATCGAGGTGATGGGCCTCAGCTCCTACGGCGCGAGCACGGAGTCGAGCGGCGAGGTCGCGGTGACGCTCGACCTCACCAAGCCCATCCAGGAGAAGCACGTCCTCGTCGTCGAGGACATCGTCGACACCGGCCTCACCATGCGCTACCTGCTGAAGAACCTGCGCGCTCGAGAGCCGGCGTCCGTAAGGGTTGTCTCGCTCCTCGAGAAGCCGGCGCGAAAGCGGGTCGAAGTGGGGCTCGACTATGTCGGCTTCGTCATCGACGACCTCTTCGTCATCGGATACGGCCTCGACCTCGACCAGCGCTACCGAAACCTCCGCTACATCGGCCACGTCGTCGATGCGAGCACGCCATCCTGCTGAGCTACCTCGGCCACGCGAGCTTCCTCGCGACGGCCCGCGCCGGACAGCGGATCCTCATCGACCCGTGCCGGCCCGGTGCGCTCGGCGGCCGCATTCACACGACGCCCGTCACGGCGCCCGTCGACGTCGTCCTCGTGTCGCATTACCACGAAGACCACGGCTGGATCGGCGCCGTCCCCGGCGAGCCGATTGTTGTCGACCGCTCCCGGCGCGTCGCTGGCATCACCTTCACCCTCTGGACGACCGCCCACGACGGCGCTGCCGGCTGCCGTATGGGCCTCTCCCGCTCCATGCGATTTCGGCTCGACGGCGTCACCGTCCTCCACACGGGCGACCTCGGCGATGTCGATGACGCGTGGCTGAAGGCCGCCGGGCGCGTCGACCTCCTGCTCCTCCCGGTCGGCGGCGTCTACACGCTGCCGCCGGAACGTGCGCTCGCGCTCATGGACGCGGTCGCGCCGCGCTGGTGTATCCCCATGCACTACCGGAGCGACGCTGTGCGGCTCGATATGGCGACCCGCGACGAGTTCGTCGCCCGGCTCGGCACGCGGCCCGTAACGTCGGGCGGCCACACCTTCCACCCCGGCCTGCCGCCGGGCGTGGTCCTCCTCGATCCGGCCAGTGAGTCACCATGACCGACGCCAGCCCGCTCGCGAAGAAGGAGTCGAAATCCCTCGCGATAACGGCTCTCTACACGGCCGAAGTCTGGCGGCGCGGTGGTCTCCCCGGCGCCGACCTGCTCGCGACGCCCGACGCGCAGCGCGTCTATGGCGCGACGGAGGCCGCGCTCGGTATCGCCCGCGTCTTCTCCGCCCTCGGACGTCTCCTCGGCGGTGTCCGCTACAGCCCTTTGCCCGTCGCGCTCCTGCACCGGCACACTTACCTCGATCATCTCGTCCGGGCCTCGACCGCGGACGCCGTCATCGAGCTCGCGGCCGGCCTTTCGCCTCGTGGGCTCGCTGAGACGGCTCAGTCCGCTCGTGCCTACCTCGAAGTGGACATGCCCGAGATGATCGCGTGGAAGCGCGAGCTCCTCAGCCGTACCGACGCCGGCAAGGCCGCGCTCGCCCGCGCCCACCTCCGCTTCGAAGGCGCCGATCTGCGGACCGCCGATCTCTCGGCCTTCACCCAGGGGACGCGATCCCCGCTCATCGTCGCAGAGGGCCTCCTCATGTACTTGAGCGCCGAGGCACAGCGCTCGCTCTTCCGCCGCGTCGCGGACGCCATACCGACGGGCGGCGAGCTCCTCTTCGACCTCGTCCCGCCCGCCGAAGAGCCCCCGCCGGGCCTCCTCGGCCGTGGGCTCGGCTGGCTCATGCGGCGCTTCACGGGCGGCGCCGACTTCGTCCGGGAGCGTCGCACTCGCGTCGACGTGTTGGCCGACCTGAGCGCCGCCGGCTTCGAGGCCAGCGCCATCGAGCCCCACGCCCAGGCCGCGGCGCTCGGACTCCCGCACCCCTCGACTTGGACGCGGATGGTCGTCTTCCGCGCCCGCCGACCCGGCTGATGGACGGTCGCCCCGCCGCCGATCGGGACGTCGTGGCGCAGGCCGCCGCGAGAGGGCTGCTCGCCGCCCAAGGCGTGGTGCACATCCCGGCCTTCATCGCGGCAGACGCGGCGCGAGCGCTGCACGCCGCCATCGCAACCGCGCTCGACGATGTCCCCTCCAGCGACTACGGCCTGCTCCTCAACGACACGTGGCGCCGCGTGCCCGCACTTGAGTCCTGGCTTCGAGGTGGTCCGCTGGGCCCTCTCTTGACGGCGCTCTACGGCGCGCCGCTGCTGCTCTTTCAAGACAACCTGGTCTGGAAACGGCCTGGAACAGGCAGTGCGATCGAGTGGCACCAGGACTACTCCTACTGGCCCCTCGATCGCCCAGGTGGACTGACGGCGTGGTTGGCCCTCGACGATGCCGACGTCGACAGCGGCGCGCTCATCTATGCGCCGGGCACTCACGTGCTCGGTGAGTGTGAGCCCGCGGACTTCATCTCCGGCAGTGGCCAGCCCACCCGCGACGATCTCCCGCCGCTCGATCTTGCCGCCGCCGATCGGATCGCGACGGCACAACCCGTGCGCGCCGGTGACCTCCTGGTCCACCACCCCCTCGTACTCCACCGCAGCGGCCCGAACCCGACTCGGCGTGAACGAATGGGTCTCTCGCTCACGGCCATCGACGCCGACGTTCGCTGGGACACCGCCCACGCGCCCCATCCCTTCGCGTTGAGCCTGCGCCCCGACGACGGCGTCCGCGTCTCGGCGGACCCGCACTTCCTCCGGCTCCTGGCGAGTGGCGGCGCGGAGGGGAGTCCTCGGTTCTGACGAATCCAATCCGACCAAAATGTGGGGAGTTTCGACATTTCCAACATCAGTGTTGGATCTCCACGCGCCCTGGCCGATGAGGACGGCGTTCCTGTGCTGGCAAGGTCCTTGAAGAGGCCGGCCAAGCCGGCGCCGGATTCTCGGCGCGTGGAACCCGAACTCGAGACGCCCTGAGGGAACCGCGATGCTCCTCCGACTCCTCCTCCGCACGAACGACACGGCCATCCCGGCCGAAGGTGGCAGCCATGCCCGTCGTTGAACCGACCCTCGTCCCCGCCGACATCGCCTGGATCCTCGTCGCGACGGGCCTCGTGCTCCTCATGACGCCCGCGCTGGCCTTCTTCTACGGCGGCCTCGTGCGATCCAAGAACGCCCTCAACACCATGATGATGAGCTTCGCCTCCTTCGGGGTGGTCGGCGTCGTCTGGGTGCTGGTCGCCTACTCGATCGCGTTCTCGACCGGAAACGACTGGATCGGTGGCTTCGACCACGCGCTCCTCGCGGGCGTGGGCCTCGAGCCGAAGGGGACCATCCCGCATGTCCTCTTCATGATCTACCAGGGCACCTTCGCCATCATCACGGCGGCGCTCATCTCGGGCGCCGTCGTCGAGCGCATGCGCTTCCTGCCCTACCTCATCTTCATCGCGCTCTGGACCATCGTCGTCTACGCCCCCGTCGCCCACTGGGTCTGGGGCGGCGGTTGGCTCTTCAAGAAGGGCGCCCTCGACTTCGCGGGCGGCACGGTCGTCCACGTGAACGCCGCCGTGGCCGCGCTCGTCGCCGCCCTGGTCGTAGGCCCGCGTCACGACTACGGAAAACAGGCGCCGCTCCCGCACAACGTGCCCTTCGTCCTCCTTGGCGCGGGCCTCCTCTGGTTCGGCTGGCTCGGCTTCAACGGCGGCAGCGCGCTCGCGGCCAACGCGGCGGCGGCGCTCGCGGCCTCCAACACCATCATCGCGCCCTTCGCGACGGTGCTCGTCTGGATGGCCCTCGACCACGCCCGTAGCGGCCACATCACCGCGGTCGGTGTCGCGACGGCCATCGTGGTCGGCCTCGTCGCCATCACGCCCGCCGCCGGGCTCATCTCGCCGATGCACGCGCTCCTCCTCGGCGCCATCGCGGCCTTCCCGAGCTACTTCGGCATCATGATGCGCAGCCGCTCGCGCCTCGACGACTCCCTCGACGTCACCCCGGCCC
>JADMJS010000094.1 GCA_018780435.1 Myxococcales bacterium
CTGCCGACGCTCGCGGCCTTGTCGCGAATCGACGCTTCGCTCGAAGAGGCGGCGCGGATCTCCGGGGCTGGCCCCTTCCGGACGCTTTGGACCGTCTCGTTGCCGCTGGCGCTGCCGGCGGCGCTCTCCGGGACCGCGCTGTGTTTCCTCTTCGCCGCCTCCGCGTTCGGCGTGCCTTACCTCCTCGGAGTGACGTCGTCGCCGCCAACGCCGACGCTCACGACGCGCATCTACGGCGAGCTCCTGATGGGGCAGGGCGGCCTCACCCGCGCCGTGGTCTTGAGCCTTGAGCTGCTCGTGCTCGCCGTGGGGGTGCTGGTGCTGAGCCGCGCCATCGCACGACGGGGTGAGGTGCGCCTCGCCAGCGGGAAAGGGATCGCCGTTCGGCCGATGCCGCTCGGCGCGTGGCGATGGCCCCTGACTGGCGTGGCCGCCGCGCTGGCCGTCGTGCTCGTCATCCTGCCTCTGGCCGCGGTGGCGCTCACGTCGCTTCAGCCCGTGTGGGGACAGCTCGACGGGCTCACCTTCGCGCACTGGAGCACGGTCCTCAGCGACCACCGCACCTTGTCGGCGACGACACGGAGCCTGCTCCTCGCCGGAGCGGCTGCCACGCTCGTGACCGCCTTTGGCCTCGCCATCGCCGTGACGCGGAAGCGCGGCCTCGCGTTCGTGGCCAGCGCGCCCTACGCCATCCCTGGGACCGTCCTCGCGCTCGCGCTCTTGGTCGCGTTCACGCGAGACATGCGCGTCGTCTTCTTCGACCGCTTCGCCATCGTGCTGGCGCTCGCCAACTCCGTGTGGCTCTTGCTCGTGGCCTATACCCTGAAGCACCTCGCGTTCGGCGCGCGCGGGGCCGCCGACGGGCTCGCGCAGGTCGACGAGTCGCTGAACGAAGCCGCGCGCCTCTCCGGGGCCGGCCCGAAGCGCGCGTTCTTCGACGCGACCCTGCCGCAGCTCCGGGGCCCGCTCTTGGCCGCGTTCCTCGTGACCTTCCTCACGTGCGTGACCGAGCTGACGCTGAGCGTGCTCTTGATTCCGACCGGTCAGGACGTACTAGGGACATTACTTTTCGAACTCCAGAGCTACGCCGATCCCGGCGCCGCCGCGGTCATCGCATGCGCCTTCATCCTCCTCGTCGTGGCCGTCCAAGCGGGCCTCGCGTTCACCTCTCGCCGGCGGGCCCGGTAGGAGCGTTCAGCCATGGCCACCCTTGAGCTCCGTTCTGTCGTGAAGTCGTATGGCGCCACCCATGTGGTCCGCGGCATCTCGATGTCCGTCGCTTCCGGCGAGTTCATCTCCTTCCTCGGGCCGTCCGGCTGCGGCAAGACGACGACGCTCCGCATGATCGCCGGCCTCGAGACGCTCGACGCCGGCACCATCGCCATCGGCGGCGACGAGGTCGATGGGCCAGGCGGCCACGTGCCACCCGAACGACGCCAGCTCGGTATGGTCTTTCAGTCCTACGCCGTCTGGCCGCACAAGTCGGTCGCGGAGAACGTCGCGTACCCGCTGCTCCTGAAGAAGGTGCCGCGCGCCGACGTGGCAGGTCGCGTGCGCACGGCGCTCGACCTCGTCCGCCTCGGGGCGCTGGGCGACCGCATGCCGTCGCAGCTCTCGGGCGGCCAGCTCCAGCGGGTGGCCATCGCCCGGGCTCTCGTGGCCGACCCGCGCATTCTGCTCCTCGACGAGCCGCTCTCGAACCTCGACGCCGCGCTGAGGGAGGAGATGCGCGGCGAGATCGCGACCCTGCGGGCGCGCCTCGGCACGACGATGATCTTCGTCACTCACGACCAGCACGAAGCGCTCGCGCTCGCGGACCGAGTCGCCGTGATGAACGGTGGCGTCGTCGAGCAGATAGGCTCCCCGGAAGGCATCTACGGCGCCCCGGCCACGGCCTTCGTGGCGGGCTTCGTCGGCGGCGCGAACCGCCTCACGGGGACGGTCGTGGGGAGGGAGTTTCACGTGGGCGACCTGCGCTTCCCCCTCCCCGAGGGGCTCCCGGCGACCGACGGCCCGGCCGTGCTCGCGGTGCGCCCCGAGTCCATCCGCCTCGGCGGCTCCGGGCCCGCCTTGCCGCTCCTCGCGCGGCTCTACCTCGGCAGCACCACGGAGTACCGGCTACAGCTCGGGACGGAGGTCCTGCGCGCCGTCGGGCCGGCGAGGGAGGTCACGGTCGGCGAGGTGGTGCCGGTGGCTTTCGAGGCGGCGTTCCTTTTCGATAGTAAGGCGCCGTAGTGTTTTCCAAGTTCCACGGTGGCGCACTCCGCCGTGGCCTCCCGGAACGTGGCGCCGCTGGTCCGTGTGATGAGGTCGGTGCCGATCGACGGCACTCCGATTGGCAGCACCCCGTCGCTCGTCGAGAAGTCCTTCTCCGCAACGCCCAGCGCCTCAACGAGCTTGAGGCCCAGCTTGTCTGGGTAGTGGGCCAGCGGGACGTGTTGCAGGAGCGGCTCGGCGAGGTTCGCCGCGAGCTCAAAGTGGCGGGGCTAGGTTGTCTCAAGGGGGCTTGGAGTGGGTGATTCCGGATACAAGCGGCCTCGTCTGTTTGCCAGGAGCCACAACCTGTCCTTGAATCGTGGTTCCGTCTTGTCGGAACCTACCTGAATCAAGGCATGCGCTGGGTTCTCGGGAGGGTTCGGGCCGGGTAGCGGATCCTCTCTCCAACTCAGTCCTAGCTCCTTCAACTCGTCTTTCGACACGCCCCAGATTCCAACAATTCGCTTACCACGGCCGTTTGGACTCGGCTCTGTATGATACTGATACGAGCGCTGAGGGCTCCACACTTCACCACGATCCACCGACAAACAGCCTCCATCATTGTCGTTGACTCTGAAGATGGTGCTTGCGCTCGGAATACCGTCATCCACAGCGTTCTTGTGTAGTGGAGCGCTGCGCATGAGCAGCTCAGGGTGGGTAGACATCGCGCGGGCTCAGTTAAGGTGCTCGCGAAGCCAGCTAACCACCTGCTTTAGCTGTGTGGCGTCACGTTGGAAGGTCGCGCTATCCGACGCATCCAGGGTCGTTGCACGAAGTCCTACAGAGGCGTCAGATTGCAAGACGACCGTTACGTGTTTCTCATGGCGGAGCGTCCATTCAAACTGGAACTCCCCTTCCATGCTGACATAGACCCTCGGACTCGGAAAACGAGCCTCGTGAAGGCATCGTGCCAGCCGCCTGGCATTTTCTGTGCTGGTCCGGTTTGCGGGAGCCCACGGTTCGTCGTCGTCGGCATCGTCATCGACATCTGGAGACGACAGGCCTTCGATCCTAGCGAGCACTCGTGCCAAGGCAGGATGCTCGTGCACACTCAGCATGCGCGAGATGGATAGCGCGATCAGCTCGGCGATGCCGGGCGACTGTTCGGGGGGCGTCTGCTTTTGCCAATGAAGTTGCTCGTCGACCATCGCCTTGATCGACAGCTGGTGCGGTTCAGAATGAATATGTGCGCTCCAAGACACCGCCACCGTTTGACGCACTTTGCTCAAGGACTTATGAGCAGGCGGACTCTCCCAGTACGGAAACGACGTCAAATGGTGCAACGACTGGGTCAGCGCCATCCTGCTACCTCCGCTGCCCAGCGGCTCAGCACTGAATACATGAGCGCGGTTGGCAATTCGACTCGGACCACCGGTACTGCGATCTCAGCGAGCAACGCGGCAGGTACCTCCTGGCCAGGCTGGTAGCGAGTCAGTTGCTGTAGAGGTGCTAGGGCGAAGCGAAAGAAGGAAATCTCGGACTCCCCACCGAAGTAGGTTGGTGTCGCTACGGAAAAGCGGTCGTGAAGCATGCGAGCAGCACTCGACGCCTCGTCCAGAAGCGCTGGGTCACCGACAGCGACATTCTCTCCAAGAGACGGAAGCAGCCTCTCTATACCCTCCAGGAACGGCGCCTGTGTTTGCGCCAACCCACTAGCCACGTCCCGGTTTGTCCGCAGGATCAGTGCACTGATCAGTCGACCCGATGGAGTCGTCTGGCCGAACGCGAAGTAGATCGAGGACGGCTTCCGGTACACCGTTGCCCAGTCAGACACGTAGACGTTCGGATTCTTCGGGACGGGTACATCGGCCGAAGCACCACCCGCTGGCGCCGCCCTTACGGCCGCGGTGGGCGCTGAGCTTGGTCTCCTTCCCTTGTTAGCCACGAGGTTCCCTCCGCCGCTTCAGCTCACAAGGCGGCCCTTGACTGTATCGGTCGGCGTGTGCGCTTGGCAAGGCCGAGCGCTGGCTCGTGGCGCGGACGTAGCCGTGATACGCCACCGCATAGCCACCCACCACGACGAAGTCGGCGCCGTGATCGGCCAGCTCGATGAGGGCGTCCGCGAAGTCGGACGGAAGATCCTTCACGCTTTGCCGTCCCGCAGTGGAACGAGCCGGCACGGCCACTCCGAGCGAGGGAGCGTGGGCAACGAGCGCTGAGAGAAGGCCCATGCGATTCGGGTCAGCTCCCCGGCGAGCGCCATGCCCTCGACCCCGCGCGGGTGGGGGCGGGCGTCGCTCTCGTCCTTCGGCGCCTGCGCGAGGGCAAGCAAGCGCTCGCGGCGCTGCTCTGCGCGGGCTGCTCGATCTTGGCGGTTGGTCATCGCGCTCCTCACTGGCCGGTCGCTCACCGCGAGCTTACAGGTCCGAGTGGCTGTATAGCCACTCGGGCTCCCGCCTCACGACCTCATCACGAGCGTGCAGCCCCCAACATGCCGGCTCGCCCACTTGTCGGCCATGGCCGTTCGGACGTCTTCGAGGTCGTACTCGGGGCCCGCGACCGGCGTCAGCTTGCCTTCGCGTACCCAGGCGAGGATCGCGTCGAGGCGGGCCTTCCGGATGGACGGGTCGGTGTGCGTGGCGATGGCGGTCGGGCAGCCGAGGACGTCGAGGCCCTTCATCATGATGAGGTTCGTGGGGAGCTGATTGGCGTTCGG
>JADMJS010000392.1 GCA_018780435.1 Myxococcales bacterium
CCGGCTACTGCGTCGGCGTCTTGGCAAGGGGCGACCGCTGCGGTGGGCTCAGGGGCAAGAGGGGTGTCCTGTGCGGTTGATTGGCACGAGGAACAGCGTCGTCATGGCGCGTCTTTTCAGCATCATCGTCTCAAGCGCGCTGGCGTTCGCTGGCTGCTCCGAGTCGCCCGCTCCGGAGCCCGTAGCGGACACGCCGGAGACCAGCGACGACTCCATCGATGACTCCGGCGGCAACGACCTGACGGACGTACCTGACACCAATGGCGCCGACGGCTCCGACGACACCGACGGTCAGGACGACACGGACGACACGGGTCAGGGGGACATCACCGACGACGTACCGGATGTCCCTGAGGTCATTGACATCGACGTGCCCGAGGTGGACGTCCCAGTCCCCGACTGCGAGTTCAACGCCGACTGCGCTTCCGGCAAGATGTGCAAAGACGGCGCGTGCGTGAAGAACGCGTGCTCGGCGGACTCGGACTGCCCCTCCGACCAGGACCCCTGCACCGAAGACTTCTGCTTCACCAACCTGAAGCAGTGCTTCTGGTCTCCGAAAGACGACTGTGATCGCTGCGAGCTTGGCAAGCCCGTAGCCGAACTCGGCTCAGATTGTCCGGAGAACCCCTGCATGGAGTGGGGTTGCGCCGACAAGACCCCGGAAGCGGCCGCGTCGAAGTACGGCGAATGTGTCGGCAGCGAGAAGGACTGCGACGACGACAACGAGTGCACGACAGACTACTGCCTCCCGGTCGCGGCGGGCGGCAAAGGGCCGGGCTGCGTCCACGACCCGGTCGAGAACTGCCTCGCGTGCCCGTCCGGCCTCGACTCCGACTGCGACCTGCCGTGTCAGGTCGGCGTCTGCGTGCAGTCGTCCAAGCTCTGCAAGTTCACTCAGGTCAACTGCGACGACCAGGACGATTGCACCAAGGACTCTTGCGATGCGTCGGTGCTGCCGTCGGGTAAGTGCGTCAATGAGATTCCGCCTGGCCTTTGCGGTACCAAGTGCAATGTCGACACGGACTGCTTTCCTGCGTACGCGATTCAGCCGGTGCCGGCGTGTGTGACTCCCAAATGCGAAGATGATGGGACCTGTACGTACGACAAAGAGAAGGTCTGCAACGACTTCAACGACTGCACGATCGACACTTGCAACGAGTCCGAGGGTGTTTGCGAGTACGGCCCCGACAACACCAAGCCCGAGTGTCAGGCCGTCAAGTACTGCAACAACGCCAAGGAATGCGACGACGAGTTCCCTTGCACCTTCGACGCCTGCGACGAGTCCAAGAAACCGACGAGCCCTGCCGACCAGGCGAAATTCAAGGGGACCTGCGCATACGAGGCAGTGAGCTGTTCGTCCTCCAACGCCTGCGTCACGGCAGCCTGTGATCCCAGTCCGGCCAGCGCAACCTTCGGGAAGTGCGTCGAGACGCAGAAGTCGTGCGACGACGGCGACAAGTGCACGACCGACAGCTGCGACCCCATTGTTGGATGCAAGGCCATCACGAAGAACTGCGACGACCTGAACAACAACACGGCTGACTCTTGCGACCCGGTGACGGGCCAATGCATCAACGTTCCCTACACTCCGTGCGACGATCTCAAGGCATGCACTACAGACATCTTCGATCCCATCACGAAGACCTGTAAGAACATCATCATCACCAGCGCCGACTGCGCCGACGGCAACGCCTGCACGATCGACGCCTGCCTTGAACCGAACGGCTGCAGCAACTCGCCGCGCATCTGCACCGACGGCGACAAGTGCACCGTCGACTCGTGCGACCTCGCGCTCGGCTGCGTGTTCAAGGCCGTGTCCTGCGAAGACGGCACGGCCTGCACCATCGACGCCTGCGACCCCACGACCGGAAACTGCTCGCAGCAGGCCGAGAACTGCATCGACGATGATGCCTGTACGGACGACACCTGCGACCCGGTCGCCGGCTGCACCAACGCGCCGATGACCTGCGACCCCTGCACGGGCGGCGCCAAGGACGTCTATTGCGACGGCGGTACCGCGCCGGTCGGCAAGTATCCGCCAACGTGCTACGTCTCGTCCTGCAGCGTGACCGCCGGCTGTTCGTTCAAGAACACATGCATCGAATGCAAGACGGTCGGTGAGTGCGCTGACTCGAACGCCTGCACCAGCGAGACCTGCATCATCGCCCCGGGCGCAACGACGGGCTACTGCGACATCACCATCAAGGTCTGCAGCGACAACAACGTCTGCACCCTCGACCAGTGCAACCAGGCGACCGGCGCGTGTACCTTCCCGCCGCGCGATTGTTCGGACACGGACAAGTGCACCGACGACACGTGCCTCCCGAACGTGACGGGTGGCTGCGTCCATCAGGGGAAGGTCTGCAACGACAACAACCTCTGTACGACCGACCAGTGCAACCCGGAGACGGGCGGCTGCCAGTCGTTCGTGGCCGAGTGCGACGACCAGAACCCGTGTACGGTCGACACCTGCACCATCGGCGGCGGCTGCCAGAACACGCCTCTCGACTGCAACGACGGCAGCGTGTGCACGAACGACGCCTGCACGGGTGGGGCGTGCGTGCGGACCCCGATTGTCTGCGATGACGGCAACGCGTGCTCCGACAACACCTGCGACGCGCTGGCCGGCTGCCTCTACCCGGCGCGCAACTGCGACGACGGCAACGCCTGTACGGTCGACACCTGCGACAACGCGACGGGCGGTTGCAAGAACGTCCAGAAGCCCTGCAGTGACGGCAACGTGTGCACGAACGACACCTGCGCGAACGGGACCTGCGTGTTCCCGGTCAAGAACTGCTCGGACAACAACGCCTGTACGACGGACCAATGCAACCCGACCAACGGCTCCTGCTTCTCCACACCGGCGAACTGCGACGACGGGAAGATCTGCACCAACGACGACTGCAACCCCGCGTCCGGCTGTATCAACAACGCTCGTGACTGTGCGGACAGCAAGAACTGCACCGTCGACTTCTGCACCGAGCTCACGGGGTGTGTGAACTCGCCCATCCCAGGAGCACAAGGCTGCCTCTGTGGTCCAAACAAGGACCCGGCCCCGTGCAACGACTTCAACCCGTGCACCGTCGAGGGCTGCGATTCGAACAACGGCTGCACGTTGACCCCGGTCCCTTGCAACGACGGCCAGGAGTGCACCGCGGACAACTGCAACCCGAACAACGGGACCTGCAACTACCCGCCGGTCAACTGCTCGGACAGCGACGCCTGTACGAACGATTCTTGCGACGCTGCTACGGGCGACTGCATCCACACCCCGAAGAGCTGCGACGACGGCAATATCTGCACCGACGACCTCTGCACTGGCGGCCTCTGCTCCTACCCGACCAAAGCATGCAATGACGGAAACCTCTGCACGACCGACACCTGTACTACCGGTGGCGGCTGCAAGAACACCGCCGTCGCGTGTGACGACGGGAACAAGTGCACGACCGACGCCTGCTCGGCGGCGAGTGGCCTATGCTCGTACTCGCCCGCGCCGTGCTCCGATGCGGATCCCTGCTCCGCCAACCTCTGCGACAAGAACGTCGGCTGCTACTTCCCGCCCGATGACTGCGATGACGACAACGCCTGCACGTCGGACTTCTGCGTGCCGGGGACCGGCTGCCAGCACGTCGCGAAGGTCTGCTCGGACGACAACGCCTGCACGCTCGACACCTGCGACGCCGCGACCGGCAACTGCCAGTACCCGCCCAAGAGCTGCAACGACGGCAACGCATGTACTGACGACACCTGTACGAACCCCGAGACGACCGGCGCCTGCGTGAACTCGCAGAAGAACTGCGATGACGGCAACGTCTGCACTGACGACTCCTGCACCGTGGCCTCGGGCTGCAAGAACACGGCGAAGTCGTGCAACGACAACAACCCGAAGACGATCGACTCGTGCAATCCGTCTGCGGGCGGCTGCCAGAACATCGATCCGGGCGTGCCTTGTCCGACGCCGGGCGTCGCAACGGGCTGCAACGATTCCAATGAGTGCACGACCAACATGTGTGGCGCCGACTTCAAGTGTGAGTTCACGCCCAAGGTCTGCGACGACGGCAAGCCGTGTACCATCGATTACTGCAACGCGACCAACGGGGTTTGCGGGACCAACCAGAAGCCGTGCGACGACGGCAATCTCTGCACCATCGACTCCTGCAACGCCGCCACCGGCGCCTGCGTGGCGACGCCGCTGGTCTGTGACGACGCCGATCCGTGCACCGCGGACACCTGCAACATCGCGGTCGGGAGCTGCGTGTTCCCGCCGAAGGACTGCGGCGACGGCATCTCGTGTACGGTCGATACTTGTCAGGCCGGCACGGGCACCTGCCTCCACGCATCGCGGAGCTGCGATGACGGCGCGGTGTGCACCATCGACACCTGCGATGAAGTGACCGGCGGCTGCACCAACGCACCGAAGACCTGCAGCGATGGCAACGCATGTACGAACGATGTCTGCAACAACGGCACGGGCGCCTGCACCAACCCGACCAAGAACTGTGAGGACGGTAGCATCTGCACCCTCGATCAGTGCGATCCGGCCACGGGCTGCAAGAACCCGCCGGTCCCGTGCTCCGATGGCAACCTCTGCACCACGGACAACTGCAACCCCGTCACGGGCGCGTGTAGCTACAGCGACATCGTCTGCACCGACGATCTCATCTGCACCTCGAACGCGTGCAACCCAGCGACGGGGACCTGCGACTTCCCGAACGCCTGCGACGACAAGAACGCCTGCACGACGGACTCCTGCAACGCCACCGACGGCAACTGCTCGTACGCTCAGAAGTGCAACGACGGCGACACCTGCACGGTCGACCTGTGCGACGCGGCCACCGGCGCCTGCTCGACCAAGAGCACGTGTGACGATGGTAACGCCTGCACCGTCGACGC
>JADMJS010000734.1 GCA_018780435.1 Myxococcales bacterium
CGACCGCCACCGCCCTGGACGCCCGACCGATGTACGGAAAGCCCGCTTGAACTCACAACGCCCCCAGCAGCTCGGTCGAGTCCGCCTTCCCGGGTCGTCCGGAACGCGCCGTCCGTACGCGGTCCCGCGCGTGTGGCTCTCGGGCCTCTTCGCCGTGCTCTTTGCGGGCACGGCGACCGCTCAAGGCGAGCCGCCCCTCGAAGAGCCGCCGCCCGAGTCGCCGCCGCCTGTCGAGGCGGGCGGTGAACCGCCGGTCGGCGTTCTGCCGCCCGATGGGGGCGCGGTGCCGCCCGAGCGCAACATCGACGGCGGCGCGGGCGTCATCAACCGTAAGGGCGACAAGGAACTCCCGCCCGGCTTCGACCCGAAGACCCTCGGCAAGACCAAAGAGCTGAAGGGCGCCGAAGACCTCGAGATCAAGGTCGACCGCAACTTTGGCGACAAGTTCCCCTGCAAGAAGGTACCGCTCGAGACCCAGGTCTCCATCGACTTCCAGAACTTCAAGCTCGAAGACTTCACCAAGATCATGGCCTGCCTCACCGGCAAGCGCTTCATGATCGCGCAGGGCGTCACCGGCCAGATCACGATCATGAGCCCGGAGCCCGTTACGGTCTACGAGGCATATCGGGCCTTCCTGTCGGCCCTCGAAGCGAACAACCTCACCACCATCGAACGCGGCAAGTTCACGCGCATTGTGCCGAAGCCGAAGGCGCGCTCAGAAGGGGCACCGGTCGGCAAGGGCTTCAGCGCCGACGACACCATGCAGACGGTCCTCCTCCCGATCCGCCACATCCTGGCGGACGAGGTGAA
Organism: Myxococcales bacterium; assembly: GCA_018780435.1. Classification (GTDB taxonomy): domain Bacteria; phylum Myxococcota_A; class UBA9042; genus SXOO01. Next base: position 811 of record JADMJS010000734.1, read on the forward strand.
GGAGCTGCTCCAGAACTTCATGTCGGACGGGTCGGACCTCACGGTCTACACGCCCACGAACACGCTCATCGTGACCGAGATCGGGTCCAACATCCCGCGTCTCAAGAAGATCATCCGCCAGGTCGACCAGCCCACCGGCGCCGCGCGCATCTGGGTACGCCCCATCATCAACGCCGACGCGGCCGAGATCGGCGGCATCGTCACCAAGCTCTTCGGCGGCGACAAGGCGGGTAAGGCGGGCCGTCCCGGCGCGGCTCCGGCGCGACCGGTGCCCACGCGGCCGAACCCGGGCCAACCCCAAGCTCAGAACCCCGGTGCCGCGCCCAGCGGCGCCACGCTCGGAGAAGCCGGCGGCGAGCTCACGGTCGAGACCGACGCGCGTACAAACCAGCTCATCATCGTGACGGACCGCTCGACCTACCTGCGCATCGACAAGTTCATCCGCAAGATCGACGTCCCTATCCCGGGCGAAGGCCAGATCCACATCCACCAGCTCGAGAACGCGGCGGCCAAAGACGTTCAGGCGACGCTCCAGTCGCTCACGGGCGGCGGCAACGCGCGAGCGGGCAACCGCCCGGCGCGCCCCACCCCGACCACGCCAGCGGTCCCGGGGGCGCCGGCGGCCGGTTCGGCGAACTCGCCGATGCAGGCGGCTCAGATCGGCGAAGACGTGAAGATCACGGCCCACGAGCCGACCAACTCGCTCGTCATCATCGGGTCGCTCAAGGACTACCTGACGCTCCGTAACGTCATTCGCCAGCTCGATATTCGCCGCAAGCAGATCTACCTCGAGTCCGTGATCATGGAGATCACGAGCGACAAGAACCGCGAGCTCGGGCTCAGTGGCTACGGTGGCGCCTCCTTCGACGTCGAGGGCCAGCAGGTCCCGCTGCTCTTCGGAAACAGCCTCGGGCCGGACATCTCGAACCTCCAGAGCGCGTTCCCGGGCGGCTTCGGCGCCATGCTCGTTGGGCCGCTCATCGACGCGTCGCTCGGCTCCACGGGCAGCGGCAGTGAGCCCAGCCAGATCTCGATCCCGGCCTTCGGCTTCTCGCTCAAGGCGCTGCAGTCGAACTCCGACGTCAACATCCTCCAGACGCCGCACATCCTGACGACCGACAACGAAGAGGCGGAGATCGAAGTCGGTCGCCGCGTCCCCTTCAATTCGGGCGTCGGCGGTGCGCTCGGCGGCCTCGGCGCGCTCGGCCTCGGCGGCCTGGGCGGCCTCGGGCTCGGAGGTTCGACGGGCGCATCCGGCGGGCTCGGTAACCTCAGCTCGCTCCTCGGCGCGGCCAGCGGCCTCGGCACGATCCAATACGCCGACATCAAGATCAGCTTGAAGCTCAAGCCGACCGTGAACGAGTCGAGCCTCGTGCGCCTTGAGATCGAGCAGCAGATCGACGACTTCGACGGCATCGATCAGCGCACCGGCGCGCCGAACACCTCGAACCGCCGGGTAAAGAACATCGTCGTCGTCCGCGACCAGCAGCCCGTCGTCATCGGCGGCCTCATGAACGACCGCGAGGTCGAAGGCGTCCGCAAGGTCCCGGTGCTCGGTGACATCCCGCTGCTCGGAGCCCTCTTCCGCCAGACGACGACGAAGATCGAGCGCAAGAATCTGCTCATGATCATCATCCCGCACATCATCGACGACCCGAGCGATCTCAAGCGCATCCACGAGCAGCGCATGGAGGAGATCCGCAACTTCGCCGAGTACCTCGCGACTCGGAAGAAGGAGTACATGGGGCAGATCAACTACGGGAAGAAGCACGGCCTCCTGCAGGAGATCCACCGCGTCGTCGAGCAGACGCGCGATGAGCGTTACCAGCTCGAGCAGCAGCTCTTCGACGAGTCCGACGTCGACCCGGTCGGTCCTGCGGACTCGCACGACGTCGACTACGACCCGTATCGTGTCGAAGAGGTCAAGGGGACGCGCGCGCCCAAAGAGAAGCCGGCGCCCAAGGAGAAGGCTCCCGCGCCGGCACCGCCGACCGCACCAGAGGCGCCCGCACCGGCACCTGCGCCCGAGTCCGCCCCGCCCGCCCCGCAGCCCCAGTAGGTCGCCCCGTGTTCTCTGACGATGTGACCCAGACGGTGCTGGTGCCGATCCCGAGCTCGGCCGGTTCGCGTTCGCTTGTCGGCGAGCTGCTCCTCGCTCGCCGCTGGGTGACGATGGACAAGCTGGAGCGAGCGCTTCAGCTCCAGGTCGAGAAGGGCGATCGCGTCGGCAAGCACCTCGTCGACATGGGCGCCATTACGCCGGCGCAGCTCACCGAGATCCTGGCCCTCCAAGTCGGGATGCCCTTCGTGGAGGAGATCAACCCGGACGACATCGACACCTCGCTCGTCGCCGACTTCACGCTGCAGTACGCCCGCGAGCACAACTTCGTGCCGCTCCGGCGCGAGAACGGTCTCGTCGTGGTCGCCGTCGCCGACCCGATCGCGCTCGACTGTCTCGACGACTTGCACGCGATGCTGGGCACGGAGATCGATCCCATCGCGGCGCCGCCCGAGCAGATCTTCAACGCGGTCAACCGGGTCTTCGACCGCCGCGCCGGTGCTGGCGCCGTCGCCGAAGAGGTCAAAGATCGCGACGACATCGGCAATGCCGGTGAGATCGAAGACCTCAAGAAAGACATCATCGACGTCACCGACGACGAAGCGCCGATCATCCGGCTCGTCAACTCGGTCCTGAACCAGGCCGTCAAAGAGCGGGCGTCCGACATCCACATCGAGCCCTATGAGAAGGAGGTCGTCGTCCGGCTCCGCAAGGACGGCATCCTGAGCGAGCTGCTCCGGGTCCCGAAGCGGCTCCACGCCTCGATCTCCAGCCGTATCAAGATCATGGGCGAGCTCGACATCGCCGAGAAGCGTCTCCCGCAGGACGGCCGCATTCAGATTCGAGTCGCCGGCCGCGACGTCGACATTCGTCTCTCGACGGTGCCGACTGGCTTCGGCGAGCGCCTCGTCATGCGTCTCCTCGACAAGAGCGCGGTGCTCCTCGACCTCGAGAAGCTCGGCTTCGACAAGCCGAACCTCGCAATCTTCGACAGCATCATCCACCGTCCCCACGGCATCGTGCTCGTAACGGGCCCGACCGGCTCGGGTAAGACGACCACGCTCTACGCCGCGCTCTCGAGCATCAATCGGCCCGAGATCAACATCCTGACGGTCGAAGACCCGATCGAATACCAGCTCCCGGGCATCGGCCAGATGCAGGTGAACCCGAAGATCGAGTTCACCTTCGCCCGCGGCCTCCGCGCTATCCTTCGGCAGGATCCGGACGTCGTGCTCATCGGCGAAATCCGCGACCGCGAGACCGCGGAGATCGCGGTACAGGCGTCGCTCACGGGCCACCTCGTGCTCGCGACGCTGCACACCAATGACGCGGCCAGCTCGTTCACGCGCCTCATCGACATGGGCGTCGAGCCTTTCCTTCTGAGCTCGTCCGTGATCTTCTGCATGGCTCAGCGCCTCGCGCGCCGCCTCCACGCGCCGTGCAAGGTCCACTACCGACCGCCGCGCCACGAAGTCGAACAGCTCGGCATCTCGATGGACGAGGTCGATGATCTCAAGTTCTTCAAGGCCGGTGGCTGCTCACAGTGCCGCACCGGCTACTCGGGCCGAGCCGGTCTTTACGAGCTCCTGCTCGTGAACGACGAGATCCGCTCGCTCGTGACGCAGCGAGCTGAGTCGACGCGCATCAAGCGGATCGCCATCCAGAACGGCATGCGCACCCTCCGCGACGACGGCGCCATGAAGGTCCTCGCGGGGCTCACGTCGGTCGAGGAGGTCATGAGCGAGACCGCGGAAGATCGAGGCTAGCCGGTGCCTGTCTACGCGTACAAGGGCTTGAACGCCAAAGGGAAAGCCACCAGCGGTGTCATCGACACCGAGAGCCCCCGTACGCTTCAGAACGACCTCCGAAACCGGCAGATCTTCCTCACGGAGTATTCGGAGCAGACCGCGCAGGGCAAAGCCGCCGCGGTCGTCGCGACCGGCCAGAAGCAGCAGGGCTCGCGCGACATCAACTTCGGGTTCATGAACAACATCCCGCTGACCACGGTCTCGGAGATGAC
>JADMJS010000258.1 GCA_018780435.1 Myxococcales bacterium
CGCCACCTCGTCGGCCGTGTCCACCTGCACCTCGCTGAGAAACGCGGCGACCCCGAGACTCCCTTCGCGTTCCTCGCCACCTACTCCGTGCGCCTCGACGGAAACGCGAACGCGCAACACCGACCACTCGGGAAGGCCCTCCGCGAGTACTCCGACGCCGGCGACCGCGACGGCCTCCTCGCCCTCCTCCTCCCGGTGCAGCGGGCCGCCGAACGCTGCGACTGGCTCAAGGCGCTCGTCGACTCCGGCGAGCTCTTCCAGCCGCTACGCTGGACCGCCGACGACGCCCTGGCGCTGCTCCGAGACGTGCCTGTGCTCGAAGCGAGCGGCGTCGTGGTCAAGATGCCCGCCGCGTGGGGCGGCCGGCGGCCAACTCGCCCTCGCGTGACAGCCAAGGTCGGCAGCACCGAACCCTCGCTCCTGGGCTTCGACGCGCTCCTCGACTTCGAGGTCGGGCTCTCAATCGACGGCGAGCCACTCACCGCCGAAGAACGGCAAACGCTCCTCGACGGCAGCGACGGCCTGCGGCTCCTGCGCGGGCAGTGGGTCGAGGTCCAAAAAGACCAGCTCCAGGCCGCGCTCACGCGCTTCGAAGCCGCACGCGCAGCCGCGCTGAAGGGCGGAATCTCGTTCCGCGACGCCATGAAGCTCCTGAGCGACACCGGCGAGGCCGGGGGCGCCGTCGCCGTCGAGTCGGACGAGGCGCGCTGGAGCGACGTCCACGCCGGTCCGTGGCTGCAAGCGACCCTCGCGGCGCTCCGCGACCCACAAGGACGGCACGTCGCGCCCGATCCCGGGGACGCCCTAAAGGCGACACTGCGGCCCTACCAACACGTCGGGCTCGCGTGGCTCCACCTGCTCTGGCGCCTGAAGCTCGGCGGCTGCCTCGCCGACGACATGGGGCTCGGCAAGACCATTCAAGTCCTCGCGCTCCTCCTCGTCATGCGCCGCGAGGGCGTCAAGCGGCCGTCATTGCTCGTCGTCCCGGCCTCGCTCATCGGGAACTGGGTGCAAGAGGCCGCTCGCTTCGCGCCCTCCTTGCGCCTGCGCGTGCTGCACGGCTCCGCGGCGCCTTTGGGCACTAGCGCGCTCTCTGCCGACGCGTTCTCGGACACGGACCTCGTCATCACGAGCTACGGCACCGTCCACCGCACTGCCGGGCTCGACGACGTGCCCTTCGAGGCGGTCATCCTCGACGAAGCACAGACGGTGAAGAACGCCGGCACGCGCCAGTCGAAGGCGGTCAAAACGCTACGAGCGTCGTGGCGACTCGCGCTGACGGGCACACCGGTCGAGAACCGCCTCGCCGACCTCTGGTCGCTCTTCGAGTTCACGAGCCCCGGCCTGCTCGGCAGCGCCAAGGCCTTTGGGACGTGGACCAAGGCGCTCTCGGGCTCGCCGAAGGGCTTCGCCCCGCTCCGAAGCCTGGTTCGGCCCTACGTTCTTCGCCGCATGAAGACCGACAAGTCCATCATCTCGGACCTGCCGGACAAGTCCGAGGTGAAGGCGTGGTGCGGCCTCAGCCCGGTTCAGGCCGCGCTCTACGAAGACGCGACCCGTGAGCTCGCCGAGAAGCTCGTGACCCTCGACGGCATCGCACGCCGGGGCCTCATTTTGTCTTTCCTCATGCGTTTCAAGCAGATATGCAACCACCCTTCGCACTGGACGGGCGACGGCGCGTGGCGACCAGACGACAGCGGCAAGTTGCTCCGCCTCGGTGAGATCGCGGAGACCATCGCCGAGAAACAGGAGAAGGTGCTCGTCTTCACGCAGTTCCGGGAGACGATCGAGCCGCTCGCCGCCTTCCTCGGTGACGTGTTCGGACGCCCGGGCCTCATCCTCCACGGCGGCACTCCGGTGAAGCAGCGACAGCAGCTCGTGGCCCGCTTCGAGCACGAAGAAGACCTGCCCTTCTTCGTCCTGTCGCTCAAGGCGGGCGGGACCGGGCTCACGCTCACGTCGGCGTCCCACGTCGTCCACTTCGACCGCTGGTGGAACCCGGCGGTCGAGAACCAAGCGACCGACCGCGCCTTCCGCATCGGCCAGAAACGTAACGTGCTCGTCCACAAGCTCGTGTGCCGCGGCACGCTCGAAGAAAAGATCGATCAGCTCATCGAGTCGAAACAGGGGCTTGCACGCAGCCTCCTGAGCGGCGATACCGAACTCGACCTGACCAGCTTGTCCACGGACGACCTGATGCGCCTCGTCCGCCTCGACCTGAACTCCGCGCGAGGAGAGCCATGACCAAGTACAGCACCTACGGCGGCTATCAGCCCTACGTCCGCGTCGCGGACCGCCGCGCGAAGGCCGCGAAGGAGTTGGCGGCCCGCAGCGCGAAGGGGAACCCTGCAGAACCCGTCGTAATCACGGGCCGAGCGATCGCACACACCTTCTGGGGCAAGTCCTGGTGCGAGAACCTCGAGCGCTACAGCGACTTTGCCAACCGCCTGCCGCGCGGCCGCACCTACGTCCGCAATGGCTCGGTCATCGACCTCCGCGTCTCGAAGGGGAAGGTCGAGGCGTCCGTCATGGGGTCTCGCCTCTACAAAGTGACCGTGACGGTCGCCCCCGTCCTGCCGGCCCGGTGGGCCGAGCTGCGCCGCGACTGCGCTGGCACCGTCGACTCGCTGGTCGAGCTCCTCGCCGGCCGCCTCTCGACCGCGGTGATGACGCGCCTCTGCGAACGCACGACGGGGCTCTTCCCGCAGCCCTCCGAGCTCACGCTCCGCTGCTCCTGCCCCGACTACGCGACCATGTGTAAACACGTCGCGGCGACCCTCTACGGCATCGGTGCCCGCTTCGACTTGCGCCCGGAGCTCCTGTTCGACCTTCGCGGCGTGAGCCCCGCGGACCTCATCACGGGCGCGTCGAGCGCTGGGATGCTCGGCAAGGTGGCGCCGTCGGCCCGCGCGCTCGATGACGACGACCTCAGCGCTATGTTCGGGATCGACCTCGACGACGCGCCGGCAAGGCCGGTGAAGGCGAGCGTGACCCCGCCGTCCCCCACCGTGGTCGTGACGCCCCCCAAGGCCGCCGCGCCCAAGGCCAAGCCAGCGCCAAAGCGGGAACCACCAGCGCCGACGACCGACCCGGACATGCCCGAGACGATCACGAGCCAGGGGCTCCTCGACCTCGGGATCCCGCGCACGACTTTCCAAAACTGGATCAGCAAAGGCACGCTGCCGAAGACGGACGTCCGCGGCGTCTATCGCATGACACCGGCCGGGTGGGAGGCCATCGGGCGTTTTCTCGGGTGCTGACGCGGCTGGACATTTGCCGACTCGACCGTCATGAAAGGGGAATGATCACGGCAATTCGCATCGTCTCGGTGTCTCTCCGTCTATCGCTGGCTGGAATCGCTGTCGGCTGTGCCCCACCGCCCGACGTCGAAGCGCCGCCGCTCTCCCCGCCGAAACGCCCGTGCGCGGCGACCGTTCAGTCAAGCCTGAACGGCGTCTCGATCGTCGTCACCGCGCCGGTGTGCGAGTTCACGCTCGCCGAGGCGCGCAAGGGGATCGCCCTGCCCTACGAAGTCCACGTCACGGAGCCTGTTGAGGTGCGGCCATCGCCGCAGGACGCTGGCGGCTGCGGCCAGCCGGACGCCGCGGGGCTCATCGTCTTCGAACGCCTCGAAGGCAAGGGCCTCATCTACGACGCATACGACACCGGCCTCTGCCCCGGCCGACAGCGGCCCTGGGCGACGATCGCCCCGACGGTGCACCGAGACTCGTTCACCTGGGACGGCCGCGCGTGGCGAGGCCCGTCCGACACGGGCCAGCCCAAAGGCGAGGCCTTTACGCCGGGCACCTACACGCTGACCCTGAAGGCGATCGGGACGCGCCGCCAAGGCGAGAGTGAAGGCCCCTTCGAGGTCGAAACGTCGGTGCCCATCACCCTCACCGAGTGACCGTCATGCCGCGAGGGCGGGCGTCGTTAGGTGGGGCGCCACCGACGCGCGTTCGCTGCGCGCGGCTTGGCTGATCTTCGCTGTAACTTCGGGCACATAACGCTCGAAGTGGCGCCAGAGCGAGAGGTGGATGGTGCCCTCGACCATGCGGGTGGGGTTCTGCCGGAGGATTCGGAGCACGTTGGGTCCGAAGTACGAGAGATCGCCAAGGGTCGTGCTGTATGCGAGCGCGGCCCGCCCGAAGTCGCCGAGATCGCGGAGCGCCGGCCAGCGTCCGGCGGCGTCGGTCTTCGGTGCGGGCTCCATGCGCTCGATGTTCGCGAGCACCCGGCTGGCGTAGCGCTCTCGGGTGTAGACGTGTTTCAGGAGGTCGGCGTAGCCCTCGAAGAGGCGCGACCGGCTCATCGTCATCGGCACGATGTTGGTCCAAGCGCAGTTGTCGGCCCAATCCGCCGTCGCGTGGATGCGTCCGGCGACCGCCAGCCGGGTGTAGAGGGGCGTGCGTGGCGGCGCGTTGAGCATTCCGATCATCGCGACGGCGATGCCCGCGGCGTCGAGGAAGTCGGCTTGTTCGCCGAAGATCGCGTCGTCGTCGTGGTCGAAGCCGACGATCATGCCCGCCCAGACCATGAGGCCCGCGCGCTGGATCGTGTGGATCTGGTCGAGGAGGACGCCGCGCACATTCTGACGTTTTCCCGCCTCGCGGAGACTCGATTGGCGCGGCGACTCGATCCCGAGGAAGACCCGCGTGAAGCCGGCTCGCACCATGGCCCGAAGCAGCTCGGGGTCTTCGGAGAGGTTCACCGACGCCTGGGTAAAGAGCGGCGGCGCGTAGCCGGTCTTCGCCGAGTGCGCCGTCATGGCCGCGAGGAGCGCCTTGGCGATCTTCGGACTACCGATGAAGTTGTCGTCGGTGACGAACACGGAACGTCCGCCGGCCCGGCCGATGGCGTCGATCTCAGCGAGGACGTTCGGGATCGGCTTCGCGCGGACCTTTCGCCCCTGCATGATGATGATGTCGCAAAACTCGCAGCCGAACGGGCAGCCCCGCGTCGTCTGGATCGGTAGCGCTGAGTACGCCCCCCGCCGGAAGAGGTCGTAACGAGGGGTCGGGCTGAGCGCGAGGTCCATCGGGGCCTCTTCGACGTAGCGGGAGCGGACCTTCAACGCCACGTAGTCGGCACAGAACTCGGGCCAGATGCGCTCCGCTTCACCCACGACCAACACATCGGCGTGGGCCGCGCACCGCTCGGGCTGAAGGGTCGCGAAAGGACCCCCAATCACGACGAGCCGGCCCCGCTTGCGAAAGGCCGCCGCGAGCTCAAACGCGCGGGCGGCCTGCACATTCATGGCGGTGATCCCAACGATGTCGCACGGCTCGTCGAGGTCGATGGGCTCGACGTTTTCGTCGGCGATACGAATGTCCCAGTCCTGGGGTGAGAGCCCGGCGATGGTCGCGAGCGCGAGCGGCGCGATGGTGGTCGAGGCGCCGGCGAGTCCGACAGCATAGTCGAGCCCCCAGAAGGTCGCGCCGTAGGTCGGATTGATGAGGAGGAGACGAGGGCGCGGCGAGGTCATGGGGGCTCCGACGACGAACAGGGTCGGCCGCGTGCTTCACGCCGTCGCTTGCCCGTCTGCTTCACCCTATCCCTCGGGGCGGGGCCTCCATAGGACCCAGGCCCGGCATTACCGTACAGTGACGCGCTGATACACGATGGTGACGGAAGGTGCCGATGTAGAGCCTCAGGGAAGGCTCATGGCGCCCTCCAGTCCGGTTAGAACTGAAAGTAGATGAACGGCATCGGGTTAGAACAGCTTCCGTGCTCTGCCTTGCAAGCGCGAGGATCATCGCGGCAGGCCTTCGTCGCCGCGCAGTCGGCGTCGGTCGCGTAGCAGCGGCTGACCCCACGAGTGCAGCGCGATTCGTCGCGGCAAGCAGGCGCAGCGCGACACGCCTCCGCCGACTCGGCGACGCACAGCCCGGCGCGTGCGACGCAGTGTCCGTCGCGTTTGCAGCCCTCGGACACGCGACACTCGCGATCCTCTTTGGCCGTGCAGAAGCCGTCTTGCATGTGGCAGAGCCCGTCGATCGAACACGGGTCGCCGATCGCCCCGGGTCGGGGACTACGGCATGCCGCGTCGTCCCGCACCGGCACGGAACATACGCCGTTCGCCGGCTGGGCGTCGCACTCGCCACCGGGGCACCAGTCATTGCGCTCTGAGCCCGACGCCCGGCACGACGGCCGTGGCGCGCTGACGCAGCGGCCTACGCGCGCGACACAGACGCCGTAGCGCTCACAGGCCCGCCCGCGCTCGCAGTCCGCGTCCGAGAGCGCCGCGCACACGCCCTCCGTCGGGGAGCACAGGCCGTACTCAAGGCACTCGAACGACGCGCGACACCGCTCGACGTCGCTGGAGAGCGTCGACGCGGTCTCGTTCTGCGCACCTCGGACACAGCCGGCGCTGGTGGCCAGTAGCAGGACGATGAAGCCCAGCCGGCGCGACGCTTGCGTCATCATCGATCGTTTCACGATCACCGCTCGAAGAGCGCGAACGCGTGTCGCCACTGACCACTCAGGAAGCCCGGTGCACACCAGAGCTGGCAAAGGGCTTCGACCGGTCGAGCCGACGGAGCCAAGCCCACGTCTTTGGGCCGCCAACCGAAGCCGTCGAGAATCTCGGCGACCTGGGCCTTGGCGTCGGCGTCGTTCCCACAGATGAACATGGTCGGCCGACCCTCCGCGAAGGTCGGGTGAATCATGAAGGGCGCCCCGACGCTGTTCCAGGCCTTCACGAAGCGCGCGCCGGGCGCGATCGCCTGTAGGCGCTCCATGAGCGATTCGTTCGCGTTGGTGAAGTAGCGGAGAACACCCGCGTCAGGAGCGCCGTCGGCGATGGGGTTGGTCGTGTCGATGACGACCTTGCCGGCGAGCGCCGATCCGAGCTGCCGAACGACCGTCTCAGCGGCGGTCCCCTTGACCGCGAGCACGAGCACGTCGGCCGCGGCCGCGGTCGCGACATCGGCGACGGGGATTCCGGTCTCCGCCGTAAAGGTGGCGAGCTTGCCGGGGTCACGCGTCCCCATGGTGACGGAAGCCCCGGCGCCGAAGAAGCCCTTCCCGAGCGTTTGAGCGACCGTCCCTGATCCGATGATTCCCACTGTGAGCGCCATCTTCGACTCCTGGGCCGACCCAAGCGGCACCTCGCGACGAACGACTGGCCCCACGCTACATCAAACGCCACAGAGACGCACCGGTCGGCTCAAAGCTCGGCGTCAGCCCATCGACCGGCGTCGAACATGCAGGGAGGTCGGCAGACGATGGGATGGCGTGCGAGCGGCTCGCCCCATCATGACCTCGAATGACTACCGAGGCGTGTAAGGCGCCCGCTGGCCCGGGTCCGCTGGGTTCTTCGGGGGGCCGGACGGCGATCCGTACAGATCGCTCTCGTAGCAGGTGCCTTCGTGACAGTAAGCAGTGACCCGAAGCTCCCGTTCACACCACGCGCTCCCGCCGATCCCCTCCTTCTTCCCTTCGGCGTCGCAATCGAACAGGCTGATGTCGGGACCCGGAGGGCCGATCTCCAAGAGGTCCGCTGAGCCGCCGTCAGAGCCATCGCTGGCTCCGACCTCCGGCAGCTCGACACCGTGGACGTCAGAGGTGGACGCGGTATCAGCAAGCGTCGCAGGTGAATCGGTGCAGCCGGTCGCCCAGAGCGTGAGAGGGAAGATACAAAGACGACCTATGCAATTCATTTACCGCACTCCTGCAACTTGATCAGTTTCAACCATGAACCTTTAGGCGGGCGCTGGGTCGCCAGCTTGAGTCCATGATACACCGATGCCATGAGCACGCCAACCCGTTTGGCGACGGTCGGGTGTGCGGCGTCGGCACGCCGACCGGCCAAGCGATCCCTTGTCGCCAATCCCGGCCCGCGACAGGTCGGCAGAATTCGGCAGAATGAGGTCCAATGACCCACTCCCAAGCGCCCTTAGTCACCCGCACCGACCAGCTCGACCCCGGGGCCGTTCGTGAGCTCGTCGATGGCTGGCCTCCGCTCGTGTGGCTCCGCGACGGGGGCATTGTCCCGACCACTCTGCCCGACGTCACCCGAGACGCGTGGTGCGGTCTGCATGGGATCCCGCACTCAGACCGACCCGACCCGCTCGGGCTCCTGTGCGAGCCGTTCCTCGACACGGAGTTCACGGACGCGGATGCGGTACGAAGCGGGAATGCGCTGAATTCGCTCGGCTTTTCGGACGCCGACGTCGCCACCCTGCGCGACCGGCTCCGGGAGCCGATGTTGCGTCACAATGCGCTCTGGTGGGAGTGGGTCCACCTTGGCTACAGCGACGTACTGACAGCGTGGCCCGGCTCGCCCGAGGCGGCCCGGGAGTTTTGCGATGGGCTCTTGAACCGGGCGTGGGCCCATCAGGGGGACGTCCCGGGGCGCCCGCCGATCGGGAGCGACCCGGAACGCGATCTCTCAGAAGCGTTCGCGGCGGTGGCGGGTTCGCTGGCGACGGTTGGGTGGTCGGCGCGTCGGGACGCGATCAAGGCCGAGATCGACGCCGCCTATTCGGAGCCATGGCGCCGCTTTCACACGCTGAGGCACCTCGCCGAGGCGTGGGCCCTCGGCCGAGCGTCGCTCGCGAGACTCAAGGCTGACGACGAGACCCGGCGGCAGCTCGCGTGGACCATCCTCTTTCACGACGTGGTCTACGAGCCCAGTAACCGAGACAACGAGGAGCGCAGCGCACGCATCTGCGACGAACGGATGGCGAGCGCGGGCGAAGGCGCTACGTTTCGCGCGGCCGTCGTGGAGGCCATCCGCTGGTCGGCTCGGCACGAGCGCTCCACCGCCCACTCGGCGCTCCTGAAGGCCTTCTTCGACGCGGACATGGGCGTCCTCGGGCTGGCTCCGACCCGCTACGACGAGTACGCGAGGGCGGTCCGAGACGAGTACCTCGCGGGCGGCGTCGCCAGCGCGGACTACACCCGAGGACGGTTCGCCTTCTTGCAGTCCGTGCTCTCGCACGTCGGCGAAGAGCCCATCTACTTTGGGCTCGACCCACTACACGACGCGCTCTTTCGGGCGAACCTGCGCCGCGAACGAGACGACCGTCGCGCGTAACCTGAGCCCACTTCTTGTCGGCGATTGGAAGTCGTTGGATAGTCCACGCCCATGATTGTGGAGAACAGGATGACTTTGCGACTGACGATTTCGAATGTGTTTATGGCTGCACTGGTCGGTGCGGCATGCAGTGAGAGTGAAACGACGTCGCCGTCCGCGGACGCGGCGACGAGCGCCGATTCCGACGGAACCGACGCGGCCGATGCCGCCGACGGCAGCGGCGACGCGGAGGACGGGAGCGACGCGGAGGACGGGAGCGACGCGGAGGACGGGAGCGACGCGGTGGACGGGAGCGACGCGGAGGACGGGAGCGACGCGGCTGACGGCACAGACGGCGGCGACGGTGCGGGCTGCGCTCTACCCGCGGGCTGCACCGCGCCGGTCAAGGACTGCGTGGGGCTCGTGGACAACGCGGGAAAGACGCGATTCGGCCTGCGGCTGGCTGAGCTCTCCTTCACCAAGCCAGACGTGTTCACGGCCGGCCTCTTCAAGACCGTCATCACCGGCGGTATCAAGGCCGACGCCCCACAGTGTCATCTCGACGGGACCGGCAGCTTGAGCTGGCTGCTCGATTTCGACACCGTCGCCGGGACCGTGACGTTCGGCGGCGCGAAGCCGGTCAGTGACCCGTCCAAGGGCTACGCCTTCATGAATGAGACGGTCGCAGTGGACGGGGTAGCGCTGGCGATCGCGCCCGTCGTCATGGACGCCAAACCGACCGCCGAGGGCAGCTTCACCGCCGCGAGCGGAGTGGACGCCGTGCTGCCGGTCTTCCTCGATGCCGCCGGTCCACTCTCCTTCGCCCTGCCGCTCAGGTCGCTGCAGGTCGTCAACGGGTCGCTGGCAGCGAACCAGAGCTGCATTGGGTCCTTCAACGCGGCGGGCCTCTCCCCGGACGACCTGTGCTACGGCACCATCGAGACGCCATCCTTCCTCGCCGGAGCGACGCTTGAGGCGTATATCACGCTCGAAGATGCCGACACCATCGCCGTTCCACCCCTCGGCCAAACCCTGTGTGTACTCCTGAGCGGCGACGCGGCCCACTACGGGACCGGCGAGCTTCCGCTGAACAAGTGCAAGCGAAATATGCAGACCGGCGCCATCGAGTTCAGGGGAGATTGGTGTTCCGTGACGAACGCGAGTGCCAACGATATCTGTCACGACGCCATGAAGGTCAGCGGGGGCTTCGCGGCGAGCTCGGTCCTCATCACCGAGTAGCGGCGGCGCGGCGGTCGAACGAGCTGTTCGGCCGCCACGTCACCAGGAGCTGCCATGACCCCGTCGCCGACACCCGAATCCGCGCTCAAGCCCGCACTCGCTCATCTACGAGCGTCGAAAGAGCGCCGTGTGGTCTTCCTAACCGGCGCCGGGATCTCGGCCGAGAGCGGCATCCCGACCTTCCGCGGCACCGACGGCTTCTGGCAGCCGGGCAACACACATGTGCCTGAGATCGCACGACTTCGGCCCGAGGAACTCGCGACCAAGGCGATGTTCGACCGGGCGCCGGAGATCCTGTGGCCGTGGTATCTGTTTCGCCGAGAGCGCTGCCATGCCGCGGAACCCAACGCCGCTCACCTGGCCCTCGTGCGGCTCGAATCGGCGCTCGGGGACCGCTACCGGCTGGTGACGCAGAACATCGACGGGCTTCACACGCGGGCCGGCTCCCGGCGGGTCTTCGAGATCCACGGCAACATCGACACCATGCGGTGTACCGACGGGTGCGCGACCCCTTACCCGCTCCCGTACGCCTTCGACGGGTGGGAGGCGTCACGCCCGTGGGACGACGCCGCCAGGGCCGCGATGGTGTGTCCGGGCTGCGGCGCGCCGGCCCGCCCGCACGTGCTCTGGTTCGACGAGTTCTACGACGAGGAGCACTACAAGTGGGACTCCACGCTCGCGGTGGTGGCCCAGGCCGACCTGCTCGTCGTCGTCGGCACCGCCGGGGCGACGAACCTGCCGAACCGCATGGCGCAGCTCGCGTTGGCACGTCGGGTCCCCATCATCGACGTGAACCCAACGCAGAACCCCTTCGCGGCAGTCGCGGAGCGGTCAGGGGGCGCGGCGTTGGTCGGGACGGCGTGCGAGGTGTTGCCGGGGCTCGTGGAACAGATCGTCGCTGCTTCAAGTGTCCCACGCGATCGCGTCGAATAGCTCTCGGAGAGGGGCAGCGTGTGCGGCCGAGCTCCCGGCGACCCAGCCGATTCGGCCGAGCAGGTGAGCGCGGAAGTCTTCGTGACCATGACGGTTCTGGCTCCCGGGGCCGTGCCGGACGCAGTTGGTCAGGATTGCGCGTAAAGCGTTGGCAAACCAATCGCAAGTCAACGCAGGGAAGCGGGAAGTTCGCGTGGTGCTCAGGTCGGGCGTACAGAAGGACCACACCTCGACAAGGAGCGCTCATGTTCGACCTCGCCCACGTCCTCGCTTATGCCGCCATCTTGACCTGGTTCATGATCATGACCGCCGCCGGCCTCGGGGGGAAGCTGTGGACCCCCAGCGGCTTTCAACGCGCCATGGGGAACCGGGACACGCCAGCCGACCTCAGCGGCGTCGCAGGTCGCGCGGATCGCGCTGCCAAGAACATGCTTGAGAACCTGATCCTGTTCACAGCGCTCGCCGCCGCCGTCACCTTCGCGGGGAGCACGAAGCCACTCATCATGACCGGGGCCAACGTGTTCCTGTGGGCACGTGTCGCGTACTGGTTCATCTACCTCGCCGGGATCCCCGGGATTCGCACCGCCGTCTGGGGCGTGAGCGTCGCGGGTATGGTCATGATGGCCATCTCCATCTAGTTCGGGAGAAGCGCGGCTCGAGACCGCGATCTCACCCCCGATCACCCTCGCGATCGGCTTTCGGGCGCCGTGAATCGAATTCCCACAGCGCACTTGTAATCGGCAAACGCGGCCCACAGAATCCGGCAGTTCCGACGCCCCGGAGGCCGCCATGCGTGTCGCTGCAACCCTCGCCGTCCTTGCCGCTCTCGAGCTCACGACATCCGTCGGTTGTGCGAGTGACGACAGGGCCACGCCGGAGATTGCGGTCGATGCGGCCACGATCGACGTGGCGTCCGAGCCCGACACAAGCCCGACCGCGGATGTGCCGGTGGACGACGCCGCGGCGCCGCCCGAGGACATCCCGGTCGCGGAGGACGTCCCGGCGGTCGAGCCGGTCCCTGGGGGGGTCGAGACCGCGTCCATCGTCCACTCCTTCGGCACGCTGTCGCTGAAGCCGTACCAGGAGACCCAGCCTTGTGTCGCCTGGACGCTGAACAACGACCAGCCGCTCTATGTTCAGTCGGTCACACTCGCCAACGACGGCGCCTATCACCACTCGAACTGGTTCGTGGTGCCGGAAGACCTGTTCCCGGGCGCCGACGGCTTCTTCAAGTGTTCGGATCGAAATGTCCAAGAGATTGCAGCGGCCATCGAAGGCACCGTCATCTTCGCGCAATCGACGCAGTCGCTCGATGAGGTGCAACGGCTCCCCGATGGGGTCGTCATCAAAGTCCCGCCGCACCACAAGATCATCGCGACGACGCACCTCCTGAACCTGTCGAGCGAGGGAAAGGACACCGAACTTCGAATGGGCCTCGACATCATCCACCCGATGCGGGTGAAGGACATCACGGTGCCCTTCCGGCTCACGTACTTCGACCTGCGTATCGACCCCAGCGCGGAGAGCCACTTCACGGGCCATTGCGATCTCAAGACCGAATACGAGAAGAGCGCCGGGATCCCCTTCGACATGCAGCTCTACTACGTCACGCCGCACTACCACTACCTGGGCAACTACTTCGAAGTGTCCATTCGGGGCGGCCCACGAGACGGCGAGGTCCTGCACACGGTCGAGCGCTTCGACGGCGAAGCGCACGGCCGCTCCTTCGACCCGCCCGTGAACCTGGCAGGAGCAACGGGCCTCTCCTTCACGTGCGGTTATCTGAACCCGACTCTGGCCGAAGTCGGTTGGGGAATCGGCGATCAGGAGATGTGCGTGATGCTGGGGCTCGCGTCCTCGAAGGTGATGATGGACGCCCAAGTGCCCGCGTACACGGAGAAAGTCGGCATGAATGGCGAGATCATTCTCAAGGAAGGTCCGTGCGTCGCGCTGGCCATCCCGAAGAACGCGTCGCAGTCGCCGCCAACCCAAGATGAGCTCGACGCGGTCCTCTACGTCCCGACGTCGAACGAGACCGACATCGGCGTGGTCCCCGTCAAGCCCTGCGTCGACACGCCCGCGGACGCCATCGCCAAGACGCCCGCGACGCTCTCTGCGGTACGCGATACGATCTTCAAGCCCGCGTGCAGCTACACGGCCTGCCACGGTGGACCGAAGCCGGCGGCGGGCCTGAGCCTCGACGCCGCTGATCTCCACGCCGAGCTCATGGGCCACGCGGTCGCCGCCAACACCGACTTGCCGCTCGTCGCGCCGGGCTCGCCGGACGGGAGCTGGCTCTATCACTTGCTCTCGAAGTGTGAGCCCGTCGACCAGACGGGCGCCCCCGTCTATGCCATGCCCCGAAACGCGCCGGTGCTGATGGACCCCGAGCTCATCGCGCGCGTGCGGGACTGGATCGAAGCGGGCGCTCAGAACGACTGACCCGGATCAGCTTGCGATGCCCCGCCGCTTGAGCTTCTCGACAAGGGTCGTGCGGTTGAGCCCGAGGAGGCGCGCCGCCTGGGTGCGGTTGCCTTCGGCGCGCTTCAGCGCTTCGTCGATGTAGCGGATCTCAAGCTCTTCGAGACGCGCCACGAGGTCGACGCCGTGCTCCGGGAAGTCGAAAGCGTCGCCGCCGCCGCCACCGGAGCGCACCACGGCCGGCTCCCGACTGTCGAGTCGGCGCGCGACTTCGTCTTCGCCGATGAAACCTTCACCCGCCATGACCATGAGGCCTTGAATGAGGTTCTCAAGCTCCCGGATATTGCCCGGGAAGTTGTGGCGCTGCAGCCGCATGATGGCGCCGGCGCTGAAGCCCTGGACTTCCGTGAGAAGCCGCTCGTTGTACACTCGAACGAAGTGGTCGACGAGCGGCGGGATGTCCATCGGGCGCTCGCGAAGCGGCGGCAGGTGAACCCGGATCACGTTCAGGCGGAAGTAGAGATCCTCGCGGAAGTCGCCCGATCGCACCGCTTCTTCGAGCGCCACGTTGGTCGCGGCGACGAGCCGGAAGTCCACGTCTTTGGCGGCCGGCGCGCCCAGGGCTTCGATGCGACGTTCTTGAATGACGCGCAGGAGCTTCACCTGCAGGAGCAGCGGCAGCTCTCCGACCTCGTCGAGGAACACCGTGCCGCGATGGGCGAGCTCGAAGCGGCCGATGCGTGGCCGGTCCGCGCCCGTGAAGGCGCCCTTCACGTGCCCGAAGAGCTCGGACTCGAGCAAGTTCTCCGGGATGGCGCCGCAGTTGACCGGCACAAGCGGGCCGCGCCGACGTTGTGACCACTGGTGGAGCGCCCGGACCACCACCTCTTTACCTGTGCCGGACTCCCCCGTGATGAGGACGTTGCAGTCGGTACGCGCGACGCGTCGCACCACGGCAAGAATCCCCGCCAGTGGCGAGCCGGGCGCGTGGATGGGGCCCGTGGTGGAAGCGCTGGAGAGGTCGGTTGGGCTTTCGTCAGACACGCCGCTGTTCTACCCGGTGACGGCGCGGGTGTCACTTCCTTGACGGCATCCACACTCGACGACGGCCGCTCCCAGGTCGCTTCGTTCAGGACGGTCGACCTCACGGCCGGTCCGTCGCTCTCGCGCAAGGACCGCTCCCGACGACGACATCGGGCACGTCCTCTGCGAGCATCCTCTGTTCCTGAAATTGGGCTCATCCAATCACGGAGGTCGAGACGTACACCTCCACTGGATTCGAACGTGATCAAGTCATGAACGTCGTACGAAGAGCACTTGAGTGGGACGATGCAAACGCTGCGGTTTGACCGAAATACAGTCCCCGCAGACGATCCGATCTGCGACTACTGGGGCTACGGTACAGACCATCGCCCGATCACCGTCTTCGAGTGAAGGACCGAGCTCGAGGCTCCCATACCGAGGCCCCTGCATCGACGTCTTGACCATCCCGAAGCACGGCCCTACCGTGGCGACGTGAGCCGAAGCTCGGGCTTGTTGCGTCGCTCCTCGCGCATGGTTCGTGCTTCGCTACGAAGGACCTCTCGATGCGCATCCTCACCTCTTCGTTCTTACTCGCCGCCGTGTCGGTCACGGCGTGCTCGACGGACTCGGCTACCAATACGTCGTTTCAGGGCGCCGACGCCGAAGCGGACACCTTCGTGGGCTTTCAGGCCGAGGACACGGTCACCGTCCTCGACACGTCGCCGGGGGAAGGCGCCGATGTAGACTTGGCCACAGACACACCGGCGACGGTCAACGACGCCGCCGAAGACGGCGCGAGCACACTCACCGACGTCGAATCGGACGCACAGGCCTCGCTCGACGTGGAGCCGACCCCTGACACCGCGACGCCGGACGTTTGGACCGACGATGTCGTCGACGTCTGGGTCCTCACGGACACTGCGGGCACGGACTCGAGCGTCGACGATGCCGGAGCGCCCGATCCCACCGACGTCGCCCTTGAGGACACCAGCGCCGACGCGGCCGCGGACACAGTGGAGCCGACCCCGGACGTCCCCCAGGTCTTTCCGTCCTTCTCGAAGACCGGCTGCACCAAGACGGTGAACCTCAACGCCGACGGCACGGTGAATCCCTTCATCAGCCCTGCCCGTAATGGTCAGTTCTACGTGAGCTGGGTCCAGAAAGGCGGCAACCTCATGCTCACATGGGAGTCGCCCGAGCTCTGCTCGACGGTCGAAGGCCCATTCCAAGTCAATGCGACCGAAGGCACGGTCTACTACTGGGGTGGCATCGCGGTCGTGTCGGACAACCAGGGCAACTTCTACGCGGTCTGGGAGTCGACGCAGTCCGGAAAGGACATCGCCTTCGCCTACTCCGAGACGGGGCTCACGTTCAGCGAGCCGATCGAGCTCGTGAGCACCAGCACCAACGGCCAAGATCCCGCGATCTGGGTCCCGAAGGCGGGCGAGGTCCACGCCGCGTGGCGCGGTCATCACCCCGTCCTGCCGCAGTACGACACCCTCTACGCGAAGGGGACCAACATGTTCGCGGGCGGGACCTTCTCGACGGGCCTGATGGTCAACGAGGATGACCCGCAAGACGACCAGGTCGCCCTCGTCGGCGACGGTAAGGGCAAGCTCTACCTCGCCTGGCAGCGCTTCGATGGCGACCTCTTCGCGTCGCGTTCGCTCGATAACGGCGCGTCGTGGTCGGCGCCGGTGCAGGTGAACGACGTGAACGAGATGGCGAACGTCGGCAAGGCCACGTTCATGACCATCACTCCCGAGGGGCGCGTGGTCATCATCTGGTCCGATGATCGCAAGCAGAAGTCCGGGAACGAGAACGACGTCTTCGCCGATTCCAGCGTCGATGGCCTCACCTGGGGCGTGGACGTGCAAGTCAACGACGACGACGCACGTTATCAGGAGGACCCGGCGTTGGCCGTCGCGACGAGTGGCCCCTGCAAGGGCGCCGTCTACGCGGTGTGGCAGGACTTCCGCAGCAAGGACAGCTTCGACATCTACGCCGCACGTTCGACCGACGGCGGCCTCACGTGGTCCGCGAACGAGGCCATCGCGAACGACCTCGAGGGTGACGAGATGAACCCGGCCATCGCCGTGGGCGCCGACTGCACCATCGGGGTGGCGTGGCGCGACAGCGTGAACAACGAGAACTTCGACATCGGGACGACCTACCTGAACTGGTAGTACCCGCACGCACGGGCCCCTGACGAGTTTCGCCAAGACGCGAGTTGACAAGGCCGCTTTCGACCGCTTCGATGCGTCGCCAAAGTGACCGCCTCGCCAAGGAAGGAAGACCGCCATGGGTATCACGCTCGTCAAAGGCCAACGCATCTCCCTCAGCAAGCCCGGTGAACCCGGCCTGTCCAAGGTGTTCTGCGGACTGGGTTGGGATGTCGCGCCCGTGAACGCGGGCGGCATCGGTGGGCTCTTCGGGAAGAAGAAGGAAGGCCAGGCCATCGACCTCGACGCGTCGGCGCTCCTCTTCGACGCGAACAAGCAGCTCGTCGACGTGGTCTGGTTCCGCCAGCTTCAGAGCAAAGACGGCAGCATCAAGCACAGCGGCGACAACCGCACGGGCGCGGGCGACGGCGACGACGAGGTCATCCACGTCGAGCTGAACCGCGTCCCGGAGAACGTGCAGACCCTGGTCTTCACGGTGAACTCGTTCACCGGCCAGAACTTCAACACCGTCGCCAACTCGTACTGCCGGCTCGTCGACAGCACGTCGAACGTCGAGCTCGCGCGCTTCGACCTCGGCGCCCGCGGCGAGCACACCGCGCTGATCCTGGCGAAGCTCTATCGCCACAACGGCGATTGGAAGATGCACGCCATCGGCGAGACGGCGTCCGGTAAGACGGTGGGCGACCTGCTCCCCGCCATCGCCGGCTCGCTCTGATCGTCGCCGAGCGCTGGTTCTGACCCTCCGGGGCCCCTCGCGGGTCGCGCCGTTCTGTCCCGTCCACCGACTCGTCACGAGCGACCATGAACCAGACCGATCGGCGCCGCACTGCCGGCCCGCTGCCCGTCCTGCTCGGACGCGGCGTCTCCAATCACCCTGGCTTCATCGAGGGCTTTCGCGAGTCGGCGGCCATTCGTGAATCGTTGCCGGACGGCGTGCGCATCGTCGTCGAACACAACGATCCGCGCGTCGCGGCGATGAGGAAGGCAGATGTCGCCGTGGTCGAATCGGCGCGCGGCAAGGGCTCGCCCTCGGAGCGCTACGTGTCGCACTGCCTCGACGTGTGCGCCGCGCATGGCATCGAGGTGTTCTTCCCGGGGCGCGACCTGCCGCTGCTCGCCGACCGGGCCGGCGAGTTCGCGGCCATCGGGACACGCCTTCTCTCGGCGACCTCGCCGGTGCTCCTGCGCGTCCTGGACGACAAGCTCTCGACCTACGACGCACTTGCGGGCAACGACGTCCGAATCCCCGAAACCCAGCGCGTCGTGACCCTGGCCGAGTTCGACGCCGCCTACGCCGAGATGCGGACGCGGTACCCCGTGGTGTGCATCAAGCCAGCACGCTCGATCTTCGCGCGTGGGTTCCGCGTCATCCGCGAAGACCTCGATCCCTTCGAAGAGCTGCTCTCCGACCTCAACCGACGAATCGAACTCGACGACCTCCGCCGCCGCCTCGCAAGCGAGGCCGCTCGTCATGAGCGCGGCGAGTTCCCCTCGATGCTCCTCATGCCCTTCCTGTCCGGGGCAGAATGGAGCGTCGACGCCTTCCGAGCGCGCCCAGAGCCCGGCTCGCCGCTGACACTCGTTCCGCGGCGCAAGCTCAGCGACACGCAGCAGGAGCTACGCCTCGACGGAGAGCTGATCCTGGCCAGCACCGCCATCGCCGACCGCTTCAAGCTGCAGAACCTCTTCAACATCCAGTTCAAGGAGGAAGGTGGCGACGGACCGACTCGTAACCGACCGTATCTGCTGGAGATCAATGCTCGTGCCGCCGGCGGGGTCGGCATGGCCGTGGCCGCGGGGGTCGATCTCCCGGGGCTCGCGCTCCTGAACGCGCTCGGCCTGCCTCTCCCGGCGCCAGCGTCGCCTCGCTTCCCGATCCGCTATGCGACCGACACGAGCTACGTAGTCGTGGCCGCCCCCGCCCCGAAGCCCGACACGTCCGAGGCGCGACCGGCCCGCGATCGTCACGAAGTCGCGTCGGTCACTCTGCCGACGGGTCACTTGACGCTCCGGCAGCCGAGCGGCGAGGCCGGTGGCCACGTCGCGCTCGGGGCGCTCGTCGGGATCGGCGCACGCCAGAACCCGAAACGCGGCTTCGTCTTCGTGAGCCGCGTTCTTGGCAAACACCTGCCGGTCACGCCCGCTCGTATGCGCACGAGCCATCGCCGGCTCGCCGCGGCGCTGCCAGCAGACCTCCCAGGCCCCGTGCTCTTCGTCGGCCTCGCGGAGACGGCGACCGGGCTCGGGCTCGGCGTCTTCGAGTCGTGGCTCGCCGCCACAGGCCGCGCCGACGCACTGGTAGTGCACACGACTCGGCACCCGGCCGAGAGCGACCGGCCGCCACTGCGCTTCGACGAAGCGCACAGCCATGCCCCCGACCAGTTCTTGTGTGTCCCGCGGGGCACGCTCGGCGAGCGCTTCTCGGCGGCCCGCACCGTCGTCATCGTCGACGACGAGCTCAGCACCGGACGAACGGCGTTGGCCCTAGCGAGCGCGCTCCGCCGTCACGGCTGCCCCCTCGACCGGGTCATCGCGGCCGCGCTCGTAGACCTCCGTGGTGAGCACCGCCCGCCCGACCACGCCGCGGTTCACCTCGAGGTCGCCGCCCTCGCGACCGGGGACTTCACGTTCGAAGCGTCCACATCGCTCGCCACGACCCCCGTGCCGCACTCGCCGACGGTCTCCGCCGCCATTGGACGCGGCCACCAACGCTGGGGGCGGCTCGGCGCCGACTCGCCCAGGCGCCTACCGGACGACGCCGTGGCGCGTGCACTCGGCCTCCTCGGCGGTGCTCGTCGCGCCACTCTCATCGCGACCGGCGAGTGTATGCACCCGGCCTTCGTGCTCGGCACCACCCTCGAAGCGAGCGGCGTTCAAGTGCTCCTGCAGTCGACCACCCGCTCGCCCCTCCTTGAGGCCGGCGCCATCCGGTCCCGGCGCCCTGCGCCTGACCTCTGGGGCAGCGCAGTGCCCCACGCCATCTACAACCTCGCCGCACCCATCGCCGGCGAAGTCCGGCTCGTACTTCACGAAGTGGGCGTCACTGAAGGACTTTTGGCCTTCTGCGACGCCGTGGGCGCCCTCCCCTTCGAGGTCCCGGAATGCGCCGAGTAGTCCTGACGGACCTCGATGACACCTGGTTCCAATCCCGCCGAAAGTGCGGCTCCGAAGCGCCGGAGGGGCTCGCCGCCGCCGCCCACCTCGAGAGCGGCGAGTGGCACTCGTTCACCACCCCCACGCAGCGGGCGTGGCTCGACCTCCTCGGGGCCGGCGCAACGCTCATCCCGGTCACGGCGCGCAGCCGCGCGGGGCTACGGCGCTTGCACCCCAGCATCGCCGAACGCTTCACGGCGGGCGCAATCGTCCACCATGGAGGCCTCGTCCTCGACGCCGTGGGCGAGGTCGACGCGGCCTGGCGGCCTATCCTCGAAGCCGAGATACGGCCGTGGAGCCCAGCCCTCATCGCCGTTGGGCAGGCGCTCGCCTCGCGACGCGACGCGCTCGGGCTCCCCGTGCGGGTCAAGGTCCACAGCGAAGACGGCATCGCCTTCTACGTCGGGCTCCGCGCCGAGTCGCCCTCCTTGGCCCGCACCGACTTCGACGACATGGCACTCGCGCTCACGGACGGTCTCCTGCCGACCGCGCTCTGGCGCCACCAGACCGGCACCAACGCGGCCTTCCTCCCGCCGAGCGTCACCAAGACCCGCGCCGCCGCCTGGCTGCTCAGCCGCCTCCGCACCGAGGGTGGACCGCTGACGACGCTCGGCGTGGGTGACGCCGAGAGCGACGCGGGTTTCATGAACCTGTGTGATCTCATCATGTTGCCAACCGACGGCGGGCTGCGACGACGCTTCGAGCCAGCCCGTCCCCAGGAGCGCTTCAGCGGCAGCTACGACGCCCAGGACGTACGCTTCGTGGTCCGGCGCCTCCCGCGCCTCGCGATGACGACGACCGCCACCGCCGAGAAAGAAGCGCTCATCCAGAGTGGCGCTCGCCACTACAGCGAGATGCTGTCGGACGAGGTCACGCCCACCCCCGAGTATCTCGCCACCTTCGACGCCGCCCTCACTCGCAACGGCGCCCGACTCGCCCGGGACCTCGCGGGCCTCGCCGCCGCCCTCGCGGCCCGCCATCCCCGCGGCGTTCAGCTCGTCTCTATCCTCCGAGCCGGGACGCCTTTCGGTGTCGTCCTCGCGCGCCTCCTTCGAGCGCGTGGGCTCCTCGTCGACCACGCCGCCCTCTCCGTTATTCGCGACCGCGGCCTCGATCTCGTCGCGCTACGTGAGGTCCTTGAGAGCAGCGTGGCGCCGCCCGGGGACGTGGTCTTCGTCGACGGCTGGACGGGCAAAGGGGTCATCGCCCGCGAGCTGCGCCAGAGCCTCGCCGCGGCGCCCTTCGCCGTCCGAGGCGGGCTCGCCGTCATCGCCGACCTGTGCGGCGCCGCCGACCTCGCCGCGACCGAGGACGACTACCTGATCCCTTCGTGCCTCTTGAACGCGACCGTCTCCGGGCTCGTGAGCCGGTCGGTGCTGCCCCGGGGCGACGAGGACGCGATGCACGCCTGCCTCTACTACGACGACCTCGCGCTGGCCGACCAGAGCCGGGCTTTCGTCGACGCATTGACCCGCCTCGCGCTCGACGTACCGGGGACCGACCTCAGAGGCCCGCCGTCGCGGGATTCGACACGGCAGCTCAAAAGGCGGGATGCGCTCTCGGCGCTGATGGGCGAACATGGGGTGTCGGATCCGAACCGGGTCAAGCCCGGGATCGGTGAGGCGACCCGCGTCCTCCTCCGGCGTGTCCCGAAGGCCCTGGTGGTCCGGGATGACCGGGATCCGGACGTCACGCACGCGCTGCTCCTCTGCGAGCAACGACACGTTCCGGTCGTCGTGAAGCCGGAACTGCCGTTTAGCGCCGTTGCGATCATCGCCGACGCCGCCGGCGTTACTTGGAGAACCGAGGCCCCATGACCACGACTCGCCAGCCCGACTTGCCCACGTTCCTCGGCGCGAGCCTGTATGTGCCGGCCAATCACGCGCGACTGGAATCCGTGCTCCACGAGCTGGTCCGCGGCGGTGGACGCGGGCTCAGCCGGTCGGTCATCGTCTGCCTCGAGGACGCGGTCCGCGAAGCCGACCTCGAGCACTCCGTCCGTGCCGCCAGCGGGGCGCTTCGGACGCTCAGCGCCCGACGCGACGATGGTGACGGCGCGCCGGGTGTCCACATCTACGTACGCCCGCGCACGCCCGAGCTCCTCTCGCGGCTCCTCGATGACGAGGCCTTCCACACGGTCCATGGGTTCGTGTTTCCCAAAGTCGACATCAGTAACGTCGACGCATGGTTACGCGCCGCATCCACCCATCCGCGTGCCGCGCTGATGCCAACCCTCGAGACCCGCGACGCCTTCGAGCCGGCGCGCATGGCGGCGCTTCGCGATCACCTCGCGCCGGCACGACGACAGATCCTGGCGCTCCGTGTCGGAGGCAACGACCTGCTCTCGCTACTCCACGTGCGGCGCCCTCGCGAGCGAACCGCGTGGGACACGGTGCTCGCCCCCGTGCTCTCGCAGCTCCTCACGACCTTCGTGCCGTGGGGCTTCAGTCTGACCGCGCCGGTCTTCGAACACGCTTCCGACCTCGTGACGCTCCAAGAGGAGGTCGCTCGCGACGTCGAGGCCGGCTTCATCGGCAAGACCGCCATTCACCCCCGGCAGGTGCCCGTCATCGACGCCGCCTTCGCCGTGACCGAGGCGGATTTGGCCGACGCGCACGCCATCCTCGATCCCGGGAGCGGCGCCGTCTTCGGCTCGAACGGCTCGATGTGCGAGCCCGCGACCCACGCGGCCTGGGCGCGAAACATCCAGGCCCGCGCGGAACGCTTCGGCGTGCGCGGCGAACGTGCGCCGATCCTCACTGCGGTCGGCTGAGGGCCGCTTCTTTCAATCCGAGGAGAGCACGTCGAGCACGGCCTGGAGATCCGGCCAGAGCTCGCACTCATAGCGCTCAGTCCCGACCTCGAGGGACTCCGCGTGCAGAAAGGGCCGCTGGAGCCCATAACGGGCGAAGAAGTGGCGGTTGCTCTTGGGGTCGCCGTAACGCGCGTCACCGAGCACCGGGTGTCCGTTCATGGCAGCGTGTCGCCGGATCTGGTGCGTGCGGCCGGTCTCGAGTGTGACCCGGAGCAAGCTGTGCCCGCCGACGACGTCGAGCCGTTCGTAGTGGGTCGTGGCGTGCACATTGCGGCCGTCTTCGTTCAGCGGCATCCGCCACGCGCCCCGCTTGCGAGCGACGCCACGCACCAGGGTCAGATAACACTTCTCGAGGCCGTTCGGATGGCCCGGCGCCGTCAGCACGCGGCTCCCCTCGGGGCTGAGCAGCACTACGCCCGAGGTCGTCACGTCCAGCCGGTGCGCGGCCTGAAGCGCGCCCCCGAGCTGGCGGCGGGCGAGGTCGAGGAGGTTCCACGGCCACTCGGGGTTCGGGATGGTCGGCACCCACGGCGGCTTGGCGACGGCGACGGCATTGCTTGTCCTTCCAAGCACTTGCAGGGGTGGTGGGTCACCGGGATCGAGGACCGCGAAGGACTCGACCTGACTCGTTCCGGGCATCATGTCGAAGGGTTGGACCCGGCTCGTACGGAGGCCCTGCCATGCGAGCCCCGCGAGATCACGCGCGAGCGTCTCGGGTTCGCAGCTGATCAAGATCACGCGGTCGGGGCACGCACGCGCGATCGCGGACAGCGCGTCGCCCGTGAGACCCGTGCGGGGCGGATCGACGATGAGCACCCGCGGGCGGGGCCCGAGCCAGGAGTCCGGGACCTCGGCTGACCCGCAGATCACTCGCACCGCCGGGGGCGCGACCTGGCGAGCCGCATCGGCGGCCGGCGCGAAGGGCTCCACGAGCGTGAGCGAGGCTGCTTTGGAGACGACGGCGAGGCCGAGGCTGCCGGTCCCCGCGTAGAGGTCGACGACGTGACTACCTGGCGGCACGGCCGCGCGGAGCTGATCGTGGAGCCACGCGGTCTGCCCGCGGTGGACCTGACTGAAGGAGCCGGCCGGAAAGAGGGCCTCGGTGCGGCCGATGCGGTCCCGCAACGTCGTGACACCCCGGACCGTGATCGGCGCGTCGCCGAGGAGCGACGGCGAGCCCGGATGGCGCACCGACCACGCGACGCCGACGGGCTCCGGGATGAGGGCCAACAGGGAACGGGCGAGCGTCTCGGCCGCGCGACGGTCGACGGTCCGCATGATGAGCACGAGGCTCATCTCGCCGCGCTCCGTGAGCCGGGCGTCCACCCCGCCGAGCTGGGCGTCGGTCTCGGCGGCGAGCGGACGATGCCGCAACGGCTCCACCAGCGCGAGCAGGGGCGCCGGGGTCACGGCGCAGAGCGGCGTGTCGACGACGTCGTGGTCGGCGGTGTAGAGGCCAATGGCGGCGCCATCCACGGCCCACTTCACCCGCGTTCGATAGCCGTATCGGTCCTCGGTCCCGACGCAATCCGAGACCGTCGCCGCCGGCCCCGCGGTTGAATGACGCCCAATGGCGTCGGCCACGGTGTCGCGCTTCTGCACGAGCGCGCCTTCCGGTGTCAGCTCCGCGAGGTCACAGCCGGGACACGCGGGTCGATGGGGACAGACGATGACGCTCACGTGCACTCCGATCCACGGCGGCGAAAGAACGCGCCCGAGGAGCGCGGGACTCTAGCCGGGTCGCGTGCCCCTGGCGATGAATGGGACGAATCGCCGCAAGAAGAGGCCCCTTCACCTTGACGCCAGCGCGTTCATCCCGTTCGATGCGCGCTCTGGAGGTGCCTCGCATGGCCTTGCTCGCA
>JADMJS010000354.1 GCA_018780435.1 Myxococcales bacterium
GCAGCGATGGCCTGCTGGCGCGTTGACGCGGCTCGGTGGCGACCACGCGGTCCGCCGCGACCTCGCAGAGCGGCTCCTTCGGGAGCGTCAAGTAGACCGGGCCTTAGAAGTCCGAGGGACGTCATGATAGACACGCGCTGTCCTATCCAAGAAGGGAGATCACGTGGCAACGAATCCGAGCAATGAATCGATACAGGGACCTACCTTCTTGCGCTTCGTCGAACCAGTGCTCGAGGCCCTCAGAGCTCGCGACGGGTCTGCCGCCGCGTCCGAGGTAACCGATGCGGTGATCGCGCGCGCAAACGTGAGCCCCGAGGAGTACGTGGCGACGACGTCCAACGGCAAGAACCGCCTGCGAAATCAGGTCGCATGGGCGCGATTCTATTTGTTCAAGGGCGGGTACTTGAATTCGCCCAAGCACGGCGTTTGGGCCTTGACCGGCGTGGGTCGAAATCCCACCCGAGGTGAAACCGATCACGGGCTGTTCCACCGTGTGCAAGCCATGCTCACGCTTCCGCAACCCCCGGACGACGCCGAGGCGCCGAGTACCCAAGAGGGGCCCGAACTCACGGACGCCGAAATCCGTTCTCGGTTCCAACGTTTCAGGTCGTCGAACTGGAATCCGGACTGGAGCCCCGCATACCTGACCGATCTGCACTGGGTAGCCGACGCAACAGACGACGAGCTGCGGACGAAGGCAGCTCAAGAACGGCTGTGGTCGCTCTCTGGGATCGCCAGTGTCGGCCTCGGCAACTCGGTGAACGTCGGAGACGTGACGTCTGACCCGACGTTCGTGGAACGTGTCATCTCACTCCGTCGAGAACCACTACCCAGCGACCCAGCCGAACGAGCGCGTCTCCTTCAAGCGGCGTATGAGGAGCTGCTCGCCATCGTGCACCCGCGCTTTGCCAGCAGACGGCCGAAAGCCCGCCTCGCACGGATCTTCTCCGCGCTCTTCCCTCGCGAGACTCACACGACCTACGACAAGAACGCCCCCTCACTCGTGGCCCGCTTGGTGGGACCTTTGCCGGCCCCGTTGATCCACGGGATGGTGCTGACTCGTCAACGTCTGCGCGAGGTGCTCGGCCCGGAGACCGACATCGCGGAAGACGTCCAGCGAGCGAAGTTCTGTTGGAGCCTCGTGGTGGGCGACGAAGCCAGCGACCCAGTCGGCGACCACACCGCGCATCAAGAGCAGCTGACTCTGCCTCCGCTGACCCTGCTCCCATTCGCACGGCAGAAGCGCGGGCTGGTCGCCGTCAAGCGCTACGTGGACGCTTGGCGTGCTGTCGTCAACGCGTGCTGGCACGGCGCGGCTATCGACGAGATGGTGGACGTGCTGCGAGACCAGTACGAGATGCGGCAGCTCCACCCCAAGTCCTGCAAGCAGCTTATTGGGACCGTCAGGAGCTACCGATTCGTAACTGAGGAGAACGGGACGTGGCGACCGACCGACGATGGACGGAGGCTGGTCGACGATGACCGGCCTGATATCTTGGTCGAACGTTTCCTCGTTGAGAGCTATGGTCTGGCGCAACTTCTGCGCGACCTGCGGTCAGGGCCGTTGGGTCGGGCGGTGCAAACCTCCCTAATCAGAGCGCGTTATCCGGCATGGACCGGCGATTTCGGACCGAGCAGCCTTTTCGCTTGGTCCGCCGCACTCGGTCTCACTCAGGACCTTCCCGAGAAGCGTCGGGGGCTGACGGACTACGGTCGGGAGTGGGAAGCGAGGCTTCCCGACGTGCTACCGAGTCCACCCAGAGACGGAGCGCCTGACCCCATCGACTCCGGAACAGAGGAGCCGCCGACTTTCGACGAGATCTTCACGGACCTGGTCCGCGAGCTGCCCGGATTTGTTCTGGATGAAGCGCAGCTCCGATCCATTCACGTTGCTTTGCACTGTCACGAGCACAAGCACTTCGTGATCCTCTCGGGGCTGTCCGGGACAGGGAAGACGGAACTACTGAGGCAGTACGCGCGATCCTACACGCGTCTCACCAGTCGTGAACCGACCGATCATGTACTCGTCGCGGCCGTGTCCCCCGATTGGCGCGACCCGACCGGCCTGATTGGCTACATGAACCCCATCCGTGGGGACGCGACTTGGCACTACACGCCGGCGCTCGAATTGATCCTCGCTGCTCATGAGAACCCCAAGTCCTCGTACTTCCTCGTCCTGGACGAGATGAACTTGGCCCACGTCGAACACTACTTCGCGCCCATCTTGTCCGCGATGGAAAGCATCGGCGGCGCCTCGATCCTGCACTTCCACTCGGAAGATGGTGATATCGACGGCGTCCCGCCCTCCATTCCATGGCCCAGCAATCTCTATATCTGCGGGACGATCAACATGGACGAGACGACCCACACGGTGTCGGACAAGGTCCTGGACCGGGCCTTCACGCTGGAGTTCTGGGACGTTGATCTTGAGAAGTTCCTTGAGAAGAAGAAAGCGCCAGCGAGCGTGACAGACGTGCTGATCGCGCTGCATGACGAACTCGCTGCGGTACGCCGCCACTTCGGCTATCGAACGGCATCCGAGATCCTGGCGTTCATCGGGCATCCCGAAGCGGGGGGTGCACTCCTCGACCAAGCGGTGTTCTCGAAGGTACTCCCGAGGCTACGCGGCGCGGATTCCGAGCGACTGCGAGCCGCACTCGCGAAGTGCGAGACCATTTGTGGAGACGCGAAGTTGGTTCGGTCTGCACAGAAGTTACATGACATGCGCCTACGACTGATCGAGGTTGGCGTCACTCGGTTCTGGTCGTGATCCACATCACGCACCGGGACGGCCTGTCGGTGGTCGTTGAGAGCGGTGTGTGGTTGCTTGAGGAATACCGAACGTACCTCGTGCACGGAGCAGAACGAGCGCAATGGGCAGGGCAGGACCTGCCTACGTCGCAGTGTGGAGCGCTCGTGCTCGAACTCGGGCCCCATGTGGGTCAGCACACCCTGAGCGTGGTCGGGCGTGGGGAGTCCCGCACTCACCAATTCGAGGTCGCTGCGAATCCCGCCAAGCTGACCGGAGACCACTGGCTGTCGCTCTTACAAGAGATCGAGACTTGGCTTCCGGGTGCGGTGACCGGGCCCGGCGGCGGGCATGCCGGTATGGTCGGGGTCAGTGGCGCGACGGCAGGCTGGCTTGCAGAAGCGCTGCTGCCACTCATTCCGGCGCTAGTTCGAGCCGTTCGGGCGTTGATCGACGAGCTCCGGACTCGAACCCGTTCACCGCTGGAAGACAGGCCGCTGCACACTGTTACGGCCTTGTCGTCGGAGGCGCTGGCCTGGATCGCGAGGCACCCCGCGGCGGTGACTTGGGTGACCGGAGACCAACCGGTCGGAAAGCCGCCCCTCGTCCCGATGCGAGTGCTATGCACGGAGCTCGATCACCCGGCGAATCGGACCTTGCGCTGGCTGGTCGAGCGAGTGGCACGGAACCTCCGCGCTGCGGCAACGGCCCTCGCACCAGCGCTCTCGGCTCATCGGGGCTGGTGCCAAGGCCGCATCGAAGCACTGATGGCATCGGCCACACAGTTGGACCGCGTCGTCCGCAGTTCTCCGCTCTCAGAGATCCGTGCTGAGCTCGCGCTCGACGTCGGCGCGGAAGTCTTCGTGGACGACTCGCGCTATGCTCGAGTGCTGTCGCTGGCGCGTCCGTTCCTGTCACCCGCCTTTTCTCTCGACGCGTCGGAGATTGGGGCGACCCTGCGCCCGTCTTACGGCCTCTACGAGGTCTGGTGCCTCACGAAACTGGATAGCGCGCTCCGTGCGCTGACGGATCTCGATTGGACAGCCCATGGGCACCAGACTGTGTTACGTCCTGGCCACTCCGGCGAAGGTTTTTTTCTCAGAGGGACCGGCGCTGCCGGGCAAGCAGAGCTGCACTTCAACGCCACGTTTCGATCGCACCACTCGGGCGGCGGTAAACGTGAATCGATCACCTCCGAGCGGCGACCCGACTTCGTGCTCGGGTGGCGACCCAAAGAGGGGCCGGCGGCATGGGCTGTCCTCGATGCGAAGTACCGAATCGGGGAACAACTCCTCGACGCGTTCGGCAGCCTGCACATCTATCGGGATTCACTGCGCTGGTTGGACTTTGGCGGTCGGCCGTCAATCGGAGCGCTGCTTTCGCCGTCCGCCACGCAGCAGGTCGCCGCCTACTTCCACCCGAGCTACCTCAGCGAACACGGGATGGGCGCCTTCGAGCTGCGTCCTGACGTCGGAGGAGAGGGCCTGATCCGATGGATCGCGGCGTCTATCGGCCTTCCATTGAAACGAGACCTCTAGCCGCTGGTCACCGACAACGCCGGAGGCCCGCTAGACGCGGCGAGTCAACCCTCTAGAATCTCCGGACCTTACCACCGCCGCCGCTCCGCCGCCCCCACGAGCCGCGCCACGGTCTCGTTGTGAGGCGCTGTGAGGCCGCGGGCACGCGCCAGCCGGGCGACCGCGCCGTTCAGCCAAGGCATCTCGGTCGGGCCGCCGCGCCGGAGGTCGTACACCATGGCGTTCAGGTTGTTGCGGGTCTTCTCGGTCGAGGCGACGACCGTCGCGAAGGCCGTGCCGGGGCCGTTGGGTTCCAGCTCCACGCCCTCCGTCGCCGCCACCACGACGGCTTCAGAGACCAGCGATTCCGCTAGGTTGCGCAGGCCGGGGTGGTCCAGGATGGCGCCGTTCGGTGCGTCGAGCAGAGCGCAGACGCCGCTCACGGCGAGGTTCCAGAGCGACTTGCGCCACTCGCACGCGGTGACGCTGCTCGCCCGCGTGACGGGTAGGCCGGCGGCGCTCAGGATGGCGTCGAGCCGGTTCGCTTCTGCGGTGGCGGTGGGGCCGTCCGCGCCAAGCTCGAGCTGGAACATCCCCGCCAGCGCGA
>JADMJS010000478.1 GCA_018780435.1 Myxococcales bacterium
GGACCCTATCATCGAGAAAGTCGGGTGGCAAGACATCCCCGTAGACGGTTTCGACGACCCTCGATTTCTGGGTATCTCCGCGAAATTGAATTGCTTTATCAATAGACTCGGCACCCGGTGGAAGGGCCTCCGATGCTAGGTTCGCAAGCCTATCCAGAGGCACGTAGGACGGGTGGCATGACCAGCACTGGGCTAGCCCGTGGTAGACCACGAAGCCGCGCGCGATGGCGTCCTGACGGCGTCCGACGCCCCACGGATCGGGGTCGGTTGTAATCGGCGTACCGGTGTTCTCGTTACGCCAACGCGGGGAGAGCGTCTTCAGATACTGGACGAGCGCGTGCAGGTCCGCGGCGCTGAGCTCAGGTCGAGCGACCATCTGCGTGCCGTCGAGCCCCTCGCGGATGGTTCGCGCGAGGTCGTCGTCCGTCGGTAAACGGCCGCCCGGGACCGAGGTGAACTTGTAGTACCCGAGGGTCAGGTCACGCGGGCCGCGCTCCGCGGGGTTCGTCGCTCGCTTTCCTTTACCGTCGTCGCCGTGGCACCCCGCGCAGTCGCGTCGGAAGAGCTGCATCCCTCGGTTCAGGACCTCCGGCTGGACCAAAATACCGCCGAGGAGCTGCGGCTCGTCGAAGCGCTCGGCGCAGCCGGGTGCGCTCAGCAGGAGAGCGCTCGTCAGCCAGAGCAGCTCGCGGATCATCGCGCGCTACCCTCCGCACTGCTCGCCTGGAGGGCCGTCACGGCGGCCACGAGGGAGTCCGTTCCGGGGCCGTCGCTGCTGAACCAACCGCGGAGACGCCCTTCGCCGTCGATGAGCATCAGCTTCCCCGAGTGTTCGATGTCGTCTCCCGCGGTCCGGTTCTCGGGTGGCGTGCCGAGCGCCGTTCGGAAGCCGTCGACGACGAGTGAACGGATGGCAGCATAGTCCCCGGTCAGGAGGCGCCAGCGATCCCCGTCGATGCCGTGGTCAGCCGCGTAACGAGTGAGGACGTCGGGCGTGTCGTTGTCGGGATCGATGGAGATGCTCACGATGGGGACGTTCTTGGGGAGCTGCTCGGCGAGGCGCTTCAGTGACGCCATCATGGGCGGACAGATAGAGCGGCAGGACGTGAAGAAGGTGTTCACGACCCAGGTCTTGCCGGCGAGTGATGTCGACGAGAACGGCGTTCCGCTCTGGTCGGTGAGGGCGAAGGCCGGGAGCGTGCCGTGGACCTCGGGCAGCGGCACGACCGCGTCCTTTCGGCAGCCGGCCATCAGGGCGAGCGCGAGCGCGGTAGTTAGCGCAACGTAGTGACGACTCATGCGTCCCCCTTCGCCTTCGCGAGGTCGTCGCGGAGGATGTGTTGGGAGCGATGGAAGATCTCGTCGATGCCGTCCTCGGTGGTGCCGTAGAGACCACGACACTGCCCGGCGGCGTCGATGAGGATGAGGCCGTGGCGCGCTGGATCGCCCGCCGTCAAGGTCGTGCGGAGGAGCGTCCGAAGGTCCGTGTCGAGCATCGTGGCGGCCGCGTCCGTGAGCGAGACGGCGACGACGCCAGCGGGGAGGGCGAGGTTCGGCTGTCGCGTGAGGGCGACGACGGTGATGGGCTTGTCGGCGACTCGGAGCTTTTCGGCGAGTGTACCGAGTGGGGCTGCGTCGGCGACCGACTGGACCACGCCTACGATCCGGATGCCGGCGAGCCCATCGAGGCCGGCGATTCGCAGCTCGCCCATGGCGGCAGGCGCATCCGGGACGTAACGGGTGCGGAATCGAATGAAGGTCACGGTGATGATTCCGGCGATGAAGGCGACCACCCACGGGTTGATGCGGGAGCGCCAGCGCATCACGAAGCTCGGCCGTTCGTCGTCCGGTCCGATCGCCTCCGGCGAGGCGCCGCCCTCGACCTTGGGGCCGTCCTTCATCCGGGACGCCCACCGCTGCGGCGACACGCCAAGATGGCGAGCGTGAGGAGCACGCCCGTGAACGCCGCGAGCATTATGAGGCTGCTCCACCCGGTGTGGAGGGCAGGGACCATCGCTCCGCGCACGACCGAGACCGAGTAGGCGAGCGGGTTGGC
Source organism: Myxococcales bacterium (assembly GCA_018780435.1). Classification (GTDB taxonomy): domain Bacteria; phylum Myxococcota_A; class UBA9042; genus SXOO01. The sequence goes on from JADMJS010000478.1 coordinate 2,057, forward strand.
GGACATGACCGCGCCGAGGACGCCACCGGCGGATGGGAAGAGGGCGCCAGAGATGACCCACATCGGCAACAGGACCACGCTCATGATGGCGTGGTAGGCCTGGGAGGTCGGCAGCAGCCACGCCATGGCCATCCCAATGGACGACAGCATCACGGAGGTGAGGAAGAGGCCGAGGATGAGGGCCGGCCAGTGGATCTGGCCGTAGGCGATGTCGGCGATCGGGGAGAGAAGGACGAAGAGGGTGGCTTGAAGGAGCACCACGGTCGTGATGCCCGCGATCTTGCCCATGACCAGGGCGGCGCGTGAGCCGGGCGCGACGAGCACTCCCTGCAGGAAGCCCGTGTTCCGATCTTCAATGACCGTGATGGTCGAGAAGATGGCCGTAAAGAGCACGACCATGACCAAGCTGCCTGGGAAGAAGAAGGCTTGGTAGCCCAGCCCGGGGGAGCCCTCGAGCTGGAAGGTGGGCGCGAGGCCCGTGCCCAGGATGAGCCAGAAGAGCAGGGGCTGAAGGGCCATGCCGAACCAGCGGGTTCGTTCACGGCGTAGTCTCAGCAGCTCGCGTCGCCAGAGCGTGACGAACATGCCGAGGTGCTTCGACGGCGGTGAGGCGTCGGAGACCGGCGCGGGGACGGCCAGGGTAGTGACGTTCACGGGGTGCCCTCGAGGCTCTGTCCCGTGACGGCGAGGAACGCGTCCGAGAGGCTAGGTCGGCGAAGTGAGACCGAACGAACGTCGAGCCCACGGAGGGCGTCGACGGCGCGTGGGATCGCTTCGTGGCCGCGGTCGATTCGGAAGCTCAGCGCGCCGCCAGACGGTGCGCTCTCGATCGCGGTGGTCGGGAAGGCGGCGCTGAGCCGGTCCTTGCCCGATACCAAGTCATCGCATTCGATGACGACGAGGTCGCCATGGACGCGGCTCGCGAGCTCGAGCGGCGTGCAGACCGTCACCGTGCGTCCGCGATCGAGCACGACGAGCCGGTCACAGCGTTCCGCTTCGTCGGCCCGATGCGTCGCGACGAGGATCGTGAGCCCGGTGCGATCACGGGCCGAGAGGAGGCGAACCCAGAGCTCCCGAAACGCCGACTCGTCGAGCCCGGTGGTCGGCTCGTCCATGAGGAGGAGTGACGGGGAGTGGATGAGGGCCCGGGCGAGGTCGACCCGACGCCGGTAGCCGCCCGAGAGCTTTCCCACCACGTCATTGCTGCGCTGGCCAAGCCCCGTGAGCTCGAGCATGGCGCTGACCCGGTGGCGGGCTGCTTCGCCGAAGTAGCCGCGGGCGCTGGCAGCGAGCTCGAGGTTTTCGAGGACGGACAGTCGGGCGTCGACGCTCGGCGATTGGAAGACGACACCGCAGGCTTCCCGAAACGACGTCGACGCAGGGACAATGCGTTCGCCGCGAAGGGAGAGGACGCCGGCCTGAAGCGCTTGCAGGCCGCACAGTAGCGACATCAGGGTCGACTTGCCGCTACCGTTCGGCCCGAGGAGGCCCACGATCTCGCCCTGGCCGAGCTCGAGGTTGAAGTCGACGAGCGCCGCGCGCTCTCCGAAGCGGTGGCTGAGTCCCGAGATGGCGAACAAGGGGGGCGCCCCAGTGGAGCGCATCCCGGCGGCAGATCGGGACGGGACGGTGGACCTGGGGGCGTCTGGATCCATGCGGTCAACCGATCCAGCGGTCGAGGCCGAGGCCGACGCCCAGCGCCGGCAGAAAGACCAGCGAGGCCAGAAACACGCGGCGGGCCCAGCGCGCTGGGAGCTCGGTCGTCACGCCACGGAGGCAGACGGCCAGGAATCCCACGCTGGTGAGGAGGGAGACGGCGCCGTAGATCCAGGTCGCTGCCCCGATCGGCGTCAGCAGCAAGCAGAGCGGGACGAGCAGCACGGCGTAAGCCACCGTCTGCACCTTGGCGATCGTGACGCCACGGACGTTCGGAACGGTCTTGAAGCCCGCACGGGCGTACTCGGACTGACGGTACAGCGCGATCGCGATGAAGTGGGGGAGCTGCCAGAGGAGCAGGATGAGGAAGAGCGTGAGGCCCGGGGCGTCCATGGACCCGGTCACGGCCGTCCAGCCCATGAGCGGCGGCATGGCCCCGGGGATGGCGCCGATGAGAAGTGCTTGCGGTGTATAACGTTTGGCAGGCGTGTAGAGCGCCACGTAGGACACGAGCGCCGTGTACCCGAGCCCCGCGGTGAGTGGGTTGCCCCACAAGAAGAGGACGACGGTGCCGCCGATGCCGAGGAAGACGCCAAAGGTGAGCGCTGGCCAGAGGCCCATGCGGCCCGTCGGGAGCGGACGGCCCTTGGTGCGCGCCATCAGCCCGTCGACGTCGCGCTCTAGGACCATGTTCAGCGCGTTGGCCGACGACACGATGAGCCCCGTGCCCACGAGCACCATGAGCGAGCGGGCGAGCCCGAGTGAGTCCGGAGCGAGTAGGATCCCGAGGCCGGCCATGAGGACCGACATGAGCAAGATGTTGGGCTTCGAGAGCGCGACATAGTCGCGGGCGGTTCCGAGGCGGCGTTCACTCGCGTCGGTGAGCGGGACGGGACGGGCCTTGTGGCGCCGCACGGCGGGCGCGGCGCTCTCGGCGTGCCTCGTGACGGAATCGGACGTGGCGATCACGGGGATGCCTCCATGCCGGTGGCCCCGGACGATGCGCTCCCGATGACCGGGACGTCCTTCATGCCGAGCTGCTTCTGGACCTCGGCGCAGTAGTAGGCAATGGCCTTGTAGGTCGTGCCGCAGTGCTTCTTCAAGGTGCGGTTCTTGCCGGCGATGGCGACGCACTCCTGA
>JADMJS010000289.1 GCA_018780435.1 Myxococcales bacterium
GGACGATCTCGGGGAGGACGTCTTTGCCGTTCACGTTGGTGAACTGGTAGCGGAACGAGGCGGGCTTGAAGCCGACTGCTTTGACCTCCATCACGTAGCCCATGCCGGCGAGGCCGCGGAGGGCCGGGGCGTCGCACTCGGCGGTGCGGACGGCCACGATCTTGCCGTCGGCGTCGCGATCGACGCCAATGATCGGCGCGAGGCGCGTGATGGCGACCGACCGCCCGACTTCGAGCGAGACCGGGGTGGGCTCGCCGACTTCGACGGTGCCGTCGCGATACACGTTCTCGGCGCGGAGGGTGCCCTTGAAGGTGCCCGGCCGCTCGCCCGTGCCAAAGGGGACGCCAAAGGGGCCGAATCGGTTGATGCGGAGGAGGCTGGTCCCGGGGAGCACCGACGTGCCACCCACGTCGCCGGACTCGATGAACGTGCCGTCGTAGATGGGCGAGAGTGCGAGCTCGGGCACGTTCTCGGGAGCCGCGGCGCCGCCGGTCGAGGCGGGGATGAACTGGCCTTCGAACACGACGCGGGTGCGGCCTTCGTCGGGCGACAGGAAGTTCTGCCCGTACACCACGAGCGGTTCACCGACCGTCACGGTCTGGCGGTCGAGCCCCTGAACGGCCGGTGCCGTCGGGATCGCAGTGACGACGTCGGCCGCGCATGCCAGCGAGAGGAGCGCGAACGACGAGGCGAGGGCGGCGTTTCGGAGGGTGGTCGAGACGAGGCGCATCGGGGCACTCCCACGGGGGACGGAGTCGGGCGGGTCCTCGCGGAGACCGGTGCGTCTCAAGCTCGGGCCGAACCGCGGATCGCGGCGAGTGCATTGCTAATGCTGTAGGCCCTTCGGGTCAAGCATGACCGACGTCTCGGCCGAATTTGTCACAGGCCGGCTCGCCCGGGATTCGGCGCCGCCGATCAGGCCGTGATCTGCGACCAGAACCCATTCGTCTTGAGGTAGTCCTGTAGCTTCATGGGTGAGGTGTTCTTGGCGTCAAGGGCCATGTAGGTCTCGGAGAGGCCTTCTCCGAGAGCAGCCTGATAGGCCGCGATCGCAAACATCGAGCAGAACATGCTCTTCTTCTCATGCTTGATTCCGGGCGGACCACCCCGAGTCTTTCGGTGCAGGTGGTAGTGGCGGGCTCGCTCGCGAGCGCCGCTGCCGTAGGACGACGAGTGGAAGGCGGGGTTGGCGGCCTTGGCGGTGTTGTAGGTGCCCGTCGAGGGTCCGTCCGTCCACGCCAGGGCGACATCGTGTGCCGCCTTGCCCGCCCACGAGCTCCCCGTCAGGCGAAAGACGAGCATCGCGCCACCATAGCTCGCGACGGAGCCGCGGCAGAGGCCGCCCTTACCCGTCGCGTGCGCCACCTGATTCACGTTGAGTTCCGTACTGTTGTACTTCTTCCCCGTCCCGATGGCGATCGCCGCGTGGTTCGAGTAAATGGAGCCCTGCCAAGTGCTGTGAAGAATGACCGGGTTGAGTCGAGTCATCCCTTGAAGCACGGAGACCACCGAGAAGGATCCTTCGTCAGGGACGAGAAGAATGTCGCCGGGCTGGTAGTCGATCATGATCAACCCTCGTGGAAGAAAGTCACGTGCCCATGAACACGGCTGGGCGCTTCCATCGACGCTAGTGTTGGCTCCATAACGGGGTCAATCACGATCGTGGTTTCCGAGAGGTGCTGTCAAAGTAGTTTGATACCTTGAGCCCGATGTCAGAGCGCGGTGGTCGCGAGGCCCACCCGGTGGGCGTAGGAGATGATGTCCGCGATGCTGGTGGCTCCGAGACGCTCTTTGACGCGGGACAAATGGTTCGAAACGGTACTCTGTACAATGTCGAGTTCGGCTGCGATCTCGGACCCGGTCTTGCCCTCGACGACCAGCATGAAGACTTGGTATTCGCGAGCGGTCAGGCGCTCGTGAGGGGCACCGTCTTTGTCTCCCAGGATGCGCTCAGTGACCGCGAGCGGCACCTTGTACTCGCCGCGGTAGACCGCCCGAATCGTTCGGATGAGTTCGACCGGCGATGCGTTCTTGGACACGAAGGCGGCGGCCCCTTCGGCGATGACTCGAGCGGCGTGGTGCTCTTCGGGGAGCGCCGACACGACGATGACTTGGAAAGTCGGTGACTCCTCTCGTAGACGTCTCAGGACCTCGACCCCGTTCACGCGCGGGAGGGACAGGTCGAGCAAGAGGACGTCCCACGACGACTGACCTTCGGCTTGCAGTACCTGTCGGCCATTGGTGGCTTCGCCGACGACCCGCATGTCGCTTTGCTCCTCGATGATGCGGCGCATCCCGTGGCGGACTACCGGGTGATCGTCGGCGAGAAAGATTCGAATCATGGTCTCTCCAGAGGGAGGCGGGCGTGGACCTCGGTGCCGCCTTCGGTGAGCGCGAGCACGGTGACGTGTCCACCGAGGGCTGCCGCGCGTTCGGCCATGCCGCTGAGCCCGAAGCCCGTGCGCAGTCCGGGCGCGATCCCGCAGCCGTCGTCGATGACGCGGAGGTCGAGCGTCGATCCCTCATGGCGAAGGCTCACCCGAACGGAGGCCGGTTCGGCGTGTCGAACGGCGTTCGTGATCGACTCCTGAAGGATGCGGAAGGCTGCGGTCGAGACGTCGCTCGGCAGGGAGGCCAGGGAGTCACCCGAGAACTCGAAGCGGCATGGGATGCCCGTCCGTGACTCGGTGCTTCGACACAGCCACTCGGCCGCGGCGGCGATACCGAGGTCGTCGAGGACACGCGGACGCATGGACATGATGAGGTCTCGCGTCGCGGCGCCGGTACGGCCGACGAGACGGTCGAGCTCCTCGAAGTTCTTGGCCATCGCTTGGGGCTCTTGCTCGTAGCGATGGCGCGTGTAGCCGAGTGCGTAGCGCAGCGCGGTGAGCTCCTGTCCGAGCTCATCGTGGAGGTCTTGGGCGACGCGCCGGCGCTCGTCCTCGCGCGCTGTCTCGAGGACCGTGAGCAGCCGCTGGAGCTCGCGTGTTCGCTCGCTGACGCGCGCATCGAGGACGCGTGCTTGCTCGAAGTTGGCACGAAGGAGGACTTGAATCGCGTGCCCGAACCCGATGCTGAGGACGGTGGTCGACGCCAAGAAGCTGAGCATCAATGGGACATACGGTGAGTCGAGATAGCTCGGTGCGGGGAGCAGGTAACCGCCAATTCCGGACGCAGAGAGCATCACGGTGCCGACGACCCGAGTGCCGAGCGGCAAGGGCAGCACCAGCGTGAGGGCCGGCATCACGTACATCAGGTGAAACCAGGGGGTCTCCGGTCCGCCGAGGGGGACTTGCGAGTAGCCGACCAGTCCGCAGCCGAGGCTCATGAGCCCAAGGGCCCACTTCCAGAGGTGGGGGCGCATGGCGGGAAGTCGCGCGACGAGCAGGTAGACAACGCAGCTGCACGCCACGCTGACGCGCCATTGAGCGTAGGGGGCGATGGCGTTCGGGAGACGACCGAAGATGAGGTAGTCGACGGGCCACCAGAGCAGCGCGATCCCGAGCATGGCGAACGCCACCGTGCCGCCGTGCGCGTAGAGGCGCTCGACGCAGAACTCCTCGAAGCTGCGTCCAGCAGCGGTCTCTGCGTTCGGCAGGAACGCCGTGCGAATTCGCTCGGTGAAGCGGCTGAAGAGTCGAGTCAACCTAGATGGCCCCTGCGCCCTTCCCGGCGTTCAAGCGCCCGGCACCAACGCGGGGCACGCCCAGAGGCTAACACGCGACGTCGCGGGATGGGCTGATCGGGCGCAGTCGGCTCATCATCCCCTCGGAGAGAGCCCGATGGCGACTTGCTCAAACGCAATCCGAAGGGCGGTGATTCCGTGAGCAGCGACAGGGTGCGGCTGATCGAGCCACGTGAGGACCTGGAACCCGTAGATGGCGAACAGGTTCAACGCCGAAATGCCCGTGTTGACACCGGGGGCGACCAAGCCGCGCTCTCGCCCGCGTTCGAGGACCCCGACGAGTCGGGCGAAGAACCGGCGGTTGAGATCGTCGTAAGCGGCCTTCTTGTCACCATCGAGACGCAAGATCTCATGGGCGAAGCGCCGCGCCAGCTCGGGGCTGGATTCGTAACGCTCGTAGAAGCCGCCGAAGAGATGGACAAGCTGATCGACGAGCGGGGCGCCTTGCGGGAGCGAGGCCGCGCGTTCGTCCGAGATGCGAGTGAGCTCCTCGTGGAAGAGCAGAAAGAGGAGCGTGGACTTGTCTCGGGCGTAGAGGAAGAGGGTGCCCGACGCGATCCCGGCCGCCTTGGCGATGGCTTTGGTCGTGGCGCCGTCGTAGCCCAGCTCGCCGAAGAGTCGCCACGCCGCGTCGCGGATTCGTCGGCGCTTGTCGTCTTTGTTTTGCTCTCGTCGTCCGGTCACGGTCTCTGCGCTCCAGGCGCCTCAGCGTCCTTCATGGGTCGGTGGGGTGCAAGTGCAGGCGGAGCACCTCTTTGCGCCCAGCGTCGGCTTGCCCCTCAGGCTCGCATGTGGTTCCCTTCCCGCGGCTCAGCACCCATGGCAGAACCCCACCACTCGCCTGGTACCGATTCGCCGTCCGCGGTGGTGGACAAGCTCGTCCGCAGTGATGTCCCTGGCGCTCTCGTCGCGTTCAACGCCGCGAGTGGCGCCCTTAGGGCCCACATCCGCGCCGCAATGGCGGCTCTCGACCCCAAAGTCGCTTCCACCGTCCTCGGCGCCCTCGAGAAGGCCATGGGCGGCGTCGCCCGTGATCGCGCTGTCGTAGCCGAGCTTTACGCCGCCACGCTCCCCGCCGTAGCCGCCAAGGCCCGCGGCGACGCCGAGAAGGTCCTCGTCGCACTCGCGAGCGACGCCTCTCCCCGGCTCCGAGCGCTGGCCGCCACGGTGTCCCCTGCGGCCCGAGCCAAGGCGCTCCTCGATGACGCCTCCACGAACGTGCGCGCTGCCGCCGCCGCTCGGCTCATCGCCCTCGGCGAGGTCCTGCCCGAAGAACAGCACGTCGCGCTCGTCGCCAGCGCCCACATTCGCACGCGTGTCGCCGGGCTCGAGGCGCCTCTGAGCGCCAGCGCCGACCTCAACACGCAGTTCCGAAAGGCCGCCGCCGACCCGAATCGATCGCTCCGTCGCCGCGCGCTGAAGGCGCTCGCCGGCACGGCGGCGGGCAACGCGCTGGTCCTCAGCGCGGCGACCGGCGACAAGTGCCCGATCATACGGCGAGAATCCGCCGCGGCGCTGGACGTCGACCCCGCCACTCAGCGGTCGACCCTCGCCTTGATCCTCGACCGCGAACCCGACGCAGAGACGCGCCTCGCCGCCCTCACCGCCGTGATGCGCCTTTCGAACGAGGAACGCGCGCCGCTGCTCGCCAAAGCGCTCATCGATCTCGACGGCGCTGTTCGGGCACGGGCCCACGCCCTCTCTCGTGATGGTGAGACGGGTCCGGACGAGCTCAAGGCGGACCTCCTCGTTCGAAGTGAGGCGTGGGACGCCGTCGTCGCGCTCGGCGACGCCGCATTGGCAGCGCTCTACGCCGCCGCCGAGCGTCCCGGAACGAGCCGCCGCGAGACGGAAGCGCGCCTTGCTGCCCTCGCTGCGCTGACGCGCCTCCGCGCCGCCGACATGAACCGCCTCGGCCCGCTCGTGAACGACGCCGACGGCCGGGTCCGCGCCGCCGCGATCGACGCCATCGAAGGCGCCGGCCCCAGCGCCGTCGACGTTCGCAACGTCGAGGCCCTCATCGCCGCCACTCTTGACCGTGAGGCCCGAGTCCGTGCCGTCGCCATCCGAGCCGTCGGCAATCTCGGCCGCGGTGCCCCGTCGGCACGCGTCGCGATCGGCGTCTCGGCGGCGTTCGCGCTCCTCGCTGACCCCGAGCCGCCCGTCCGCGCCGCTGCGATCAAAGCGCTCGCCGCGCTCGCCGCGGTCGAGGCCCTGGCCGTCGTGGCGCGCGATCCCGACGCCGACACCCGGGTCGCCGCGCTGGAACAGCTCGCGACCTTCAAAGAAGCGGAGAGCGCGCTGCGGCAAGGCGCCATCAGCGCCGTCGTCGTTGCGCTCGGCGATGAGCTCCCCCTCGTCCGGCTGGCGGCCGAGCGCGCCGTGAAGCAGCTCGGCTGGGCCCCCGTCGGCCTCCCCGACCTGGGCGACCGCGGCTATGAACGCTGGCTGACCCCGGGCGACTTCGGCGCGACAGCCACTGAGGCTCGGGCCAAAGCCGGCAAGAGCGCCAAGGGCCCGACCGCCGACCTGCTGGAGTCCGTGCTCCTCCCGGCGCTCGACCACGTGGACGCGCGTTTTCGGAGGGCCGCCGTCGAAGCCCTTGGACGCGAGCGAGTCGCCTTGAGCCTCTTGGCCGTGCGGGCCCGCCTCGAGGATTCGGACGCGCTGGTACGACTCGCTGCCGCCGAAGCCACCGTCGCGCTCGGCGATCCCCCCGGGGCCGGCGAAGCCTTCGCGGCGTGGCACGTGCGGCGCGAAGCCTTCGATGCCGCCGCCGCGCTCGGCGCCGCCGCCGTAGCCCCTCTCTCCGGTGCGCTCGCGAAGCACCCCGTCGGCGCGTTCCGCCGCGCCGCCGCCGTCGCGCTCGGCCAAACCGGCGCCGCCACCGCCGCTCTTGCACTCGAGAGCGCGCTCAGTGACCCCGAGCCCGCCGTCGCCGTCGCCGCGTCGGACGCACTCCTGGCACTGAAGCTCACCGCGCCGCCGCTCGCCGCCCTCTGCCGATGCCTCGATTCGGGCGCCGACATCGTCCGTTTCGCCGGCGAACGCGCGCTCACCGGCTTCCACCACGCCGGGCTCGCGGCCGCGGTTCTCGCCGCGCTCGACCTCGCCCTCTCCCCACCGTCCCCGCCGGGCCTCGACGCGCCAGGCCGAGGTGTGGCTGCGTTGCTGCTCGGCCGTCTACTCGACGCCCGCGCCAGCGAAGCCCCAAAGAACTCCACACCTGGGTGGCGTGCCCTCTTTTCGGCGCTCCACGATCCGGTCTCGTCGGTCCGCGCCGCCGCCACCACCGCGCTCGGCCCGAGCGCCCCGGAGAGCCGCCTCTTCGAGCTGCTCGGCGAATCCGACCCCGGCGTCGTTCGCGCGGCTCGCGGCGCCCTCGCGGCGCTCACCTCGAGCCCGGAGATCGCGGCCGCCCTCGCCACCGCCGACCGCCTCGCCCAAAACCGCTGGGCGGCCCTGGCTGACTCGGCGTCGCCAACGGGCACGCAAGCGGTCCTCCTCGGCGCCTTGAGCGAAGCGTCACGCGAGCCGGACGTGAACACGCGGCGCGCCTACGCCGCCGCTGCGCTCGGGCATTTCCCGACGGACGAGGCCCGAGCGGGACTCGAGAGCGTGCTCGCCGATCCCATCCCGACCGTCCGCATCGCCGCGGCGCGTTCGCTCGGCCAGCACGCGCATCCGGGCTCGCTCGTTCCCCTCGCCGCGACCCTGGCGATCCCGGACGTACCCTTCCTCGTGGCCGTCATGGCCGCGATCGCCGACATCGCGACCCCCGCCGTGGCCGCCGGTGCCGACCTCGGCGCCGCAGGGTCCGCGGTGCGCGCCGGCCTCGACCATGCCGCCCCGGACGTGCGCGTCGCCGCCGCCGAGGCCTGTGCTCGCATCGATCACGCGGATCTCGCCGTCCCGCTAATCCCCCGACTCGGCGACCCGAACGCCGACGTCGCCAGCGCGGCTGAGACGGCGCTCGCGGCGTTGCTGCACCACTCGTCCACCCCAGCGGCCCTCGAGAGCGCGCTGCCCGGCGGCAGCATCCCGGTCCGCCGCGCCCTCGCGCGCCTCCTCGCCATCGGCGCCCCCGAACGCCTCAAGAGTTCGCTCAGCGACGCCGACCCGGGCGTTCGCCGCATCGCCGCCGAAGGGCTCGGCCGACTCACCGGCAAGACCGGCGCGAGCGTCATCCCGCTCTTGCTCCCGAAGCGCTTCGACCCCGATCCGGATTGCCGCGCCGCCGTCTTCAAGTCCCTCGGCGTCCTCGGCGCCCCGCGCACGGCCGTCGTTGGCGCGCTCGCCGATCCGGCCACGAACGTGCGCCTCACCTTCGAGGACCGGTCGAATCCAGTCCCCATCGGGATCCTCGATTCGGTACGAGCGGGGAGCGGCGTCTCCGCGCTCCGGTCGGCGCCGGCCGGGCTCGTCACGGATCTACATTCGCTGCTCCTTCACGCCGCCATGACCGGCCGCATGGGCGCGCCCGCCCGCGCCGACCTCTGTCGCGCCCTCGCCGGCGCCGAGGTCCCCGGGCTCGTCCAAGCTCTCCTGCATCTCGCCGAGACCTCCGAAGTCGCCATCGCCGTCGGCGCCATCGACGGCCTCGCCCACCCCACGGCCGTGGACGCCTTCGACCGCCTAGTCTGGCTCGCCGAACAAGGTTCAGGCGACACTCGTGCCGCCGCCATCGGCGCGCTGGCGGCCATCGACAGCAAACGTGGTGCGAGCGTCATTCTCCGCCATGACGCCGCGGGCGACTTCCGGGTGAGAGCCGCCGTCGCCACCGCGCTCGGCACCCTCCCGGACGTGGCGCTCGAACCGCATTCGACCGCGCTCTTCGGTCTCCTGGCCGACCCCAGCCCCGAGGTCCGAAGCGCCGCGGCGCAGGCGCTCGGTCGCCTCGCATCCGCCCACGAAGCCCGCCCCGCACCCGCTCGCGCCTTCATGACCGCGACCGCACCATTGCTCGTCACCGCCGCGTTCGACGCGGAGTCGGCCGTTCGAACCGCCGCGACCCGCTCGCTGGCGCCTGCCTCCCGGATCGCCCCCGCAGCCCTCGCCGCCATCGTGACCGGCGACCCCGACGCCACACGTCGCCGCGTCGCCATCGGCTACTCCGTCGACGCGAAGGCCATCGCCACGGCCCTGTCGGATCCGGACTCCGGCGTCCGGACCGGAGCGGCCACCCAGGCAGCGCAAGTCCCCGCAACCCCTGAGCTTCTCACAGCGCTCGCTCGCCGAATGGGCGACGAAGACGCCGACGTCCGCGCCGCCGCCTTGCGCGCGATCTCGGCCGAGCTCATCCGCCGTGAGGTCACCAGCGCGAGTCAGCTCCCGGAGGGCCTCGATCCCGATCCCGTCCTCGGCGCGCTCGCCGATCCCGAGAGCGCCGTCCGTGCCGCGGCCCGTGACGCGCTCGAACGACTCGCCCTCGAGCCGGACCCAGGTTCGCGCCTCGCCGCCGACGCGCTCGCCGCTCGCGGCGACCCCACACTGGCCCTCGGGCTCAGCGCCGCCAGCTTCGCCGAGCCCACGCCGCCGAAGGGCAAAGGTCGCGCCGTCCGCCCGTGCGGCGTCGCCGTGCTCCTCACCTTCGTTCGGGTGCACCGCGGCCTGCCCGACGCCAAAGTCGCCGCCGTCGCCCGCATCGCGACCGTCCCTCGGCCCGATGCGGCCCGCGCCCTGGCCGACGCGCTCACGACCGCGTACCCCGAGGTCATCAACGCCGCCGCTCGCGCCCTCCGCACGCACCCGGAGGCCGCCGTCGTCCAAGACGCCCTCGAAGCCCGCGTCGTCGCCGGGCCCGCGCCGCGCCGCGCAATCGCACTCGAAGCCCTCGCCGCCGCCGTCCCGGCTCGCGCGATCCCGTTCGCCGAGACCCTCATCTCGCACGGCGAACCCGCGCTCCGAATCGCCTCCTGTCGCGCGTTCGGCGAAGCGGTGCAACGTGGCGCGCTGAAGTTTTCTCGCTGCCAGGCGCAGCTCGTGACCGCCCTCGCTGATGTCGTCCCGGGCGTGCGCGCCGCGGCGGCCAAGGCGCTCGGCCTCGCGCCGTCCGGCGTCGTTCCGGCGCTCAACGCCGACGCGACGTCCGCCCTCCTCGACCGAACCAACGACGCCGACGCGGGTGTGCGCGATGCCGCCGCCGAGACGCTCGCCGCGGCCGCCGAAGGCATCCGCGACGCGCTCGCCGCTCGCCTCACCATCTCGGACGCGACGGCCCGCCGCACCATCGTGGGCGCGCTCCGAAACGACGCGCCCTCCGCTGCCGTGCTGCTCCCGTACGTCGATGACGGCGACGCCGCCGTCCGCCACGCCGCGATCTGGGCCCTCGCGAGCCTCGCTATCCACGCGAGCTCCTCGGCCGCCCCCGAAGACGTCGCCTCGCGCATCGCAACTCACCTCGTGGATACGGACAGCGACGTCCGCGCGATGGCCGCGCAAGCGCTCGGTCAGATCGGAGCCAGCGAGACGGTCTCGCCGGGCGCCCGCAGTGGCTACGTCGTGCGATTGGCCGGCCTCCTCGCCGACCGCGACGCCCGCCCGCGCATCGCCGCCGCCGCCTCGCTGCGTCGCCTCGGGGCCGACGGCGCGACCCTTCAGACGCTCACGTCGCTCGCCACCGACGTCCGCGAGCATCGGTGGGCCCGACTCGGCGAAGTGCTGAGCCACGGCGGGGTCGCGCTCATCGCCCACGCCCTCGAGACCGACACCGTCGGCGGTCGACGCTTCCGTGAGCAGCTCGCGAGCACGCTCTCGGGACGAGCCGAGCCCTTCGTCGTCTCCGCACTCATTCGGTCGCTGAAGGACACCGATCCGCTGCTCCGCGCCGCAGCCGCCCGCGCGCTCGGCCACCCCGCCGCCATCGCCGCCGTGCCGACCCTCGTCGTCGCCACGCGCGAGACGCGTGCGGAGGTCCGCGCCGCCGCCGTCGAAGCGCTCTGCAAGGCCGACCCGACTCAGACCGGCCCGCTCTTCGCGGCCCTCTCCGATCCCTTCGAACCCGTCCGCCTCGCCGCCGCGACCGGCCTCGGAGAGGTCATCCCGACGCCGGCGCTGGCCACCGCCCTCGAGAGCGCGCTCCGACCGTCGGATCCGACTCTCCTCCACGCGGCCGCCCACTCGCTGGCCCGCCTCGCGCTCAACACCGACGCCGCGGGGAAGGCCGGTGCCAGGACCGCGGGCGCGGCGCTGACGCGCGCTCTTGAGAGCCCCGACGTCGCCGTCCGCGTCGCAGCGGCCGCCGGCGCCGTCGGCCACACGACGGCGCTCGTGAAGGCGCTCGCCGATGTCGAGGCCGAGGTGCGCCGCGCCGCCGCCGAGAGCCTCGCGCAGTGCGCAACCGCCCCGGCCGCCCGTGTTGCTTTGATCGGCGTGGCGCTCCACGACGCGTCGGCGCTCGTGCGCCGCGCGGCCGTCGACGCGTTGCGCGGACTCTCACCGCGTGAGCCGGACGTCGACGACGCGCTCGTCGCCGCGCTCGCGGACCGCGATCCCGCCGTCCTCGACGCCGCGCGCGCCGCGTTCCCCGGGCACGATCGCGCCTCCATCCCGGACGTCCTCGCAGCCCGCCGCGCCGATCAGCTCGTCGACGACGCCGGCAGCGCCGTCCCCGCCCTGCTCGTCGCCGTCGCCGATGGCCGCTTCGGGCTCGACGACGGCCCACGCCGCGCCTCGGCGGCTATGGCCCTCGGGCTCAGTGTCGCCCGAGGTGTCCAAGACCCACGCATCGTCCCTGCCCTCATCGCCCAGCTCGATGCGGATGACGCTGTCGTCCGCGCGGGAGCCGCTCGTGGGCTCGGCGTCGCGGGCGATACGCGCGTGATTCCCGCGTTGTCCCAGCGCCTCGCGGCCGCCGATCCGGGCGCCGAGCGCCGGGCCTTCGCCGAAGGACTCGGTGCCCTCGGCGCGGGCGACGCGCTCGCCAGTGCGGCCACCGATCCCGACCCGGTCGTCCGGCGCGTCGCTGCTGCAACCTGCCGAGATCACACGACTCTGCTCCTGCTCGTCGGTGACCGTGACCTCGACGTCGCTCGAACCGCGGGCGCACGGCTCGCGGCCGTCGGTGGCCAGGACCGCCTCGGTGGCCTCCTCGACGATACGAACGTCAACGCGCGTCTCGGCGCCGTCGCGGGCCTCGAGGTCGCCGCACGCGCCGGTCATGGCGCGGCCGAGTCGGCGCTCCATCGCGCCGGTCTCGACAGCGCGCCGGCCGTACGCGCTGCCGCACTTCGAGCCGCGGCGGCCGTTCGGACGGCCGCGAAGAACGGCAAGTCAGACGGCGCCAATCTCGCCACGCTCGTCGTCGAGCTCCTCGGCCGCGATCCGGATGACAGCGTCCGCCTTGCCGCCGCGGGCGTCGCCGTGGCCCTGGCCCAGCTCGATCGGTCGACGGCGAAGCGGCTCGAAGCCGCGCTCGACCTCGCCGTGGTCGACGCCAGCGCCGACGTCGTCAGAGCCGCCCGCGCCGGGCTCGACACGCTCGGTCGTAAGTTAGAGCCCCTCACCGAGGAGATCGCGGGGCTCGCCGCCGTCGAACGCTTCGACGCCATCGGGCAGCTCGGGCCCGCGGTGGTCCCCTACCTCGAACGGATCCTCTCCGAGCGCTGGACCGACCGCCTCGCCGTGACGCGTCGCGTCGGCGCCGCCAAAGCAGCCGGACAACTCGGCGCTCCGGGCCGTCCCGCTCTCGAACTCGCCGCCGCCGACCCAGCCGAGCGCGTGCGCCAGGCAGCCGCCCGCGCCGCCCGCGGCTTGCCGGACCCAGACGCCTTCGCCGTCCTCGATCGCCTCGCCGCGGACGTCGCCGTCAGCGTGCGCGAAGAGGTCTGCCGCAGCCTCGGCGAGCTCGGTGGCAGCGAGTCGGTCGAACGGCTCGTCGTCCTCCGCCTCGATGGCGACGAACACGTCCGTCTCGCCGCCGCCGTCGCGCTCGCAGGCCCGAAGACCGCCGCCGTGGCCAAGGTCGCGGAGCTGCTGCTCGAACGCGACTCGGCGCTCAAGATTAAGGGCGCCAACCTGCTCGCCGAGCTCGGTCACCCGGGGGGCATCGAGCCACTCATCGTCGCGCTCGGCGACGCCGACGCTCGGGTCCGCCTCCACGTGCGTGCGGCGCTCGGCGCGCTCGGCTGGACGCCGGTCGGGCATCGCACCAGCGCCGACGCGAAGGGCTACGCCTTCTGGACCTCCCGCGCCGAGTGGCTCGCCGGCTTGCCCGGCGGCCAGGGCGAACACCAAGGCCTCGCCGCGGCGCTCGCAAGCCCGGACGCCGAGCGTCGCCGCGACGCCGCCGAAGGGCTCGAAGCGCTCGGCGACGCCGCCGCGATCCCCGCGTTGGCCGGCGTCCTCACCGATCTCGACCCCGACGTCCGCCTCTCGGCCGCCACCGCCATCGCCACGCTGATTCGCGTCGGGCGGGCCGGCGCGACCTCCGCGCTCAGCCCGGATGCGAGAGCGCGCATCGCCATCCTGACCGGTCG
The DNA here is from genome assembly GCA_018780435.1 of Myxococcales bacterium. Classification (GTDB taxonomy): domain Bacteria; phylum Myxococcota_A; class UBA9042; genus SXOO01. Next base: position 13,162 of record JADMJS010000289.1, read on the forward strand.
CATGGAGGACGCCGTCGGCCTCGGCGAAGGCGCCGTCGCCGCCTTGGTGGAGGTCCTCGCGACCGGGTCGGTGAACGCCGCCCGCGTCCTGGCGACCATCGGACCGGCCGCCCGCGCCGCCCGCGTGCCTCTCGAGGCCGCCCTCGCGGCCGGCGATCCCGCGCTTCGTGACGCCGCCGCGACTGCGCTCGGACATCTTGGCGACCGCGCCGCCGCGACCGCCCTCGCACGTGCGCTAGCTGACGACGCGCACGCCGTTGCTGCCGCCGCCGGACGCGGTCTCGCCGCTCTCGGCGACCTGAAGTCCCTCGAAAAGGCCCTTGCCCCGTCCGCGTCGCGATACGGAGCGGCCGTCGGTCTCGAGGCCGCGCCCGCCTCCGAGCGCCCCGCCGCGGCCCTCGTCAAAGCCCTCCGCGCCGACTCCGACCCGGACACACGCGTGGCGCTCATCGCCGCCGCGACGGGCGTCGCCCCCGCCTTCGACGCGGTCTGCGAGCGTCTGTCGACCGACGACGAGGCTCTCGTCCGCGCGGCAGCCGCCACCGCACTCGCCCAGTCGGCCACGCCGTCGCAGGCCGCCGCCGCGCTCATGGACGCCCTGTCCGACGCGTCGCCGACGGTCCGCACGGCCGCGACGGCGTCGCTGGCCCACCTCGGCACGCCCGGCGACCCATCGGCGCTCGCCCTCGCCCTCGCCGTGGCTCGCAACGACTGGACCTCGACGGTCCGTGCGGGCCCCGCTGCCATCCCTCTCCTCACGCGCGTCACCCTCGAACGGACGCTCGACAAAGACGCAGTCCTGCGCCGCGCCGGCGCGGTGAAGGCGCTGGAGACCCTCGGGGCCTTCGACGCCGTCACGGCCGCCGCGAGTGATCGCGCCTCGCCGGTGCGTGCCGCCGTCCTAGCGGCGTTCCCAGCGGCGCTGCAAGCCAATAAGATCACTCGGGAGATCTGGATTCCGGTTATCCGATCGGGCCTCGCCGACGTCGACACTCGCGCCCGTCGCCACGCGGCCACCGCGGCCGGTCTCATCGGTGACACCGAATCCATCCCCACCCTCTCGGACCTGGCCGCGAACGATCGCGACGGGGGCGTCCGGGACGCCGCCGCCATCGCCCTCGCGAAGCCAGCGATGCGCTCCATCGACGCCCTCGTCCGCACGCTCGAAAAGGGCGATGCGACAGAGCGGGCCGCCGCGGCCGTCGCCCTCGGCGAGGCGGGGCTCGGCGACGCCGTCGACCCGCTCGTCAAGGCGCTTGGCGACCCGTCGACGGTGGTCCGCACCCAGGCCCGCGGGGCGCTCGAGAAGCTCGGCTTCGCGCCTGTGGGGGTGCCTGATTCGGCCGAGCTGCGAGCGACGCCGGTCCGCATCGCGCGTTTCCTCGACTTCTCGGCCCTGAGCGCCCGCGTCGGCGCCCCCGCGACCCCACCGGACGGGGCCGCCGCTATGGTCGTCGCGAGCGAGACACGCCTGCTCACCCTCATCGGCGTCGGCTCCGCCATCGAGCGGCTCGGCGGCCTCCTGGCCTTGAACGACCTGCTCAGCCATCCGGCCCGCGTCGGTGACCGTGAGGCCGCGACCAGCGCGGTAGCGGCGCGCCTCGAAGACGGCATCATTGCTGTCCGCCGCGCCGCCGCGCTCTGGCTCCGAGACGCGGGGCTCCTGCCTGCTGAGCTCCCCACGGCCGTGCTCGCAGCCGCTCTCGTAGAGCTGAACCAGGACGCCGCCGCTGCCGAGCTCGGCGCTGCCGCCGTTCCGGCGCTCACCCGCGCCTCACGAGAGGCACCCGAGCCCGAACGCCGCGCCGCCGCCTGCGCGGGTCTCGGGCGCCTCGAGCTCGACGCGGCGGATCCCGCCCTCAGCGTTGTGATCCTCGCGCTCGCCGAACGCTTATCAGACGACCACATCGATGGCCGCATCGCCGCCGCGTCCGCCTTCGGGGTGCGCGGCGCCTTCGACCCCGCGCTCGAAGCCGCGCTCGGCGACCCCAGCGACGCCGTTCGCACCGCGGCCGCGGAGGCGCTCGCCGGCCTCGGCGACGCCGGTCGTTCGGCGCTCGAACGGGCTCTGGAGGCGGGCGATGCCGCGATCCGAGAAGCCGGCTGCGAAGGCCTCGAACGCCTCGGCAGCGAAGCCGACACGCTCGAAGATCGGCTCGCCGCGTTGCTCGCCAGTGATGGCGACGACGCCGTACGCATCGCCGCCGCTCGGGCGCTGGCACACGTCGGGACCGACGCGCTCCCGCGCCTCACGACCGCGCTCGAGCAGGACCCCCATCCGGCCGTTCGAGCCCAGTCGGCCCGTTCGCTCGCGCTCCGCGGCGACGAGTCCGCTGTCCCTTGCCTCGAAGCCGCGCTCGCCGACGACGACGTCGCCGTACGGGCCAGCGCCACCGCCGCGCTCGAGAGCTTCGGCTGGGTCCCCGCCGGGCCGGTGGCGCGCGCCTTGCTCGCGCTCTCGCAGAGTGACTTCGACGCCGTCATCGCGGAAGCTCCCGAAGAGACGGCACTTTCTCTCCTCGGGCGCGTGCTCTCCGCCCGCGGGACCGACCTCGACACCGCCGAGCGAAAGTGTCGTGTCCTCGACGCGATCCTCCGCAGCCGACGTCCGGGCCTCGCCCCCATCGCCACGCGCGCGCTCAGTGATCGCGCGGCCCGCGTTCGTCGCGCCGCACTCCCGCTGGTGGTCGCGCTCGGGCTCACGGACTCGCTCGACACGCTGGCGCAGCTCGCCGAACACGACACCTCGGACGCCGTCCGCACCGCCGCGTGTGGCGCGATTGGTTCTCTCGCATTGCGCCTCGCCGCCGGCGGCGTGAACGACGCCCTCTCCGGGTGCGTCCGCGCGCTCGAACGTGTCGCACGCCAGGATCTCGACGCGAACGTCCGGCTCGCCGCAGCGACGGCGCTCGCGCAGCCCGGCCTCCTCTCACTGTCGCTCCTCATCGAGCAGCTCTCGGCCACCGGCGCCGACGTTCGAGCGACCGCAGCCCGAACGCTCGGGCTCACGATGCGCCGCGAAGCCGTGAGCCCGCTCGTATCGGCGCTCTCGGACATCGCGAAGCCTGTGCAGACCGCGTCGCGCGACGCACTCACCGCGCTCGGCTGGGCGCCCGTGGGGCTGCCGACGAGCACGACTCGTGAAGGCGCCGGCTACGCGCGGTGGCTCTCGGACGCCGACCTCGTGCCCGCCGGCCTGCCGGAGACCGGCCCCTTCGCGGCCGCACAATCCACTGGTCTTCTCGATGCCCTCGCTCGCCCCGACGCCGCATGGCGCCTCGCCGCGCTTGATGGGCTCGACACGCTCGTTCGGTCGGGGCTCGTCGCCCTCGACCGTCGCGCCCAGACTACGGTCGCTGAGCGCCTCGCCGACGCCGTGCCGCTCGTTCGCCGCGCGGCCGCCCGGCTCCTCGCGCCGCTCCCCGGAGACACCACGACTCGCGCTCGCAGCATGGCCATCCTCGGCCAGTACGACGGCGCTGCCGCGGCCGGCGCCCTCGACGCGCTCCTGCTCGAGCTCGACGGCCCGCTCGCTCCGGCGGATCGCGCGCGGCTCATCGCCGCCCTCGCCACCGTCAAGGCGACGGCGGCTCAGAAGGCCTCCCTCGGCGAGCGGCTCGCGGCGCAGCTCGCTGACACCGACGCGATCGTCCGCGCCGCCGCGGCGACGGCGCTCGGTCGTTTGGGTGAGCGTCCGGATGCCCTCGAGACCGCGCTCGGCGACGACAGCGACGTCGTTCGAAACGCCGCCTCGGTCGCGGTCGCAGGGCTCGGCGAGCTTGGACATGAGATCCTCGCCCGCGCCTTCGCGAGTTCACGCGCCGAGCTACGGGAGGCCGCGTGCGACGGTGTTCGCGCCCTCAGCGACGCATCGGTCGGCTTCGAAGCGGAGGTCACGCGTGCGTTGACGTCGGACGACGACGTCGGCGTTCGACTGGCGGCGGCCCGCGCCCTCGCCGTCCTTCCAGCAGACGTCCAAAGCGCTCTCGCCGGCGCCCTCGACTGCGACGTCGCGCCCATCGTTCGAGCCGAAGCCGCCCGCGCCCTCGCCGTTCAGGCCGCTCGGCTCGGCAAGAAGGCCACGGCGCACGCGCTGGGGACGCTCGAGGCCGCCTTGGCCGACGACGACGTGCTCGTGCGCGACGCCACCCAAGCCGGGCTCGGGCAGCTCGGCTGGACTGCGCAGGGCCGGACCAGCCGCGCGTTGCTCGCGCTCGCCGGAAACGACTTCGCGAGTGTTCTCGACGCCGGCTTTGGGCCGAGCGACGACGGCGCGCCAACCGCCGCCTCGGCCCAGATGGCGACCGGGCTCCTCGGCCGAGTCCTCGCCGCGCGTGGGACCGACGCTGACACCGCCGACCGAAAGTGCCGTGTTCTCGACACCTTGGCGCGCTCGAGCGACGCGCAGCACGGACCGCTCGTCGCGTCTGCCATGACCGATCCAGTCGCCAAAGTGCGCCGGGCGGCCGTCGCCACCGCGGTCGCGCTCAGCCATCGCGACGCCCCCGACATCCTCGGGGCCCTCGCCGAGCACGACGTGTCGGACGCGGTCCGTAGCGCGGCCTGCGGCGCCATCGGGGCGCTCGGTCTGGCGAGCCTCGTGAAGACCCTCGAACGCGTCGCGCGGCTCGATCGCGACGCCCGAGTACGCCTGGCGGCCTCGACTGCGCTGGCCAGCCCAGGGCTCCTGTCTCTCGACTTGCTCATCGACCAGCTCTCCTCGCCCAGCGCCGACGTCCGCACGGACGCCGCGACCGCGCTCGGCGCCACCGGCCGCCGCGAGGCCATCGGCCCCCTCACGACAGCACTCTCGGACATCGCCAAGTCCGTCCAGACTGCCGCGCGCGCCGGGCTCGCGGCGCTCGGGTGGGTCCCGGTGGGCCTCCCGACCACGACCGACGTCAGCGACACCCGCTCGCTCTCGCGTTGGCTGACCGACGTCGAATTGGTCCCAAGCGGGCTCCCGGCCGACGGGCCCTTCGCGGACGCCGAAGCGAGCGCGCTCATCGGCCTCCTCGGGCACCGCGACCCGCGCTGGCGCCTCGCCGTCGCCGACGGTCTGGAAGGGCTCGTGACCAGCGGCCTCCTCGCGCTGGACGCCGAAGGCGCGGCCGCGATCGCCCGTGCCCTCGACGACGATGAAAGCGCCGTCCGCATTGCAGTCGCGACCATCCTGACGAGGGCCAAGACCACCCCGTCGGCCGTCCGTGGCGCCGTGCATGCCGCGCTCGGCGATTACGCGGGCGCCGCCGCCCTCGGCGCGCTCAAAGCGCTGCTGCACGAGCTCCGCTCGCCCTTGCCGGCAGCGCTCCGGGAAGCGCTACTCGGAGCGCTCGCGACCCTGCCGCCCGAACACGACAGCGTCCTCGCCCCGATCCTCGCTCGCGAGCTCGACGCGCCCGACGCCGCCGTCCGAGCCGCGGCCGCTTGCGCCTTCGAGACCCGTCGCCTCCACGATCCGGCGCTCGCCGCCCACCTCGGCGACCCCGCAGAGGTCGTGCGGCAAGCGCTGGCCCACGCGTTGGCAGCCACGGGCGAGCCCGGGCTCGCGGACCTTGAGGCCGCCCTCACGAACGGTGACCCGGCGACGCGCGAGGCCGCGTGTATGGGCCTCGGACGCCTCGGCAGCGACGCGAACCGTCTGACGTCGGCGCTCGCCGCGCTGCTCGCCGACACCGCCGACGGCGTCCGCGTCGCCGCGACTCGGGCGCTCGCGCACGTCGGCGACGACGACGTCCTCCCCGCGCTCCTCGGCGCGCTCGACGCCGACACCTCACCGATGGTGCGGGCCGAAGCGGCGCGGTCACTTGGCCTTCGCGGCGCGCTGGGTGCGATGAACGCGCTCGAATCCGCCTTGGCGGACGACGACGTCCTCGTGCGTGCGGCGGCCACCGCGTCCCTCCACGCGCTCGGCTGGGAGCCGCGTGGCCGCACGAGCCGCGCGCTCCTCGCGCTGTCCGAGAACGACTTCTCGGGCGTCATTTCGGCGGGCTTCGACGAGGACGAAGGCGATGTCTCGTCTGCCGCCACCGAAGCCGTGGCAGCAGGCCTCCTCCGCCGCGTGCTGACGGCCCGCGGCACCGACGCCGACACGGCAGAGCGTAAAGTCCGCGTCCTCGAGACGTTGGCTCGGTCAGGACGTTCGGCGCTCGCGTCACTCAGCATCGACGCGCTCGCTGACCGCGTGGCCCGCGTTCGACGCGCCGCCGTCGTCACGACGGTTGCCCTGGGCGTCGCCCACGACGCCGGCGACGTCACCCGAGCGCCGCTCGCCGCCGAGTCCCTGGCGCAGCTCGCCGAGCACGACTCGAGCGACGCGGTCCGCGCGGCTGCGTGCGGCGCGATCGGCGCGCTCGGCCTCGCGGGCTGCGTGAAGACGCTCGAACGCATCGCGCGCAGTGATCGAGACCCGAACGTGCGCCTCGCGGCCGCCACGGCGCTCGCGAGCCCGAGCCTCCGGTCCCTCGATCTCCTCATCGACCAGCTCACACAGGGAGCCCCGGACGCTCGCACGGCCGCCGCCACCGCCCTCGGCGCGACAGGCCGCCGCGAGGCTGTCGGCCCACTCACCGCCGCCCTCGCCGACATCCACAAGCCGGTCCAAGTCGCAGCCCGCGAAGCGCTGATCGCGCTCGGCTGGGTCCCGGTCGGCCTCGCGTCCACGCTCGACGGCCGTGGCTTCGGCCGCTGGCTCAACGACGTCGACCTTGTCCGGGACGGCCTCCCCGAATACGCCCCCTTCGGCGACGCTCAGGCCCGCGGCCTCCTGGGCCTCGCCGGCCACGACAGCCCGACGTGGCGCCTCGCCGCGATGGTCGGCCTCGCCGACCTCGTGCACGCCCACCTCACGACACTCGCGCTCGACGTGGGCGACACGCTCGACACGCTGCTCAGCGTCCTCGGCGATCCCACCCGCGCCGTGCGACGGGCCGCCGCCCACCTTATGGCGCTCGCGGCAACCCCGGGCGACGTCAGCCCGTGGCGCGGTCAGGCGCTCGCCGTGGTCGGCCGCTACGCCGAAGCCGCCGAGCTTGGCGCCCGCGACGCGCTCCTCCACGAGCTCGCCGAACCACTCCCGGCCGCAGAACGTGCGGACCTCCTCCTCGCGCTCGCGAGCCTGCCCGGCGACGTCGACGACGGAATCATCGTCGCGCTCGTGGGCGAGCTCGACGCCACCGACGCCGTCGTCCGAATGGCCGCCGCGTCCGCGCTTGAGCGCGTCTTCGCCCGCGTGCCCAGTGAGCCGGAGCCCGCCCCGGACCCGGAAGCGCCGCCCGTGGAGCTCGCGCCGGCGGACGTCACGCCCGAGGCCGCACCGCCCGCTGACGAGCCCCCGCCCGAACCGAAGAAGAAAAAGAAGAAGTAGCGCGCGTCGAAGCGGGGCGCCCGAGACGCCCCAGCTCACTCACGGCGTGCAGTACTTGAACGTGAAGGCACCGACCGACACGGTGAACTTGCAGCCGGAGCCGGCCTCGCAGTCCGAGTCCTTGGTGCACTGGTGAGTGCACATCGACTCGTTGTTCACGCTGATGCAGGCGTCCGAGTCGCACTGAGTCTGGGAGCTGCACGCGCAGAAGAGCGGGCGACCCGTCGGCAGTGAACACGAGTCCACGCAGCTCCCAGCCGAGCACGACTTGCCGATGCCGCACGTGCCACAGGAGCCTCCGCACCCGTTGTCACCGCAGGTCTTGCCATTGCAGCTCGGCGTGCAGAAGCAGCCCGAGTCGCAGATCGCCGGCGCCGTCAGCTCCACGTTCTGGCGGTCGCTCGCGCAGGCCGGGCTCGAACAGAATGCCGAGAGCCCCGGGAAGGTGATCGCGTTGCAGGTCTTGCAGCCGTTCGCCTGGTAGTCCGTCGCCATGGCCTCTTGGCAGCCTTCCGAGACGCCCGCGCAGAGCGCCGCTGCGCCGGAGGGCTGGCACTTGCTGGCGAGGCACGCGCAGCCGTTCGGGGCCGTATCGCACGGGTCGATGAGCTCACAAGTCCCAGAGATACACTGCGAGCCCTCGCTGCAGGTTCCGCAGACGCTGCCACAACCATCGTCACCACATTCTTTGTCGGTACACTGCGGAATACACGTAGGCGGTATACATTGGCCGTCCGTGCACGTGTTCGGCAACTCGCAGGGCCCACACGTCCCGCCACAGCCGTCGTCGCCGCAGGTCTTGGAGTCGCAGCTTGGCACGCAGGGATTCAGTGCGCAGGCGCCTAACTCGTCGCAGTACCAGTTCTCCGGGCAGGAACCGCACGAGCCACCGCAGCCGTCGTCGCCACACCCTTTGCCTTCGCAGAAAGGCACGCATACGGGGCAAATCTCCTCGGGATTCGCGAAGATGCCCACGTCGCAAACGCCGCAGATGTCAGGGCAGCAGTTACCGAACTCGCGGCACTTGTCGTTGCACTGGCAAGGCTGGGACGGATCGTAGGCCGCGCCGCAGCGCCCGTCGCACGTCGCTTCGGGGACGTCGCCGCACTGAAAGAAGGTAGAAGGGCAAGCTTCGCAGATGTCCGGGCAGCAGTCACCGAACCCGAAGCACGACGCGCCGCACTGGCACTCGGCGGCGGGGTCGAAATCGGCACCACAGATGTTCCAGCAGGTCCCTGGATCGGCAGAAACGCACTTCCCGACGACGCAAACCGCACCCTCTGCGCAGTCGCCGCACACGGTGCCGCACGCGTTCACGCCACACTCGATGCCGACGCACGAGTCGTCGCACTCAGCGGTGTCGGCTGGCGCGCTCGTGTCGTCCGGCGCACTCGTGTCGTCCGGCGCACTCGTGTCGTCCGGCGCGCTCGTGTCGTCGACCGTCGTCGTGTCATCGTTCGTCGCGTCCGCAGGGGCTCCGTCGGAGCCGTCCGTGTCCGACGTATCGTCGACCGACGGCGTCGTGTCCGTGCTCTGTGCGACGTCGCCCCCCGCCCCGTCTGTAGTGCCGTCCGTGCTGCCGTCGGTGGCGCCATCCGTCCCGTCCCCGCCACCGGAGGACGTACACGCGAACGCGAGCCCGCAGACGAGAGCAAGTGTGGTCCTTGATAGTAGCTTGCGCGAGGTGATCATGATGGATGGTGCTCCGTGGGTTACCGTAGGGCTGTGTAATCACGAGGACTCTCATACTCAATCCGATTCCCCAAGGAATTCGGCCGAACGCGGCCACTATCCAGGACCGTGACATCCCTCACGGAATTGAGGGGTGTAGTCACACGCAGGACGACCGATACTTCCCGGGCCGGGGCGCGAGGCGTCCCCACGAAACGAACTACACGAGGAACCCGATGAACAAGACCGCCGCCCTGACCTTCGCAGCCCTCCTCTTCGGCGCCGCCACCGCGAGCGCCGCCGTGACAGTGGACTACTACAACAAGGACTCCCAGAAGCACTCCTTCGAGGCCATCTGCAGCGGCTCGAAGTACACGCTCGAGGTCAACGGCAGCACGACGGGCGCCTCGACCATCCAGGGCAGCGCTCCCTGTAAGGTGAAGCACGCAGGCGGTGAGATCACGCTGACGGGCGGCGAGAAGATCGAGATCAAGGACGGCAAGATCACGCTGCGCTGATCGCCCGCTCCGTGAGCGCGTAGCGCTTCGAAGATCGGCTGGTGCGCGCGGCAGTTCCATACGCGCGCACCTCGACACGAATGTGAGTTGGTGCGATGATGCGTTTATGCGAACGACCATCGACCTGCCTGACGCCCTCTACCGCCGCGCCAAGCTTGAGGCCATTCACCGTGGGCTTCCCCTTCGGGCATTGATCGAGGTCGCGGTCGCACGCGAGCTGAGCGAGCCCACGAGTGATGCACCTCGGTTTCGCCCGGAGGACCTCCAACTCGTAAAGCCGCAGCCGGGCCTCGTGATCGATCCCACCAAGGAACAGCTCGATGACTGGCTCTAGGGTGACGAGGCCAGTGTGGCTGGTGGATGCGAACGTGTGGCTTGCGCTCTCGGTGCCAGCGCATGTCCACTACGCGGCCGCGTGGGCATGGCTCGGCACAGCGCCGGGCTCCCTTGGGCTCTGTCGCGTAACGCAACTGGCGTTACTCAGACACCTGACGAATCGAACGATCATGCAGACTGGCGTCTTGACCGTGGCGGAGGCCTGGGATGGCCTCGATTCCCTCCGCGGTCGTGCCGGGGTCATCTGGCTAGAGGAACCGAGTGGTGTCGAACGGTTGTGGCGCTCCCAGATGACCGCCAACACGCCTGCGCCCGGCGCGTGGACTGACGCCTATCTGGCAGCGTTTGCGATTGCGCACAACGTGAGGCTGGTCTCGTTCGACCGCGGATTCGCCCGCTTCCCTGACCTTCGGGTCGAGATCCTGTAGTCGCTTCTTCCGGGCGGCCGACGGCATGCCCCATGTTACCGTCAGGCGGCCGTGCGTAGCGCCTCGAAGATCGGCTCGAGGGGGGCGTGATCGGCCGCGTCCTGGTCGACGTGGTGGTAGAGGACTCGGCCCTCGGGGTCGAGCACCAGCGTGCCGCCCTGCTGCCATGCGCTCCCTTGTGTCGCCCCTTGCCGGAGCCCCTGCTTGACGAGCGACGCCGCGCGTTTGGCCACCGTGAAGTTGATCCCGAACGCGCTCTTCAGACCCGCCGCGTCATATGCGATGCGGCTGGAGTCGGTGTAGACGGGGAAGGTCACGCCGAACTCCGCGATGAAGGACCGCGCCATGTCCGGGTTTCCATTGCCGATCGCGACGACGCGCGCGCCCGCCGCCGTGAACTCGGGGAGTGCCTTCTGCATGCGAGCAGCCTGCTCGCGACAGAAAATTCACCCGAAGTGGCGAAGGAAGACGAGCACCGTGGTTTGGCCCACGGTCACGTCACGAAGGCTGACGACGGCGCCGTCGAGGGTGCGGACGGTCGCGTCGAGGAGAGAGGGTCGTTCTTTGGCCATGGGTACGTCTCCTGAATCGGATGGTCGCGCGGTGACCGGCGCAACCAAGAGATGCGCGCCACGCTCCGAGGCGTACAGCGGCCTCGGTGTTGACGCCATTCGGCGGTCGACTTGGGCAAGGCCCGCTACTCGGGACGAGGTCGAGCTCTGAACTTGAAAGAGGCCCAACACGACTCCTTGTGGTGCGAGGGCCATCGGTCCAAGGACCGCGATGCCATAGCGGAGATTTCGGCGGATCGTGAACCGGCCGGTACGACCCGCGGCGGCGCACCGGGCGCCATTGACAACTCAAGCACTCAATTGAATACTATCTGGCGACTACCGCGAGGAGCCCCGCCATGCCGACCGTTCGATTGGGACTGCGAGAGAACCTGGCCCAGTTCTCGCTCCTCGTCGTCGTGAACGCCTTCGTCGGCGCGATGATCGGGATGGAGCGCACCATCCTGCCGG
>JADMJS010000550.1 GCA_018780435.1 Myxococcales bacterium
CTCTCGTGGCGAAGCTCTACTTCTACTACGCAGCGATGAACGCCGGGAAGAGCGCCATTCTCCTCCAGGCTGACCACAACTACCGAGAGCGGGGCATGCGTACCCTGCTCTTCTGCCCGGCTATTGACACGCGCTACGGCGAAGGGCTCATCACGTCACGTATCGGCCTGCAGGCGGGCGCAAACCTGTTCACGCCCGACACGGACCTGTTCGTGGTCATTCGGAGAGAACACCAGAAGGAGAAGCTGAGCTGCGTCCTCATTGACGAAGCGCAGTTTCTTTCCGCGGCCCAAGTGCTCCAACTGACCGTCGTCTGTGATGAACTCGGTGTGCCGGTCTTGTGCTACGGACTCCGCACGGACTTCCGCGGCGAGCCCTTCGAAGGCTCGAAGTATCTGCTCGCATGGGCCGAAGAGCTCAATGAGATCAAGACGGTATGCCCGTCCGGCAAGAAGGCGACCATGAACGCACGGGTCGACGCCGAGGGGCGGCAGGTCCTCGATGGCGATCAAGTGTCCATCGGTAACAACTACATCGCGCTCTCTCGCAAACGATTCGGTTTGCCTCGCGTCTCACCGATCGGCTATACGCCGCCGCGCGAGGACTGAGATGCACTCGCGGCCGGGGCCTCCCCGCGCCGCGACGCATCGCCGACGACCTCGCACCCACGTCTCGCTCGCGGACAAGCCACCCCGGCCTATCGCCGCCGAGACCGAGCGCCCTCGCGAGGCCCCATGCGAAACCGGCTCACCCTCCTCTCGTCCGCGCTCACACTGGTCGCGCTCAGCAGCGTGGCGATCGCCTGCGGCTCTTCGGGAGACAGCGGCGGCTCGAGCGACCTCGGGGCTTCGGACGGCACGCTCCCGAACGACACGGAGACTCCAGCAGAGGACGCTGAGAGTCCACTCGACGCCCAAGACGACGTGGCCGCGACGGACGGCGCCGAGCTCCCCGACGTAACGACCGACGACACGGACGGCAGTGACGGCGTGCTCACCCCGGACCTGATCCAGCCCGATCTCGCCCCGGTGGACGTGCCGCCAGTCCCCGACGTCGAAGCCGACTTCGGCGATTGTTCGCCGGCGGGCGGTCCTCGTAACATCTACGACTTACAGAATCCGGACTGCCCCGACCACATCAGCCCGGAGCCCACGACCAACCCCGGCGTCCCCATCACACTCGAAGGGGTCATCGTCACCGGTCGTTTCAGCGATACCTTCTTCGTGCAGGAGCCGAAGGGCGGTCCCTACAGCGGGCTCGCCATCTTCAGCCACGGCGTGCCGACGGACGAGCTTGAGCCGGGCACCATCATCACCATCGAAGGCAACTACACGGAATACTTCGACAACTCGCAGCTCTACCTCACGAGCTTCGAGGTCACCGGCAAGACCGCCGTACCGGAGCCCTGGATCCCGGAGCACCCATCGCACCTCGCGACCGAGAGCCCAGTAGCGGAGCTCTTCGAGGGGGTCCTCGTACGCGTGGAGGACGTGAAGACCATCCACACGAAGCCCGACTGCCCCGAGGAGTACGGCGAGTTCGCGGTCACCGGCAACTTGCGTATCGACGACATGGGCGTGAAATGGAAGGCCCACCTCGGCGACGAGTTCGCGTCGATCACGGGCCCTCTCTACTACGGCTTCGGCAACTTCAAGATCGAGCCGCGCACGGACACGGACCTCGTGGTGACCAAGGAAGGCGGCGCCACCGCGATCTCGAAGTGCATCGCGAGCGAGTGTCAGGTTCAGGCGTCGAACCCAGGGACCAAAGCGGTGGTCATCACTGAGGTGATGGCCGACGCGGTCGGCGATGACACCGGGCAGGAGTGGATCGAGCTCTACAATAAGGGCAACACCGCCGTCGACGTCTCCGGCTGGGAGCTTCGCGATTGCGGCGCGCAGGCGTGGCCCATTGTCGGTGGGGGCCTCGTGATTCAGCCCGGGAAGTACCTCGTCCTCGGCTACTCGAGCTCGCCGGCCATGAACGGCGGCGCGCCGGTCGACGTCGCGTACGGCACGGCCTTCTATCTGCCGAACACGCTCGGCTCGGTCCTCCTCTTCGACGGCGCCGGCCCACAAGCGCAGCTGGTCGACCAGACGCGCTACAGCCGCTTCGAGCCGTGGACCTCCTTCAAGGTGGGCAAGAGCCTCGAGCGCGTCTCGGCGACCGCGGACGGCACGCTCCCGGAGTCATGGGAGACCGGCAGCAAGGAGTATGGGACCGCGGGCAACCTCGGCACCCCGGGCGCCAAGAACTCCGCGTTCTAATGGGCGACCGGGTCAGTTGACGCCGTCGCTGGGCCTCACGGTCCCGGCGGCGAGCCCGCCCAGCCGCTCCACGACCTTCCTCAGACGCACGTTCACGTCGACACACTCGAGCAACGCTTGACGCTGAGTCGGCGCCCGGAAGAGCACCGACGCGAGCCGGTCCGCCACGATGCCGGGATCGTCGACCGAGTTGACGGCGCTCAAGAGCGCGTCGGACAGGTTCGGGACGCGACGCGCAAGGAGCCGCAAACAATCACGAATCGCCGCGAGGTCGGCGCTGGCGCGTGCCGGATCGGGCAGCGGCTCGCCGAGGAGGATGACGCGTGCCGTGCGGTACGCGGCGGTCGTGGGGTGTTCAAGGGCGATCTCAACCCGGCCGAGCCCGCGCAGGACGAGCCCCAGCCGGTTTTCGGGGAGGCGCTCGTGGTGGACGATGGCGCCAACACCCGCCACCCGGAGGAGCGGCGGCGCGCCGAGATGCTCGGCTTCATGTCCGGGTCTTATCTGAGGGAGCGCGAGCGCGCTGCCGGACTCGAGACAGTACTCGGCGAGCGCCCGGTAGCGGGGTTCAAAGACGTGTAGCGGCAGGGCCGTACCCGGAAACAGGACGACTTGGGGCAGCGGGAATAGGGGGAGCGCGTCGAGATCGGCGGAGCGAAGGGTCGGAGTGGCCGCGAGGTTCATGGCCTCTACGATAGGCCCGGCTCCGAAGCGACGCCAGCCCCGCGTGTGTGGAGCCCCATGAACGGACGCCGTCGCGGGTTCAGATCGGCTTCCACACCATGAGCACCACGATGATGACGGCGATCGCCGACAGCGCCATGCCGGCGGTCTGAGCGCGCACCCCGAAAGCGACGAACTCGGCGCTCTCGGGCCCCGAATCGTCGAGCGCGGCGAGCTGCTTGCGCATCGCGGGCCTCAGCAGGCCATGGGTGAGACCGAGGGCGACGAACCAGAGCACGAAGGACGCCATGACCCACGTCGTCGACCACGGGATGCCCGTGTACTGGACCAGGATGATCCCGGTGATGCCGCCGATGGTGTAACCGGGATCGATCATGAGGCGGTCGAGCTTCATGAGCGTCTCCAGAGTGAAGCGCAGGTGCGCGCGGTCGCCTTGCGCGCGGGATGCCCAGAGGCCGACGCTGCTGCTCGCCCCGAAGGCGAACATGACAGCGAGGATGTGGATGATGAGGAGGATGACTCGGACCACGGCTTCTTCTCCGCTTCAGGTGGCGATGGCAGGACGGTCGTTCGGGAGGATCAATCGATGCGCGCAGGCGGTGCCGGCTCGATGACTTGGGGCTCCGTGGCGGACTTGGGCGTGGACTCTTCATAGGCCGCAGGCGCTTCGGCCTTGGAGAAGAGGAACCAGCTCGCGGCGCCCATCGGGACGAGGACGGCGAACGGGAAGACCTTGCTGAAGCTCGGCCCCGTTGCTTTGACCAGGACGGTGCGGTCCTTCTTCTTGACGTCGATCTTGGCGTCGAAGCGTCCGTCGCCGGTGTTGTCGAGGATGAGCTTCAGGATGGCCTCAGAATGCGCCGCGATGGCGCGAGCGAGCTCGTCGTCCGACGCGCGCAGACCGGCGAGGAGAAGTCGGGTGAGTCCGCGGATGCCGAGATGACCAGCCCTGAAGAGCTCGACGAGCCCCTCCGAGGCCTGCTGCGCGATCTCGGTCCCAGCCAGATCGGGCGCGACCCAGGTCCAGGAGATGCCCTTCCGGTGCAGTCCGACGGTCAAGAGCTCGTGGCCGGCGAACACGCCACCGAGGAACGCGACGTCACCATCGAACTCCCGGCGGATCGATTGGCGGGTGGACTCGCTGGGGGACGAGAGGATGGCCAAGAAGGGCTTCTCAGCGAAGATGGCGGTCTCGGCCGCGGTGAGCTTGGGCTTCTTTCCGCCCGCGGTGCTGGCCTCGACGAGCGCGCTGGTGCCCACCACGACCGAGCCGGACTTGAGAAAGGCTGCGCTGAAGCCACCGAGCTCGACGATCTCGATGCCACCCATTTCCTTGACGGCGCCGCCAGCGAGCCCGGCGAGCTTTCGAGAGAGGTCGGCTGGGAGACGGCCGTGGACCTCGGCCATCACCTCGGGATCGCCGTCGCCGGCGAGGCGTATCGACGCGGAGACCCAGTCGATGTCCTTGGCGAGATCGACGCCGAACTGCGCTTTCACGGCCTCGAGGCCGGCGCCGGCGCTACTGCGGATCTCCTGGGCGATGCGACGGATGTCGGGGCTCTCCTTCATGACGGGGTGAGCGATGACGCGATCGAACTCGCCGAGCACGTGGGGGACGATAGCGCCGACGTCGACGTGGACGGCGTAGTCGGCGCCATCGATCATGTGGGCGAGCGCGTCGTCGGCGCTAGCCGCCCGCGGGTTCGGAGGCACGTCGAAGAGTCCGAAGAAGAGCGAGAACGCGACGATGGCGGCTTCGATGATACCGAGAGACATGGAGTCGAGGCTCCTTGGGCCGCCGCACGGTCCATGCCGGCAGTCCACGTGGGTAGACGAGAGCGGCCAGCGGAAGAGCCGGGCGCCGTTGCGCCCACCGGAGACAGACCTTGCCGGGGAGCGACTCGATGTTAGCATGCCGGGCCGTGTTCGCACCCGACTCCGACGCACTGAAATCGCGACTCGACGTCCACGCTGCAAGCGTCCACGCCGCCGGTCGCCGCTGGGCCGCAGCGCTCACGCCGGCCGACCTCGCCCACCTGAGCGTCGCTTTCCATCGGGCGGAGTCGCTCGCGGAAGCGGCGCTCGTCGCGGCCATCGGCCAGCTCGGGGCCGGTCGGCGCGCCGAGCTCCTCGAGCAGCTCGAGGACGAGCGGCGGCATGTAGCCGTCTTCGCGTCGTGGTTCCTGGACGGCGCCCCCCCCGTAAGCCTGCCGGACGAGAAGCAGCGGCCCGAAGCCGTCTGGTTCGCGATGCTCGCCTGCAACGAACTCGCGGGCTTCTGCCAGTTCGAGATGCTCGCCGCGATCCTGCACGACCCGACGAAGGTCGAGGCGGTCCGCGCTGTCGCGGCCGATGAGCGGCGTCACATCGCGCGGCTCGTAAGGTGGCTCGCGCCGGAGCGGCAACGCCCTGCGCAGCGTGAAGTCGACCGTTTCGCCAGCCGCTTCGCGGCCCACATCGACGCGCGAATGCAGCAGTTCTTGCCACGGGACGAGCTGGGGCCGCTCCGGAGCACCGTCGGTAGCGCCGTCGCCGACCTCATCACCGAGCTCCTGTTGTCCGAGGAGGCGGCGTCGCGACTAAGGGCTCGGTCGTAAATAAGTGATTCTCTTTTGCTCGCGCCGCATCCCCGCCCGGCTCGTTCCAAGTAGGAAACGTCTGCCTCGAAATACGGGGAGTATGTCTTCGGACTTGGCCCAAGCCGGGCGGGGCGCGGCGCGGTAAAAGCTCTCACTTATTTACGACCGAGCCTTGAGGCGCCCCACCGAGTCCGCATTGAGCCCAGGCTGATCACCACGCCCCGTCCCATCGTTTAGGAGTCCGCCATGCCGTCCCCCGCCCGTCCTCGTCGCAGCGTCCTCTACATGCCCGGCTCGAACGCGCGTGCTCTGGAGAAGGCCAAAAGCCTCCCGGCGGACGCGCTCATCCTCGACCTCGAAGACGCAGTCGCCGTCGACGCGAAGGCCGTCGCGCGCACACAGGTGGTGGACGCAGTGAAGACAGGCGGGTTCGGCCGCCGAGAGCTCCTCATCCGCGTGAACGGCCTCGATACCCCGTGGGGCGAAGCCGATCTCGCCGCCGCCGCCACCGCGGGCGCCCACGCCGTGCTGCTCCCGAAGGTGGAGAGCGCGGCGACCGTCCAGCGCGCGGAGGCCCTCCTCGTGGCGGCCGGCGCCCCGGCGGACCTCGCCATCTGGTGCATGATCGAGACCCCCTTCGGTGCGCTGAGAACGCTGGAGATCGCGGGCGCCTCGACGCGGCTCGGCGGCTTCGTCATGGGCACCTCCGACCTCGCCAAGGATCTGAACTGCCTCCACACGCCGGACCGCCTGCCCTTCGTGACCGCGCTCGGGCTCAGCCTCCTCGCCGCGCGGGCATACGGGCTCGTCGCGCTCGATGGCGTCTACCTCGACCTCGAGGACCCGAGTGGACTCGAAGCGGCGTGCCGCCAGGGCCGTGAGCTCGGCTTCGACGGCAAGACCCTCATTCACCCAAAGCAGATCGCGGCCGCCAACGACGCCTTCGGCCCCTCCGAAGTCGAGCTCGAGCGGGCCCGCAAGATCACGGCCGCGTTCGAAGAAGCGGCCGCCGAGGGCAAGGGCGTCGTGCTCGTCGACGGCAAGCTCGTCGAGAACCTCCACGTGGTCCAGGCCCAGCGCCTCATCGCGCTCGCCGACCTCATCGAAGGCCGTGACCCCGCGGGCAACGACGCTGAGCCGTCACCGGTCCGTATGGAGATGCAGCAGGAGGTCTGAGGGCTGGGTCGTCGAGCGCCGCGAGAGACCAGCAGCCTCAGGGTTCGCGCACGTTCCCTTGCGCGAGGTCGGAGAGCCAGAGCTGAAGCAGCCGCCGCGAGTACTCGTCGAGGCCCATAAATGAGAGGCCGCCAGTCGACTCGTCGGACGATGACCAGACGACCCGACCGTGCCCGGAGATGACCTTCCCCTCGCCGAGGACGAGGCGCAAGCTGACTTCAGTCCCGGGTTCGACCCTCTCGCCGAGGCGCGCCGCGACGCCGCCGGGCCCGACGTTCACCACTGGGGCTACCTTCGAGGGGCCGCCGCCAATGCGGTAGTGGAGCGCCACATCGTGGCCGTCGGTGGAGACCCGTTCGCGTTGAGGAGCCATCCCACCAGCCTAACCCTCGGACGGCGTGCACGCCAACTTCACGTCGAGGGCTTGCGCGGAACCCTCGTCACCCCTACTCTCCGGTGCCCGTGGCGTTCGGCGTGCCAACCGTCTACCGCTGCGGGTGTCAGATCGCGGTCGCCCCGTGCGTCCAACCTCTGACGGCGTCCGGCCCCTCCGGGGGCGCATGGACGAAGGTTCTTTGAAATGGGGGTGAAACGGTTTCGACGGAGCGAGGACAGCGACGGTGGCGCGCTCGGGGTCCGGTCCCGGTAGCAAACGGAAAAACTAGAAGTGCCAACGACAACGTTGAACACGACCTCGCGCTGGCCGCTTAATTTACTTTAAGCGCAGAGACTAAAACCAGCAGTTCGCAGGCGCAGCCCATGGCGCTTACGGGCTAAAACAGTGGGCTAGCAAACCAAGAGCATAGTCTTCTCTCGGAGCGCGAAATCGACAGACTCTGTGGCAGTACGGGCTGGTGACGAGAGCCCATGTCCACAGTACAAATCCAGTCACTACGCGCGTAGAAGCCTCGACTCGAGGCGTTCCGGACCCGGGTTCGACTCCCGGCACCTCCACAAATTCCCCTTGTCTTTTCGCTGAGATGCGAGAGCGAGATTCGCCTGGGGAACTGAATTTTCGGATTCAGTTCCCCACGACTGCAGCGCAGTCACGCGAATTTCGTCCCCCACGACCCAGCCCGCCATCACGACCGCGCGCCTCCCTGAAGCAGCGTGAGCCCCGCATGGTGCTCAGCCACCCCGATGTAGTGCTTCTTCGCGGTCTTCCCCTGGTCGGCGTGGCCCACGAGCTTCGCGATCTCGGCCGGCGACTTGCGCGCGACCTCGGCCATGAGGCTCGTGAACGTGTCGCGAAGGCCGTGCGCGCAGATGACCCGTGTCTTGGCCTCGGCGCAGACGCGCTGGACAAGCCGGTTAAGCCACTTGCGCTCGAACGCACCTCGGTCCCCGCGGTTCGAGACGAAAACGAAGCCGTCCGGATCCTTCTCCCCGCAGAGGGAGACGAAGTCCGCCCGAAGGAGCTCGGGCAGGTCCACGGTCCGCCGGCCTGCCGCCGACTTCACGCACCACCCTTCTTCCCCATTCTCGTCGTCGTCCTGGTCACGGATCCAGAGTCGGTCCGCGTCAAAGTCCACGTCCCCGACGCGAAGGTGCCGCACCTCTCCCGAGCGCATGCCCGTGAGAAGCGGGAGCACCGCCGCCACCCGGTCCGTGGCCGAGTCCGCTTTCGCCGCAGCCGCGAGGTAAGCACGAACTTCGGCGACGTTCCGGAGCTGCGGCTTGCCGCGCCCCATCTTCCGCCGGGCCCGCTTGCCCATCCACGCCTTCTCGCTGTCGTCGATCTCGGCCGCGGGGTTCACGGTGAGGTGCCCCCGCTTCACGCACCAGGTGAGGAACTCGGATACCGCGTGGAACCGGCTCTGCTGCGAAGCGAGAGCCAGCTCCCCGATGCGCCCGAGGTACGTCCGCACCCACGCCACATTCACGACGCTGACGGGCGACTGCATGCCGTCCCCACCGAATGCCCGAACGTCCGCGCCCGTCCTCTCGAACGTGCGCTTCCCCCACGCCTTCGTTGCTTCCTTGTGCTCGAGCCAGGCATCGATGGCCTTCTCGACCGTCATCACGGGGGTCGATGCGAGCTCGAGTTCGATCCAGCAAGCCTTCACGAGCTTTTCGGCTTCGCGCTCAGTGCTCGCGAAGAACGATGCTTTCGCACCTTCTCGATCAACCTGGACAACTCGATATCGCACCCGGCCGCCGTGCTCCTCTCGGTAGGGTCCGTGGACACGTCCCCCTTCAGCTTGTTTTCTCCGTCCCATGCCGACTCCTTGCGGTAGTGGCCGGCGGATGTTGGCTCGCCGACGGTATCACGCGTCGATCCCAGTTGGGACTGGGTTCTTGATGGCGTGCCGGTCAAAAGTGCGACGACTTCAGTGGCGACACCCGCGAGCAACGCGGCCTCGGCGAGCGCGATCGCGAGCGCCGGGGCCAATACGGGCCGAGGAGCTGGTGGCGCACGACGTCGCCGGGAATCGGCCGCCTTCACGCTTCGCTACTCGAACCAACGGCGGAGGGGCAGTGTGCTTGCCACCCACCGGTCCCGGTCGAGACGTACGCGATTGACTGCGTGGCGCGCGTCCGTGAACCGCCTCTGCTCGTGCTCGGGTAGGTCCACGAAGCACCGGACGTAGTCACCAGGGGCCAGAAAGCGGGGCGCCGAGAAGCCGGACTCCCACAGGTCCGTGAGGCTCGCCACGCGAACCAAGGGATGCATCGCGACAGAGAGCGCGGTCGTCTCTAGGATATTATTTTTATGGTCAGCCGAACCGAGAGGATGGGTCGCCGTGAAGGTCACGAAGGCCACTCTCGCCTGCACGGCCTGTTGGTAGTCCCGTGCCAGGCCGCCCCCCGCAAAGTACTGCTGGAACGCGGCGAGCTTCGACGTGACGGCGCTGAGCGCCGGCGCCGTTCCCTGCACTTCCACGAACAGCACCGCACACTTCCCGCCGACCGAATAGACTGCGACGAGATCAGGTGCGACAGAGTGGCACTCACCCTCGAGGTCCACGACCTCACGCCAGCAGCTCTTGTCCGTGATGACCTCGACGAGCTGGGCCTTGGGGCTCGGATCGATCCGGGCCTGTTCGTGGATGCACGCCGCCAGCTCCATCACGTGGAAGTCGTGCACGCGATTTCGGAGCGTGGCGGCCGACTTGTTCGAGCGCGGCTTCGCGGCTATTTGGCTGCTCGTCACCCGCCCACACTCGGCCAGGAACGAGATGCCGGCTGTGGTCAGGCCCCAGAACGCCGGCGGCCGGCCCGGACGATTGGGCTCGGTGACCATCGTGACCAGGCGCCGGGCCGCGAGCACACCGAGGAGCTCCCCCATCCTCTTGTCTGCCGACGAAGCGCTTTGACCCGCAGTCTGGAGGACCCACCGGGCGAGAACGCGTGTGGTGAGGCGGATGGGGTGGGCCCGGAATAGAGCCTCGAGACACGCCAGCCCACGGTCACTGGCAGCCGCTTGGGCGTACTCAGACATCGTCATTCGGCGACTCCTCGTTGGGCTCGCCGATGGGACCGGCGAGGTTCGTGAGGTCAAAGAGGCTCCCCTGGGCCATCGGTGGCGATTGGGGTTTTGATGCCGAGCCCGGTTTCCCGGGGGCCCCCTTCGGTGGCTTACCGGACGGGCGCACGGAGATAGCCGTGTGTGCGCGGATGAACTCCGGGACCCGCTCACGCAGCTCCCGGTCAATGTCAGCCGTGCTCCGGCAGTAGCGCGCGAGCACCTCGTCCCTGAAGTCGGCGGTCTCGCGCTCGTTCGCGGTAATCGTCGGGATGATCGGCGCACGGAGGCGCTTGGGCGGAACGCCGCGCCACCCGACTACGAAGTCGCCGGGCGCCTGACTGGCGATGTAGCCGGCAGCGCGTCCCCGCTGCTCATCGAGCCCGAAGTACGTCTCGGTCACGTCGGTGAACGACTTCGCGACGCTCACCCACGTCTCACCCTTCGTTTCCCCGGTTGTCGCGCTGTCCGTGCGCGTCTCGCCCTTGCTCTCTGAGCTGCCGTCAGTCCGGCCTTCGGAGCGTGACGTAGGGATCCACGCGCCCGGGGGCAGACTCTCGCTGTGGTTCCGGCCGGCGCTCTCGCCACGTGTCCGGCTCTCACCCCGCGCCGTGGTCTCAGAGAACGAACGGGAGCGCACTTCCCGCTTCTCGAGCACCGGCTCGAAGCGGATGCTCTCTTTCCGCTGCTTCACCTCGGTCAAGTCGTAGTGGCCTGCGTGGAGGCGCTCTCCAAGGACCTCGGCGTCGCCGGGTGCGACTCCGAACGACACAGTCACGTTCGTGTTGCCGAGCACCGCGGCGTGAACGTAGGGGTCCTCCTTGCGAAGGGACTCGGTCGTTTGAAGTGCCAAGACAAAGCTGATGCCCATCCCGGCTAGTTTCTCCAATGAGAACGCGAGGGTACTGGTCGTGATGGCATCGGCCTCGTCCGCGATGACGAAGCAACGGCGTCGCTGGCTTTGGGGCACATCGGCTCGGGCCATGCCGATTTCCGCTATCTGCTTCATGAGCGTGAGTCCCAGAGCCCGGCCCCCCTCGCGGGACAGCCCTCCCCGGGGAGAAATGTCGGCCAGGATGAGGCTCCCTGGCTGCTCGTTCATCATCTCTGCCAGGGGGATCGTGGAACGCACGCCGCCGAGCATCCTGCGGAGAACAGGGCTCTGCCGCAGCAGCGTCACGCGGCTCCGAATCGGGCTGACGCGCGCCGCGAACTCGTCGTGCTTCAGGAGCGACAGCTCCGTCCACGTGTCTGCGTACAGCGGGTCGCCAAGGGTCGCAGCGCCAGCTGCCAGCACCGCCGAGCGGTACCGGGCATCCGTTGCCGTGAACTCCAGGACGTCGAGCAAGGACTGATTCGCGGCAGCCAGGGGCGTCAGGGCAGCCGCTCCGTACTGGTTGAGGTACACTTGCGCACCCTGGCTCGTGTCGTCCCTGGTTATCTTCTGTACGAGTTCGAGCGTGGGTTTGACGATTGATTCGACGGGCTGTCCTGGCTGGACCTCAAGAACACCGAACTGCGGGAGTTCGTCCGCATGCGGATCGATGAGCGCGACATCACGAACTGGCAGCCGTGCGCGTACCGCCAAGGCAAAGAGCTCGGCGTACGCGTCGTGCTTTGGGTCGATGAAGATGACCGTGTGGCCGGCGCGCAGCAGCTGGAACGCGATGGCAATGAGAAGCCGACTCTTCCCAGTACGGCTCGCCCCGACCACGAGCGCATGCGCGATGAGGGCGGTAATCGGTACCGCGACGAGCCTGTTCTGCTGGTCGTATCCGAGGACGACCTCCTCGTCCCGGGTTGCACGGACCATTCCAACGGTAGGCCGGCTGATCATCGCGGCCCCCGGGGGCGAGGTCCCGCGAAGACTTCGAGCCGGTCGATGCCCGCCGATGCCTGAATCTGAGCCAGCATCTCAGCCGCGGCGTCAGCGCCGTACGCCGCCGTGAGGCCGACTTCGATGTCCTTGAGGCGGCGGACCAGAGTGGTCGCTGCTTCGAGCGCCTCGAAGCGCTGCTGATACGCTGCGGTCAGGCTCTCGTGCTCGACCGCCGCCGGCCGCCCCTGGGGCTCAGTCTTGGCCCGGAGGCCGTCGACTTCGGCACGAGCCCGTTCGTTCGCCGCGCGGATGGCGTCGGCTTCCGCTTCCGCCTTGCCGATCTCCGCCTTCATCCGGCCAATCGCGGCGGCCATTCGGGCCCGTTCGACCGCGTCCTCGGTGTAGGCCGGCGGGTCGAAGGGGCCAAGCCCCTGTCCGCGAGCCCGTGTCCCGGCCTCGGCCGCGCCGCGGAGCCCATCGGCTCCGTCCACCAGGTCTGCAACGCGCTCAAGCGGCGACCGCTGCCCGATGCCGAGGGCGGCCTCGGCATCCCGGATGAACGCCGCCGCATCGAAGGGCGGCGGGGCGTTGCGAGCTACTCGCCGCACGGCGTCCCCGGCTTCGCCCGGGCCAGGCGGCGTTCATCGATGAGCGCGATCTGCTCCTCGGACTTGGCTTCCTCGAGCCTCAGCCGGGCCACGGCCGCGCGGGTCTCGGCAGTCCTGAGCCGCGACTCGCTCTCCGCCCGCTCCTTCAGGCTCTGGCTGGTCAGTGCATGGGTGAGCCCGGCGCGCTCGTCCCCGCGGACGGTCGCCTTGTGGTCGGCCAAGGCCTTGGCCGCCTCGGTGTAGGTTTCGACGGTCCGGGTGACCTGGGAGATCGCGGACCGGTCCTTGATCCCCTGCACCACTCCCGCACGGTCACAATCGATGTGGCCAAACCGCTCGTCGATACAGATCGCGAACTCACCCTGGGCGGTCTCAGTGCGCGCGAGAGCCTTTGCCTGTCGCTGCGGCGGCGCGGCCGGGGCATCCACAACCGGTGCTGCGGCCGGCGACGCCTCGTCCAAGACTTCGACGAGCCGAGCCGACTGGTTCGGAGGGGGCGGCTTGGGGCGGGGCTGTTCCTCGCGCAGGCGGGGCGGTGCCTCCCCCCGACCGAGCAGCGCGAGGACCGCGACGATGATGACGAGCAGGACGAGGGAACCGATGAGAGCGATGTCGTTCATGGTGTCTTCCTTTCAGTGGCCGGTTTTCAGGTGGAGGCGGTGGAGAACGAGCGCTACGACCGTGTCCAAAGACACCGGCCGCGGGGCCCGGCAGCGGGGGGCAATGACGCGGAGGCTGAGCGGCCGCCCGTGCGCTTCGCCGAGCGACGGCACGGGCACCGAGAGCGGCGTACCGCCGGTCAGATCGAGAAGACGCGGCTCCCCCTGATCGGCGCGGCTGTTCAGGCTGTCCGTGCTCGGGACGAGGCGGTCCCCCACGAGCCGGAACCCATCGATGTAGAACGCGAGGGCGCCATCGGCTGTGGCGTACGTCAATCGGAGGTTCGCCCGCGGGAGGGACGCCACGGCACCGGAAACGCTCGGCGGGCGGCGCGCGGCGTACGCCTGGAGCTCCGCCTCGTACCAGAGGATGATCGCAGCGACCGCCTCCCCCGCCTCCCCGGCGAAGAGCGGGATGACCGTGGCGCCGTACTGGACCGCGAGGGTGCCGGTCGTCGAGCACGTGGCGGAACTGCGAAGCTCATCCGCGAAGGACACCCGGCGATGCGGGTGCTGGGCGGCGCAGCCAAGCGCCAGGATGACGGCAATGAACAGGATCGTGCGCATGGATCAGTCCTCCGAAGCCGTGCGGTAGATGACGTCCGGGTTGCCCTGCGGGCGGAAGGTGAGACGCACCGGCGCCTCCTCATCCGGAGGCCGCCGAGTTCCCGAAGGCGGCCGCGGCCGCGCCGGGCACCGGACAACCGGACACGCAGGCCCAGGCAACGGCTCCGGGACAGCCAAGAGCATGGACGGACACGCCGGAGCCGGAGGCGGCGGCGGGACGAGCAGCAGGCAGTCGGTGACGCTCGGCGCTTCCGCGATGAGCACCGGCGCTGGCGGGGGCGGGTCGCGGAAGGCGAGGTCACGGAAGTAGGCCACGAGGACATCGCGTTCGGCGGTCGCGAAGTCCGCGGCGCTGGACGTACGGGCCTGGATCGCGATGAGCGCCCAGAGGGCGAGAACGAGAAGGGCCCCCGTGCGGACGAGCGCCGCACGGGGGCCAAAGCCAGAAGAAAACGCATGTGCCACGAGTGCACCTCCTGAAGAGGATGCGCGCATGGCCCGGTTCACTTTAGGCGGACGCCAACTCCTCGTACGCCCGCGTCAGGGCAGCATTTCCGAGAAGGTCCTGACGCCACGCGGAGAGCGTGACGGAGTGGTCGCCCGTGAACGCCCGGAGCTTCGCGTTGATGGAGGAGACGATCTGACTGATGCGCCCTTCGGTGACGCCGAACAGTTCGGACGCCGCCTTCTGGGGAGCCACGGCGTCGGTGCGGAGGATGAACTCCCCCACGGCCGACTCCTGGTCGTCGAGGACCACGTTTCCGCGCACGATGCTGTAGACGGTCATCTCGAAGCTGTAGCCAGCGCGGACCACCTCGCGAAGCGACACCCGCCGGTCGTACAGCTCCTCGACGCACGACCACTCGTCGTCCTCGATCCGGCTGCCCGTGTAGCCGGCAGCACCCCGGAGAAGGCCGTCTTTTTCCTGATTTCCGGTCTTCCCGAGGACATACCGAATCCGCTTCGGATCCTTGACCTTCGGCCCCTCCTCGCCGAGCAGCTCTCCCCGTAGGTTGCGCTTGCGCGGCTGGCAGGTACACTCCCCCCCCTTCTTCGTGGGGGTGTGGATAACTTGACCGTTGATTCTATGGACGTAGCATGCCATATGTGATTTAATTCCCAGTTCCTTCAGGAGCGCCCACAGGGCCACTCGGGTCACCGCTCGACCGAAGGAACCGGACAGGATCCGGCAGAGGATGTTCCCCGCGAGGACGAGGAGAGCCAAGGAGGCTCGATCGTCGACGGGGAAAGATCGCAGCTCGCACTCAGAATGCCATGCGCGATGGGACGTGAAGGTGCTACTTCCGTTCCCCCCCGCCGACGCCTTCCAACAACACCGCACGCCGACTTCCATGGTCGGCGTGCTTTGCGTTTGGGGCTCGGCGGTGCGCATGCGTGCGTCCTCGGTGCCGAAGCAACGTGCTTGGCACTCAGCCCCCTCACGGCCCCAGCGAGTCGTTACCGAACATCACCTAACCATCTGAATTCAATAGCCGCCTCGTTACATCGAGCACCAGTCGCTTGCCGATTCTGCGAGTCGCGGTTATCCCTTCGGCACCTCGTGGCGACCAACCCCACCGATGCCGTTTCGCGACGAGCCATGCGCCTGCTCAAGCTCAACTGGGATCAGCTGGCGCGCGGACATCGCCGTTTTTGCAAGCAGTGCGAGCTCGACGACACCGTGACGACGGCCTATCTCGGAGCTGCGTCATTCTTCGCGGAAACACCGGCGCGGAATCAAAACCGGAAGGCGTTACAGCAAGCCATAACGGCCGCCATCAACCGGTGCTGTCGAGCTTCTGTGCCCACCCCCACGTCTGGAATCGACCCGGACACACTCGCCTCCGAAGGCGAGTCCGCACATCTTGAGTCAGGCGGGAGCGAACCGGAAGCCGCGACATCTCCCGAGCCGCCGTTTGAAGTGCAAGTCGCCCGATTTTATGTACTTCACGAGGACGAGAGGGACGTGCGCGTCGTGCGTCTGAGGCTCCGCAAGGAAAGCCAGGCGGCGATTGCCCGTCTAATAGGTTTTCCGAACCGGGTACAGGTCCACCGACTACTGCGGCGCCTCCAGCGGGAGCTCGCTGAGAATTACCCCGCTCTTGCTGCTCGCCTTGCGGAAGTCCTCCTGGCTCTGGCGGTCGACCCGTCTCGCAGCCATGATGTGATGATATCGCTCCCTATCCACCGCACCGACGCCTCGGCTCTGGAGCGTGAGCTTGCACTCCTGAACAGCTCAGGTGCGATTTGTCTCCGTCCCCGGTCGTTAGTATTGCCGCTCGTGCTCACGTCGGCGCTGGTTTTGGCCGGTTCCGCGATTGCGGTCATGCTCGAAGAGCCAGCGACCCCACCGGAGACCGCGCCTTCAGGCCCTGGTTGGTCGCTGACCTCGCGTGCTCCGGCCGACCAGAACTCGTCGCGCGCGCCCGTCACCACGTCGCGGCGGGTGCCGAGCAGTCTGTCTCAACTCCCCGCAGGCGGCGACCCGAAACTACGTCCTGAGCCACCGCCGAACGCCACACTTCGCAGCGGACCAGGAGACGGTGGCGGCAGCCTGGACGCCGGAGAACCTGCTCGAGGTCCAATGAGCGCAGAGCCCGGGGGCGCCGCTCGGGAGCTGCTGATTCCAGCCATCGAGCGGTACACCCAAGCGGTCGAGTCGTACAACGCCGAGGCCAATGCGGTGCGCCATGCCTCTGCGATCGTCGAGCTAATGGAAGAGGTCGCAACCCCGGAGAATAGAGAGCGGTTGGCAGATGCCCGCCGCCAAATCGCGCTGCTGCCCGACGCGGTGTCCTTCAGCGTCAGCGAAGGCGACGGCCGCGACGTGTCGTTGCTCGGCACATCCGCGCGCGTGGCGGTTCGAGACCGTGTGTTCTGGTGGCCCTACGTCGCCCGCTTCGTGGCTGAGTCGGTTCAGCTGACCGGAGTAAACCGCGAAGCAGCCACCGACATCTACCTCGCCCCGACTGGCGGCGGCTTCATTGGCTCCGTGGGCCTTTTCGCGCCAGAGCTCTCTCGACCCGTCGACGACGAAGTCTACGTGAGCGCACTCATGCAGCGGTTCCGTCTTCCGAGTGGCCCACCTCCGAGCCATAGCCCGGACCTTCTCTACTGCTACGCGAGCTCGCTGCCGACCCTCGCGTGCGTCGAACGAGGCCATTCTCGCCTCCTCACCCCCTTCGCAACACTCCTCGACACAGGTTGGGGAACTGTCTCGCTGCTCACCCAAGGCGACGGGGAGGCATACCACCGGATCGCAGCGTCAGCTGGCGGGGCCAGTATTACGACCTCCGCCAAGTCGCCGATAATGATCCTCATCGGGCGGGGAAGCCCAGCGTTCATCTCCGGCGATACGGTGAGAATCGCAACCTTGAGTCCATTCGGAAATTCGGACGGAGCTCCGATAGTCCGTGGATTCTGGACATTGACTTCGCTCGACCAGCCGGGTCAAACGCCGTAGGCGCGCGAAATCGCGGTGCCACCGGCTACACCGCCGGGGTGCGTATCGACCCCAGGCCGACCCCGACGGCTTCCGCTCTACGCCAGACCGTGTCAACATCGGCGCATGAAAGACATCGGCGTCCTGACCATCCACGGCATCGGCAACGACAACGACAAGTTCGACGACCCGTTCCGCGAAAAGCTCGAGGGCCATCTCAAGGCTGACTTCAATCGGCTCGCGATTCGGCGCGCCCACTGGTCCCCCGAGGTCTCGGGTGAGCAGACGGACGTGTGGAAACGCATCGAGAAAGGGCCCGGCGCCTCCCTCCGCTGGGACTTCGCCCGGAAGTTCTTCATGAACTACTTCGCGGACTCGCTCGCCTATCAGCGGTACGGGTACAAGCGGGAACCCGATTCGACGTACGAGCGAATCCAAGATGTGGTGCACCGCGAGCTCAGGAGCCTCCGGGAAGAACTCGGCGGCGACAAACCGCTCGTGGTCCTCGCCTACTCGCTCGGCGGGTACATCACGACCAGCTATACGTGGGACCGCCAGCACTGGAAGGAGCCGGTTCCGGACCCGCGTGGCGACAGCGCGTTCACGCGGATGGAGACCTTGGCCGGTCTCGTGACTTTCGGCTGCAACCTGCCGTTCTTCGCGTTCGGCGCCAAGCCGCGCCTCACGATCGACTTTCCAGGGAAGGCCCTCGCCGGCTCGTACCCGGCGACCGCCGCGGCCGCACGCTGGCAGAACTACTACGACGCGGACGATGTGCTCGGCTGGCCGATCCACGAGGTCTATGAGGGCCCCGCTGCCACGATTGCGTGCATCGATGACTATCCGATCAACGTCGGCATCCCAATCATTCAGTCCGGCACGCCGCTGTCCCACATCGGGTACTGGAAGGACCAGAGCTTCGTCAAACCCGTGGCCGAGTATCTCAGGACGCTCCTCGGAACCGTCGCACCGTAGCCGGCCACGCCGTAGTGCGGGGCCCCTCTCGCCGCTTGAACTTCTGAGACGAGGCGGGCCTCCTCGGCCCCCCACGCAACTCCAGGCGAGCCATCACTACCAGCGGTGCGGCCCCCTCCTGGGGGCGGACGCGAAGCGGCCGATGGGCAGGAGGGGGCAGCGTCGGCCGATAGGCCTGACGCGGGGGAGGTCGGGAAGCCCGCCGCACGCCCGAGGCGGCGGCGGGAGCGGCGGCGCCCGCCCGAGCGCCCCTTAGAGTTCTTCCTCGAGGGCGATGAGGCCAAGCTCTTTCGGAGCCTCGAACCGAACGAGCGCCAG
Organism: Myxococcales bacterium; assembly: GCA_018780435.1. Lineage (GTDB taxonomy): Bacteria > Myxococcota_A > UBA9042 > SXOO01. Next base: position 18,561 of record JADMJS010000550.1, read on the forward strand.
GCGGACTACGCCGGCCTTGGTCCGAAGCGTGAACCGGAAGTCGGCACAATCTGCGGCCTCTCCGGCTTCGTAGAGCGCAGTCGTGAGCTCTTGGTCGAGCCGCGTGCGACGTGCCGCGCGAATGGCGAATGAGAAGAGCTTTCCGAGCCAGGATTCAGGCGCCGGGAGCGTGATGCACGTGGCGTTCGCACGCGGCGTGAGCCTCAAGACAAGCTCTGCCGAAATGAGGCCGCAGTTGTTGCCGACGCGGTGAAGCTCGCCGCGGCAAAGTGCCTCGGCGCGAGTGGTTTCCTGCTGACCGACGATGGAGGTTGGCATATGAGCCAATCGAGAAGAGTAAGAACGCGCACGGGGGCGCTCGGGCGGACCGTGGTCGCCTTCGGACTGATGCCGAAGTGCGACCGGGCCCTGGCCCTGCGAGCCGAATGGCCACGGTCGGCCGTCCCCAGTCAAGGCCGGCCATGCCGCGCCTTGCCGGCCCGCCGGCCGGGTACTGTGGGCGGGCGCTGTGGCAGGCTCGCGCAAGGGCCAGGCAGGCCGGAAGCCGGCGTCAGTCCGAAGGGAGCTCCCGACCACGGCAGGCGTCCGCTCCCGCCGCGCCGCCGGACCCGCAGGTACGGCGGCAGGCGGGCGGGGGTCACGGTGCACGCGACGTGCCCTCCCCTTCCAGGTTGCAGGTTCGAGTTTGGGGACGCTCCGCGCTTTGGCGCGCTGATGGATGCCGGACGCGACGACGCTTCAGCTTGGAGGCCCGAATGCATGGAGGGCCGGAACCGCGCGTCGCATACGGCCTCCTCTGGGCTAGCCCACGGACGCTCTCCCGCCGGCTTGCCTACGGTTCCCGGAACGAGGGCGATGCCCGAGTGCAGGACCGAGGCAGCAGCCGGCTCCCTGGACCGGAGGTCGGAGCCCTCAGGCGACGACCCGAAGCGGCGAGGCAATGCTGCTGCCCAAGGTCCGGAGCAACGCGAGGACCGTCGGGCGAAGCATGCCGATGACGCGAAGCCCCGAGCAGATGCGAGGGGTCCTGGTACAGGGAGCCGGGTGCCGACCAGAGGGAGAGACCCCGGCGGGAGAGCGTCGTAAGCAGCCGTGCTGCTTAGAGAATCGCTCGGGGATATGGGCGGTGGAAAGACCGGACTTGATTTTACGTCTTTCCCGCGCCTGTAGACCCGAACGCTCCCTTGTTCCGAACGGCGGGAGGCGTAGCCAGGGGCCCCGCTGTTCGGGCTCGCTCGGTTGTGAAACACCAGACGCTGACTCCGCGGGCCGACCAACGCCCGAGCCGCGACCAGGAGTACTCACCGGGCGTCGGCGGACGCGGACCCGACGAGTCGCTCCGGTCCCGCCGCCGCACGAGCACCACGATGCCGGCCACGGTCAGCGCAAGGCATGCCGGTGCGTAGCACCGCGCGAAGGCGGTGAAGGGGCGCACCACCCCTTTCACGCCCGCGAGCTGCGCGCGGCCTGAACGGCCGCTCCGCCGCGTGGCACTCGCGAGGTCCTGCTTGCGAAGCGTCTACGCGAACGCGTCGGCGAGGTGGAGCGCCAAGTAGGCGACAGCGAGGCTGCCAGCAATCAGGAAGACGCCGGCGACAGTCTGCTGCACGGCGCGTCGGCCGCGGCCGAGGACGAACCCAATCACAGCAAGCGCGGCGTACACACCGATGAGACCGCCGCGGGCTTGGTCTGCCTCCATGCCGATGAAAGCGGCGAGGCCGATACCCACGAGCGCGGTGACGACGGCCGCGGCCGTGTAGCGCATGACTCATTCCGCATCGATACACTGGCTGGGCGCGTAGCCAAAGGTGCCTGTGAACGAACCCGCAGAATGCCCGAACGGCTCATGCGATTCCTGGTACTCCCCCGAACACGAGACTGAGCCGAGCACGCCGTCCGCGTCCGCCCGTTCGATCGTGACCGTGCACGAGTAGTTCGTGTAGTACGCGTGGTAGCCCATGCTGATCCCGCAGGCGTCGGCCTGGGCGCAATTCGCGACGCAAGAGAGCGAAGGATCGCAGTACTCACACTCGAGCGCGTACTCGCCGACACCGTGGAAGCGCGCCTCCTGGATGTTCACCCCGAACCAGCGATCGTCGCAGTCAGATTCAGCGTCGATGTAGTAGGTCAGATCCACCGCATTCACATTCGGAGAACACCGGACCTGTCCAAAGCCTCGTAGGTCCGCAGTGCCGCTCTGTTCTGCCCCTCCGAGTGGCTTGCCAGTCCATGTGAAGGTCGCGAAGGGGGCGACAGGTTCGCTTGCTGGAGCGTCACCGGCCAGGCCGCTTGTGTCCGGCTGGTCTATGTCCATGCCAGAAGGTGCACTAGTGTCGGCCGAGTTGGGAACGTCCGGAAGGACGAAGCTATCCGCCGGGTTGGCGCTGGCTCCTCCATTCTTGCTTGACTCACAGCCCCAGACCGCGAAGGTGATCGTGATGACCAGTAGGTATGCTCGTTGGTGTCCTATCACTGAGTCCCCCAAGTCTTCGAATTCCCGAGAAGTTATCCCCAGGTCAGATATTGCGTCGAATTCGTATTTCGCGCATAATTGGCTTGCAGGGCCTTCATGGGAGCGATAGCTTCAGGGCATGCTGCACGTCACCACCACTTCCATGGCCGGCATCATTGGCGAGTTCGAGCAATACCTTCGCGATGAGCGGATGAGGGCACCTCGCACCGTTCAGCGCTATCGCGAAGTCCTCGAGGCGTTCTCGACGTCCGTCGTCGGCAGCGGCGTGGACATCGAAGCGATGAACAAGACGACGCTCACGGCGTTCCTTCGAGACCGCGCACGCTCTTCGAACGGTCCGTCACGGGCGACGTGGAACACGGAACTCTCTGCGCTCCGTGCCTTCTACGCCTTCCTGTACGGTCAGGAGCGCATCAAGGCGAACCCGGCGCTTCGTGTCGAGCGACAGAAGACGCTCACGCGCGAGGCGCAGCCGCTCTCACTCGATGAGTTCTTGCGTCTCGTGGACGCGATGGGCGAGAGCCAGCCAGCATACCGCGCACGAAACGTCGCACTTGCCCTCGTGCTCTTTCACACGGCGATGCGCGTCGCTGAACTCGTGTCCCTCAACGTCGACCAGACGGACCTTGAGGCGCGCGTGTTCAGAGACGTACGCGTGAAGGGGCAGAAGCGGCACGGCATCGCGTTCAACGACGTGGTGTGTGAGGCGCTGGAGGACTACCGCGAGGAACGGCTCCGGTACGCACCGGAGGGCGAGCCCGCGCTCTTCATCTCGGACCGTCGTACGCGCCTCTCGGTCAGGATGGTCCAAGAGACCGTGAAGCGGGCGGCGAAGCGGGCGGGGATCGCGAGGGCGGTCACGCCGCACCTCCTGCGGCACTCAAGTGCGACCCAACTCGTCGAGATGGGCGTCCCGCTTCCGGTCGTTCAAGAGATCTGCGGCCATGCCGAGATCACGACCACGAGGCGGTACGTCCACCTCGCGGATACGCGCCGTCGTCAGGCCATCGACGACCTCGGCACCGCATACACGAAACGGCGCACGGCGACCGGGCGGAAGGTCCGTCCAGAGCAGCCGGGCGCCTGATTCCGCGTCGAATACGAAGAAGGCGCGGAATCACAGGAGAATATTTTTCACGGCTCGCCGCGGTGTTTCACCACCAACGGCGGGCCCCGCGCCCGGCTTCGCCGGCGCGGTCTTACTTCATCCTATGGAGGACAGCACGAACAGGGCCACGGCGCTCTGGCACGAAAACATCGTCGACTTCGTCGACTCTATACTGGACATCTACGAAAAGTGCGCGGTGCAGGGCGAGAGCCTGGACGAACCACGGGTGGTCGGCATCGACTTGAAGACGACGGCATTCGAGGAGTTCGCGTGGCGGATGGAGCAATTGCGGCACTATCGGGCGACTCGACCACAGCGCGGAGGCGCCGAATCAACCATTTGAGCAAAAGGAGCGGGTGGACCAGGGTGGCCCCCCGGACCCACTTGACGCGGCGACCGCGTAGACGTAAATCCCTGGACGGAGGCTCCATCATGTCCGGAAAATTCCACTTCAATCACCTGAACGCTGAAGTCCGTAAGACCATGCTTGCCGAAATCGAGCTGGACATACGCGAAAACGTTCTCACGCCCAGCAAGCACTTTACCGTTGCGGGTGCTGCCGGCTATCCCGCACTTCTGCAGCGTGCGGCCGCCGAGTACGACGAGAGCTGGCTTGCTTCTCAGCTGAGAGGGGCATTCAACAAGAAGGAGATCATCGCGTCCGGCGCAGAGAGAGACGTGAGGCGGGACCAGCACGAGCTGTTCGCCGGGTCCGAGTTCAACCGGTTCTACGTGCGCGGGATTTGCCGCCACGCCATCGACAATGGCCAGACGGCGGTCCGGATCTATCGGGCGAGGGCGTCTCAGCGTCCCCGCCCCGAGTCCGAGGCGAAGATCGGCATTCTCGTGGATCCGAACCTCGTGCTTGCGGACCTGCGCAGCAAAGTCGGAACGTCTCCAGAGTTCGGTCTTCCCGAGGTGAACAGCGGCTTGTCCCTGGAACTTCTGTAGCGCGAACCACGATGACGACCGTGACGCCAATCACTTGGCCATATCCTGTTTCACAGAAGCGTATCATCCACGCAAACTGCGACGTCTTCATTGACTTCGACTGGGTAACAGTGACGGGGCACGCGCAGGGTACGCTCAAGGGATTTCAAGATCTATCCCTCGCAGTGAAGGCATACGCATTGGAGTTGGGGAAGACCGCGCTCATCCTACTCTCCGTACGGACAGACGTGCCGTTCCACTGGCAACAGACTGAGACCCATTCAATCGCGGTCGTGAACGTCCACGACTTTCGAAGGAGCGCGAACACCTACGACCGCTCGGCACCCTTCTTCCTTTCGACGTTCAGCAAGATGTTGGTCCCCCTGCCAGGGCTGCACGGCGTAACAATAGCAAGTCGCGCATCCGAGCTCATTGCGGCGCTCCAGGTCGGGCTTGAGAACGGCGGGCAGACGCTACTGGAGGCACTCACTCGCGGGGGCGTCCGCACGACAATCGCATTGCTGGATTCAGCCGTGGACGCACTGTCGCGCTCTGCGGACGCGACGGACCTGGAGACCCTCTCACAGACCTTGAAGGCCGAATCGGCGGAGTTCATTGCGGATCTGGCCGTCGCCGCCCGTCGTCGCAGTACCATCTTGCAGTTCGAGTCAGAACTCGCTCTGAAACGGTGGAAGGAACGCGAGTGGCAGGCCTTCTTCAAAGCGAATGCGTGGATCCTGGGTCACGGCACTGACTACCTGTTCGGCGAGTTTGCCGTCGAGGGCGAGGCCGTTGTTCGCTCTCCAAGCGTTGGCCGCACCGGTGGCCGCAACGTGGATTTTCTACTGGGCAGCGTGGGCGCCATTTCGTTCACGCGGCTGGTCGAGATCAAATGCCCGGAAGCTCCTCTCCTCGGTGAGGAGTATCGGACGGGTATTTGGTCTCTGGGAAAAGACGTCATCGGCGGCATCAGCCAGACTCTCGCCTATCGCCGGAATTGGGAGGAGCGTTGCGCGAAGGGCGAAGGCCACCACACGGCCGTGACGGTTCGGCCCCAGGGGGTGTTGATCGTCGGCGAACTCAACACCTTACAGAGCATTGATGGCGGAGCCGAATCGTTCGAGGAGTTCCGTCGTTGCCAACATGGTGTGACCATCCTCTGCTATGATGAACTTCTTGAGCGCGCGCGACGCATGGGCTCGGCCTCATAGTGCGTTCACAAGAATGCGAAGAGAGCCCTTGGAAGAGCTCTCCGTAGTGGTCAGGCGTCGAGCGCGAAGGGTTCCTCGCATTCGTCGCACCGAATGGTTGTCGCCTCGAAGGTCGTCTTCGACAGGCGAATGATGTAGCCGCAGTGGCACGTGGCCTTGAGGAGTCGCCCTTTGGGCTTCTCCCCGCCTGGCGTGTCGCT
>JADMJS010000114.1 GCA_018780435.1 Myxococcales bacterium
GGCGTGGGCTCGAGATGCTGCTCGAGGCCGAGGAGAAGCGGCGTTTCGGGGCGCCTCGGAAGGTCAAGCGGCGGGCGGAAGTGCCGCCGCCGTCGAAGCCTCCGGCCCCGGCGACCGTCAAGGTGGTGCCACCCAAGGAAGCGGAGACTGTCGTGGCCGATGTCGTGATCGCGGAGTCGGGGCCCCGTGGGTCGTGCGAGCGCGAACACGTCCCCGCCGGAGTGAGGCGCGAGGTCTACGATCGCGACGAGGGGTGCTGCACCTTCGTTGGCGACGACGGTCACGTCTGCGGATCGCGCTACGCGGTGCAGCTCCATCACCGGATCGCGTGGGCGCACGGCGGATCGAACACCCCGGAGAACCTCACCCTGCATTGTGGCCCCCACAACCGGCTCGTGGCCACGCGGGAGGGGCTCGGGAGACGTCCGCCCCCCAGAGCGCCGGCCGAGCCGAGGGGACGGACCACCTGAACCGGAGGCAGTGGGATCTCCAAGCATCGGTTCTCACCCCGCTTCCGGCGAACGCAGGGGCGGTCACGCGTCGAGTAGAGTCCGTCTGTGTCGCGCATCTCGGAGCGTCCGCCGAGGACGGCGAACTCGATGCTGGATCGGACCGAGTACGCCGCTACGCTGCCCCGTGAGGGCTGGCCCCGCCTTGCCCTCTGAGGCGGCTGCGCGAGATTCGAGACCATTCCAGAGTCCCCGTCCAGCTGAACGGGAGACAGTGGGAACTCCAAGTTTTGCTCTCTCCACCAATACCGGCGAGTACGAGTCCGTGCCCAGCGGTGCCGACGGATCGTCACCAGCTTGCGGCGAATCCTTACGAGCTTGATGACCGACGGCTCTACCTGCGTGCAGAGTCTCCCCTGCATGCACGCAATGTCACGTGACTCGCAGATGAGCCAGCGCGGCCTCGACGAGGGGCGTCTCCGCCCGCCCCTGCGGATGTGGCAGCACGGCGGCCCGTGTCTGGCCGACGAAGCCGTACCGCACATCGTCACGGCCGACTCGGTGTCTAGCCGTCTCACGGAACCCCAGCGCCGAGTCGAACCACTGAAACCAGTCGGCGGTCGGCCCACAACCCACCAGGAACACGACTGCCTGCGGGGCGAGCGCTTCCAGTTCTCTGGCCAGCAGCTGCCGGCAGATCGGCAGTTGAGCATCCATGAGCTCCTCGGACGGATTGAGTTCCGCGGCACGGCCGAGCTTGTAGAGCTGTGTCCAGGCCACGTGCCGGTACCAATCAACCATTGGAGCGTCTAGCCCAATCGCGATGCGGCGAGCCACCCGTACAAAGGCCGAACGCCTTGCGTGGCCGTCTGCCCAGGCGAGTGGATCCCCGTCGATACTCTCGAGTGTACGCCGGGACCAGTCTTGGCGCTGAGAGGCGTCCAGCGCGGTCTTGGCTGGGAACTGCGTACGGATGTCCTCACCCTCGACGTCCTCGAAGGTGCCCCATCCGTTGGTGGCGCGGCCGACGATGAGCAACCGGCGTTCGGGGCGGAACCACAACCCGACCTGTGTCTGGAAGACCGACAGCAGCTCGTCGGGGTGTTCCGCGGCAGCAGCTCTCAGCAACGCTTCGATGTCGTCGGGGTTGAAGATGAGCTCCATCGGCACCGCCTCGATCACGATCCCGCCGAAGCGAGCTTCGTCTGCATAGCAAGGGCGCCCACCGACGAAGCACTCGTGGCGGTCGTAGGCGGACCCGTCGTCTGCGTGAACGGCGACGAATCCTCCCCAGGGGCCCGCGTTGGAGAACACGAGCCGGCGGCCTTCTGCCGTGGCCGCGCGGGCTGCACACGACGTGCACAGGTAGCGTCTGTATCGAGGGTTCTCTGGAACCGGGGTCAAGCAGACGGGGCAGTGTTGAGCCGGCATGGACACCTTCGAAGGGCGATGGTCGTGGGAGTTTCGCTGCGCCCGATGGCGGGCAGGTCAGCCCGAAGAACGGCGCGAAAGCCACACGCGGAGGCCATGAGCGACCGCGACGAAGCCGACGAGGCAGAGCAGGATCGTCAGCAACGTCGCGCTGGTTGTGACGTCGTCCGGGGCATCGCCGCCGAGGTTGCAGAGATACTGGTGGCCGCGTTTGCGCCCGCTCTCCACGATCTCGAAGGAGCCTGAGCAGACAAGCGGCGCGACGGCGCGGGCCGTGCCGGGCAGGAGGTTGAAGACGATCGGCGACGAGATCAGCGTCACGAAGGCGCCGATGGCGAGGCTGAGCCACAGCGCGGGCCGAGAAGCCCGACGGGTCACGGGTCCGTACAGGTCATGTCGCGGCCCTCGGTGCACTGGGTATGGCAGGACGTGCACTTGCCGACCGTAATGGCCTTCGGGACGCCGAGCGCGTCCGTCTCTTGCCACGCCCAGTCGTCGGCGCTGGCCCCGCCGGTGGTGGCGCGGAGCTTCTTCATGACCGTGTAGCCGCTGGGCGATGCGCAGTCCTCGTCGTCTTCGTAGATCGACTTTACGAGCGTCGTCCCGATCGGGAGCGGGTAGGTCCCACTCACGTAAGCGCTCTCGGACTCCGGGTTCACGGCGACTTGGACTTTGAAGCCGAAGCCGTGATCGACGGTGCCGCGGCAGTCGCGTACCTCTTTGTAAGTGCTGGCGAAGTCGAGCGGGAAGATGAGCGCTTCGGTGTCGGAGCCGCCGTCATCGGCGCACGCGGCGAACGACAGGGCGGTCAGGGTGAGCAGGGCGCAGGGGAGGCGTGGGACCATCGTTTGATTGCCTACCCGAGCGCCGCGCTCACGTCCACGACTAGTTGCCGGCGCCGTACACCACGCGGATGCGGTGGTTGTGGGTGTCTGCGATGTAGAGATTGCCGAGGCCGTCGAGCGCGACGCCGTAGGGGCGATTCAAGAACGCGACGTCAGCAGCACCACCATCGCCTCCGAACTTACGCTGACCACAGACGCCCGCGAAGGTGTCGATGATGCCGTCCGTCCCGACCACGCGGACGCAGGAGTTCTGCGTGTCGGCGATGAAGACCTTGCCGGTGTCCGATACGGCCACGTCGACGGGGCCCTTGAGCTTCGCCGAGACCGCCGGGCCGCCATCACCCTCATAACCACCCGCGTAGGTGGCGTCGAAGGTCGCCGGGCCGCTGCCCGCGAAGGTGCGGATCATGCCCTCGGCGTCCACGGCGCGGACGCGGTGGTTGAAGGTGTCCGCGAAGTAGATGGTGTCGTCCGGTCCGATCTCAAGACGACCCGAGGGGGGCGCCTGCTGGCCGAAGGACTGGCTCATGAGCGCGCCCTTGGCGGGACCGCCGTCGCCCGAGAAACCCTGCGGGAACACTGGCTGTGGGAGGCACGCGTTGTTGACCGTGCCATCGGCCAGGCGACTGTCGGTCGGCGCGGGGGCGGCCGGGTCCGTCGGCTTCTTGCAGAACTTCGGCGCTGCGCCTTCGGGCGTCACCTTCTCGAAACCGTCGGGGACGAAGTCCTTCGGCGGGCCTGCGATGGTGTCGATGGTGCCGTCCTTCTCGACGCGACGCAGGCGCTGATTGGCTTGGTCGGAGATGACCATTCGGCCTTCCGAGTCGTAGTCGACCGCCACCGGCAGGTCGAGGACCGCCTTGTCCGCGGGGCCGCCGTCGCCGCCGTAGCTACGGGCGCCAGTGCCGCAGATCGCCTTGAGGGTGTTCGAGGCGAGGTCGACTTCGAGCACCTTGGAGTTGTGCCACGCCGACACGATCAGCTTGCCTGTGGGCGAAAAGGTGATGTGGGTCGGGTGGTTGAGCGAGGTGCCGAGGGCGGGACCGTCCGGCGCGTCGCCGAGGTAGCCGGTGCCGATGAGGGTCTTGACCTTGCCGTCTTCTACCACGCGGATGCGGTGGTTGTTCCAATCGGCGATGTAGAGTTGTTTACCATCATCAGACGGCGTTACGTCTTGTGGGAGGTACAGGAGCACCTCGGTTGGCGCGACGTCGTCGTGACCGAGGCCGGCGGTGCCGGTGCCGGCGACGGTGCAGATGGTCCCGGCCTGCTGGGTGCAGGTCGGGCCGGTCGCGGTCTCCGAGGTGGTCTCGGTGCAGGCCGCGGCGAGGCCGGTAGCGGCGATGAGGTGACCGAAAGTGCGGGTGAACTTCATGATCTGGCGCATGGGATGTCTCCGACTCTCAGTTGGCCAGCGTGACGCGGCGGATGCGGTGGTTGTCGGTGTCGGCGATGTACAGGTAGCCGTCGTTGAAGGCGAACCCGTTCGGGCGGTTGAGCTGCGCGCTCTTGGCGTCGCCGCCATCGCCGGAATAACCAGCTTCTCCCGTCCCGGCGACCGTCTCGATGATCCCGGTGGTGAGGTCGAGAGCTCGGACGCGGTGGTTCATCTGGTCCGCGATGTAGAGCCGACCGTCCGGCCCGAAGCTGATCTCACGCGGCGTGTGGATTCGGGCTGACGTGCCTGGGCCACCGTCGCCCGAGAAGCCGGCCTCGCCGGTGCCGACGATGGTCGTGACGGTCTGGGCCTTCAGGTCGACTTTGCGGATGCGCTGATTGAGCTGGTCGGCGACGTAGAAGATCTCGTCGTCGTTCGGATCCACCACGACGCTGCCGCCGGGCGTTGGATTCGAACCCGATGGCTGGTTGAAGCGGGCCTCGAGCGGCTTGCCACCTTCACCGTCATAACCACCGACAGGGAGCGGGGCGCCGGCGGGGATCTCGCGCTTGCCGGCGACCGAGCTGATGTTGCCGTCCTTGTCCACGAGGCGGACGTTCTGGTTGCGCTGGTCGAGGATGTAGTAGCCGCCGTCCTTTCGGAGCGAGATCGACACCGGCTGATTCAGGCGAGCCGCCTTGGCCGGGCCGCCGTCGCCGAAGAAGCCGGGCGGGCCGCCCACGGACACGTAGACCTTGCCGGTCTCCGGATCGTACTCGCGCATCTTGTGGTTGTGCCAAGCCGACAGGAGCAGGCGCCCGCTGGGCAGCTCGATGAACTGCGTCGGGTGGTTCAACGTGACCGTGTAGCCGTCCGCGCCTGCCGCCGACAGGTCCGAGCGGTCCAGAGGGCCGTCGCCGACGAAGCCGTCGCCGATGACCGTGAGGAAGGAGCCGTCCTCCTGGACTTCGCGGACGGCGTGGTTGTTCCAGTCGAGTACGAACGTGCGGCCCTTGGAAGTGAAGGTGAGGTCGATAGGCCAATAGAGCATCGACGACCGCGGCGCGAGGCCGTCGCCGTTGAAGCCGGCTTCGCCGATCCCGGCCCACGTGCAGATCGAGCCCGGCGTGTCGGTACACGGGACTTGCTCCACCTCCGTGGGTGTGGTCGTCGCGGCGTCTTCGGCGGTACAGCCCAGCGCGCCCGTGGCGGCCGTGGCGACGAGCGTCTTCCAGAGTCGATTCTTCACGTCTTCACCCTCACTTCGTTAGGCCACCCGAGGTATCTATTGACACCGTCTCTCAGTAACTGGTCGCTGCTACGCAACAAGCGTGCCGTCGCGATCGGGTGTCATTCCTGACCGTGATAAACACGCAACGGCGCTCGAACGCGCCCACCGAAGCCACGAGATCTAGTGGAAAGATGAGTGGGGGCGGCCACGAGATATCGTGGTCCACGAGATGTCGTGGGGATCAGCGACGCACGAGGACGACGCCGTCCATGGGGGCCGGGTAGGCGAAGAGAGAGCCACCGACGGCGTAGACCGCGCCTTGCCCGTCGCCCCAGACCGAATGGAGCACGGACGTGGAGTCCATGTCGGGCGCGACGTGTTCGACCGGAGCGGATCCTGGCTTCATCTCGACCACCCGCGCGCCGGCACCCACGGCGAACACGGACTCGCCCGGGGACGTGTAGACCCCGAAGAGACCCGGCCCGCTCTCCATCCCAAGGACCTCGGACCACTGCTGACCATCGTAGTGGAACATCACGCCGAAGGCGTTGCCGCCGACCGCGTAGAGGTCGCCGTCACCGCGTCCCCAGAGGGAGATGAGCGGTCCATCCATGGGCACGTCGTGCCTCTTCCAGGCGCCATCGTAGCGAAGGACCACGCCGCCGTCGCCGACGGCGACGATGCCGTCTCGGGGCGTGCCGTAGATCTTGAACAGCGTCTCGGGGAGCAGCGCCGCCGGCAGGTCGGTGACCTCATGAAAGCCATCCGCGTTGCCGCGTAGGATGACGGCGTCTCCGGGCTGGCCATTGGGCACGCCGCCGACGATCCATACGTCACCACCCTCGGCGCCCCACAGGCCATAGAGAGTCTTGTCCGTGCCGGTCGGAACCTGACTCCAAGCACGGCCATCGTAGTGAGCGACGTAGCCGCGTTCGCCGACGGCGTACACGTCGTCGCGGCCGAACCCATAGACCCACCAGAGGAGCGAGGTCGCGCCCGACGCCATCTCTCGCCACTCGGTACCGTCGAAGTGCAGGATGAGGCCCCGGTTGGCCTGTCCGCCAGCGGCCCACACGTCGTCCGGGCCCGAGCCCCAGACGCTGAGGAGCGCACCCGACGCGACGGTGTGTTCAACGCCCCACGTCGCACCCTCATCGGCCGCAGGGCTCACGGGCGCGCCTCCGCAGGCGAGGCTGAAGAAGCTCATCGAGATCAGGAGGTTACGCATGGGCTAGCTCCTCCCCGCGCGGACGTTGGGAGCGACGACGCCGAGCTTCTTCATGCGGCTGCGGAGCGTCGACGGCTGCAAGTCGAGGAGCCGCGCGGCGCCGCGGGCACCTTCGATACGGCCGGCCGTGTGGCCGAGCACCCGCACCAGGTATCGGCGCTCGTGTTCTTCACTCGTGGGCCAATCCGCGTCGATCTCCGGGTCGACTTCGGCTGGCGCCACCGCGCGGGCAGCGAAACCGCCAACCCAAGCGGATGGACGGGCGTCGTCGAGCGAAATGAGGTCGAGGTTCGGCCCATCTTCAAGGACGGATGCGCGCGTGAGGATGCTCTCGAGCTCGCGAATATTGCCGGGCCATCCGTGGGTCCGAAGGCGTCGCCATCCCGAGGGCGAGAGCCGCAGCTCGCGGCCGAAGCGCCGCGTCAGCCGCTGGAGGAAGGCCGTCGCGAGGGTCTCGAGATCGTCTTGGCGTTCGCGCAAAGGCGGGACGTGCAAGGGGACGACTTCGAGGCGATAGAGAAGGTCGCGGCGGAACTCGCCGCGCCGTGCTGCGTCGTGAAGGTCGCAATGAGTGGCGGCGATGAGGCGGGTGTTGGTGGTGAGCGTCACGTCGCCGCCGACGCGCTCGAAGCAGCCGTCTTGGACCACCCGCAGGAGCTTCGCTTGGACGGGCAGGGGCGTCTCGCCGATCTCGTCGAGGAAGACCGTGCCGCCATCGGCGAGCTCGAAACGCCCTTGGCGCCGGTTGGCTGCACCCGTGAAGGCGCCACGCTCGTGGCCGAAGAGCTCCGACTCGATGAGCGTGGGCTGGAGGTCGGCGAGGTGGACCGGGACGAAAGCGCCGGTGGAGCGCGGGCTCCAGCCGTGGATCGTGCGTGCGAGCGCGGTCTTGCCGACACCTGTCTCGCCCGTGATGAGGACCGTGACGTCGGCGGCCGCGGCACGACGTGCCTGCGCGAGGAGGGCCTTGAACGCGCTGCTGGTGCCGATGAGGCCGTCGGCCGGCTCGTGAACCAGCCGGGAATGAGGCGCGGAAAACGGAGGCGCCGCCGGGGCCTCAAGCGCGACGAAGGCGGGCCCAAGCACCATCGCGATGTCTTCGAGCTCTGCGATCATGCCCTCGTGACATGCCCCGACGCGCCGCGAGCCGACGTTGAACACGCCGACGACGCGGCCAAGGGCTCGGACCGGCACGGACGCTGTCGAGCGAATTCCGTCGTGTGACGCGTGGCCGAAGGTGATGTTGCGATCGGAACGGACGTCGTCGACCACCTGAGCGACGCCGTCGGTCGCGACCTTCCCGACGACGGTCCCGGAAACGCGTACTCGCGGTAGCGTCTCCGGGAGCTCTTCGAGAGGCGGCAGGAGCCGATAGAAGCGAAGCCACTCGCCGTCCGGCTCCAGAAGCGCGATGGAGACGCGATCCCGTGCGGGGAGCAGGGCTGGCAGGGCGTCCGACAACACGGCGAGCACGGAGCGCAGATCGGCGCAGGCCGAGAGCTCCCGTCCGAGGTGCAGCAGGGCGTTAGTAGCCGAGACCGGGGCGAGCTGCCGGGCCGAATCGAGCGAGGTTAGACGCGTCATCACTGTAAAGGCTACGGGGCGCATCGTCTCGGAGTCAATGGGCTCCTTTGCGCCTCTCGCGAATTTGAAGTAGGTGGGCCTCGCCGCCGTGGCGCAATCGCTCGACCGAGACCGAAAGCCGACGCATGAGAGCGACTCAGAAATTCGACCGGCCTCGGTTCCCGACGCCCGACGCTATCCCGAGAACGCGAATCGAGCTCACGGGGGCGCGCTTCGTGCTGGGCGTCGTCGCCGACACGCACTCGGTGCCGAATGCGGCGGGCGTGCGCCATCTCGCTGACGCCCGGCCCGATGCCATCCTTCATGCGGGCGACATCGGCGCCACCCTGGAGGGGCACCGCGACGTCCTCGAAATGCTCTCGGAGATTGCGCCGGTCCATGCGGTTCGCGGCAACATCGACACGCGCGCCCCGGACCTCCCCGACTTCCGGCTCATCGACCTCGAGTCGAGCGTCACCGGCACCCCGAAGCTCCGGTTGGTGCTCACGCACATCGCGCTTTCGGGGCCGAGGCTCATCACGGAGGTCGGGCGGCTCGCGACCGCCTGCGGCGCGTCACTCGTGGTCTGCGGCCATTCGCACGTACCCTTCCTCGGGCAGGACCGCGGCCTCGTCGCTTTCAACCCGGGCTCCATCGGCCCGCGGCGCTTCCGTCTCCCCATTCTCTTTGGCTTGATCGAGGTGACCGAGGCCTCGGTGAACGCTCGCCACGTCGACGCGGAGACCGGGGCGTATTGGCGACCCTAACGGGTCAGGCCAGCCAGCCCTCTCGAGCGAGCAGCTCGGCCGTGAGGACGGCGCCCCCGGCCGCGCCGCGCACCGTGTTGTGCGAAAGCGCAACGAAGCGGTAGTCGAAGAGCGTGTCAGGGCGTAGTCGGCCGATAGCGACGCCCATGCCGGCGCCGACGTCGCGGTCGAGCCGTGTCTGAGGGCGTGACTCGTCCTCGAAGACGGTCAAGAAGGGCGTCGGCGCGCTCGGGAGGCCCATCCGCTGTGGGAGCCCTTCGTAGCCGCGCCAACGCGCCAGGATCTCGTCCATGGTCGGCTTTCGGTCGAAGGACACGAAGACTGCCGCCATGTGCCCGTCCGAGACCGGTACGCGGAGGCATTGTGCACTGATTACAGGCGTCTCCGCGTCATGAATGCGGCCGTCTCTCAAGCGGCCCCAGATCTTCATCGGCTCGCGTTCGCTCTTCTCCTCCTCGCCCTTGATGAAGGGGATGAGGTTGTCCTGCATCTCCGGCCACGACTCGAAGGTCTTCCCGGCGCCGCTGATCGCCTGATAGGTGCAGACCGCGATCCGGCGAGGACCGAAGTCGAGGAGCGGGTGGATGGCGGGGACGTAACTCTGGAGCGAGCAGTTCGGCTTCACCGCGATGAAGCCCCTGCTCGTTCCGAGGCGCCGACGCTGGTCGGCGATGACCGCTTGGTGCTCTGGGTTCACCTCCGGGATCATCATCGGGACGTCGGACGTGCCGCGATGGGCGGAGTTGTTCGAGATGACGGGCACTTCGGCGCGCGCGTAGGCCTCTTCGAGCCGTGCCGTGTCGTCCTTGCTCATGTCGACGGCGCAGAACACAAAGTCCACTTGCGGCGCGATGGTGGTGACGGCCGAGGCATCGAGGACACCGAGCGACGCGGCTGCCGCGGGGATCGGCGTCGGCAGGGCCCATCGACCGGCGACCGCGTCGGCGTAGGACTTGCCGGCCGACGAGGCGCTGGCAGCGACCACGCTCAGGTCGAACCACGGGTGGCCTTCGAGCAGCGCGACGAAGCGCTGCCCCACCATGCCCGTCGCGCCGAGGACGCCGACTCTCCAACGTCGATTTGCATTAGATGTTGAATGTGTTCGGATCACGTCTGCCATGAAATACCTCTCCCTGGGTAGCAAGCGATCATCACCCCAACGCAACCCTCTTGAGCCGCTTCATCTCAAGGGTCGCTGCGCAGACGGCCAGGAGTCGAACGCGGCTGATCGGCTTGGTGACCCAGTGGTCACAGCCGGCCTCGACGCATCGGTCTCGGTCCTCGGTGAGTGCGTGCGCCGTGAGTGCGATGATCGGCAGGTCGTTCCCGCGCGACCGCAACGTCCGCGCCAGCTCGTAGCCGTCCATCTCGGGCATTTGAATGTCGGTGATGAGGAGGTCGTACGGCAGCCCGGCCGCCGACGCGGCGTCGAGTAGGCGCAGCGCGACGAGCCCGTTGTCCGCCACGTCGACCTCCGCGCCCGCGCAACGGAGGTGGTGCGAGATGAGCTCTTGATTGTCCGGGCCGTCTTCGGCGAGCAACACCCGGGCGCGCAGTTGCCTAGGTTCTACGGGTTGCGCCATCGCAGCACGCCGAAGGACCGCGCTCGCTGAGGTCGGGCGCGTGACGCGAAGGTCGGCGCGGAAGTGTGATCCCCGCCCCGGCGTCGACTCGACGAGCGTGACGTCCCCACCGAGCATCGACGCGAGACGACGGCAAATCGTCAGGCCGAGCCCCGTTCCGCCGTGGCGTCTGCGTGTGCTCGAGTCGGCCTGCGTGAAGGGCGCAAAGAGCGTCGCGGATTGGGCGAGCGTCAGCCCGGGGCCTGTATCCTGGACGTCGACTCGGAGTCGCAGCTCGCCGGCTGCCTCGTACGTCGTAACGCTGGTCAGGACGCTGCCTGCGTCCGTGAACTTGACGGCGTTTCCGATGAGGTTCAGCAGGATCTGGCGTAGCCGCGTCGGGTCGGTGACGACGACGGTCTCGACGCCCTCCTGAATCGTGACGCTGAATTCAAGCCCCTTCACCTGCGCACGCGGCCGGATGAGCGCTTCTATCTCGTAAAGGAGCTCCGGGAGCGCCGTCTCGACGTGGTCGACGTGCATCAGCCCCGCTTCGATCTTGGAGAGGTCCAAGATGTCGCTGATGACGTGCAGCAGGTGCTCACCCGCCCGCTGGATTGTGTCCACGGACTTCATGACGGTCAGTCGTGACGAGGGGGTGTCGCTCCGATTCAGCTCCTCGCGGAGCAACTCTGTGTACCCGAAGATCGAGGTCAGTGGCGTCCTGATCTCGTGGCTCATGTTGGCGAGGAAGTCCGACTTGGCACGGCTGGCGACCTCGGCTTCTCGCAGGGCATCCGCCAGGGCCGCCTCGGTTCGCTTCAGCGGCGTGATGTCGACGTAGGTACCGAACAGCCGCAGCGGAGCCCCCTCGGGGTCGCGTTCGATGATCCGTGCGGACGAGAGGCCCCAGATCCAACCTTGGTTCAGCGAGCGCGCCCGAAACTCGAGCTGCTCGCCATGTGAGCTGCCCTCCAGGCTCCGCTGATAGGCTTGTTTCACCGATGGCATGTCGTCCGGATGGATGGCCTCGAGGCTCTGCTTGTAAGTCACGGCGAGGGCCGTGGCGCTATGTCCGAGGAGCTCGGCGAGCTCCCGGCTGATGGTCCCGACCCCCGTCTTCACGTTGAAGTCGAAGAAGCCCTGCCGCGCGGCCTGAAGCGCCAAGCGCAGGCGCGATTCGCTGTCTCGTAGCGCCTGCTCAGCGCCCTTTCGTGTCGTGATGTCGGAGAAGTAGCCGTACCAGACCGTGCTCCCATCAGGGAGGCGCTCCGGGACCGACGAACCTTCAATCCAGGTCACACCGCCCGACGGCGATACGAGGCGGTACTCAAGGTGCCAGCGCTCCAGAGTGGCTGCCGACATCATGGTCGACTCGACGACGCGACTCAGATCCTCCGGGTGTACCCTCTCGAATGCCGGCTGGGCGGACTCCAGGAGAGCTTCGGGCGGCACGCCGAGCATGTCGATGATCCCATCGCTGACATAGGGAAAGGAGCTCGTCCCGTCGGCGTGCAGCCAGTACTGGTAGACGACACCCGGGACCTGAGAGGCGACGCGGCGCAATTGAGCGTCGCTGGCGCGGTAGGCCTCTTCGGCCGCTCGCTGCTCCGTGACGTCGAGGAGCACTGTGGTCCAGACGATGTCACCGCCGCGCCGCTCCGGCCGGCTTCGGCCATCGACCCACTTGGCCTTT
Organism: Myxococcales bacterium; assembly: GCA_018780435.1. Taxonomy (GTDB): domain Bacteria; phylum Myxococcota_A; class UBA9042; genus SXOO01. The sequence continues at coordinate 12,151 of JADMJS010000114.1, forward strand.
CCCGAACGCGTGACGATTCGCCAGGTCGCGGTCCACGGTGTGAGGTTGCGCGCGGACTCGGATCGTAGTTGTCGCAGTTGTTGGACGTCGTCGGAGTGGACCAATGCCCACAACCTCGCGGGATCGCTGGCGACTTCGCAAGCCGTGAGCTCCCAGATCGCTTCACCGCCGGGGCTGAAGTATTCGACGACGTCGCTCCCATTCGCCTTGAGGGTGTCGATGATGACGGCGCCCGGGAGGTTCTCGGCGATCGCCCGAAACCGTGTTTCGCTCTCGGCGAGTGCCGCTTCCGACGTCTTTCGCACTGTCACGTCGACGAAGATGAGCGAGACCCCGTCTTGGGTCGGATGTAAGCGCGCATCGAACCAACGCCCGAGGCGCGCCACGTGGCCCTCAATCGACGTCCCCCGCTGCTGCGAGACCACTCGCTCGAGCGTGTCCCGCCAAGCGTCGGGTGTAGCGACGGGCAAGAATCCCCAGATGGGTTCGCCGACCATTTCCTCTCGGGCGCGGCCGAGCATGGTCGCCGCGTGGTCGTTCAGATCCACACATCGAAAGTCCAGGTCGAGGACGACGAACCCGTCCGAAGTGTTACGGAGCACCATGCCGAGCTGCGCTTCGCTGCGCCGTTGTGCCGCGCTCGCATGACGCTGCTCGGTCACGTCGCGCACCCAGCCCAGGAGGCGAATCGGCTGCTCGCTGGACGACTTGACGACGCGAGCTTCGGAGAGGAGGTGACGCATCTGGCCATCGGGTCCTACGACCCGGTATTCGAGCGTCGACGATACCCCGCGCGCCGCTAGGTCCCGAGTTGACGCGAGCATGCGCTCACGATCGACCGGGTGGATGGTCTCGAGCGCCGTCGCCGCCTTCATGGTCGGGTGGGCCAACGGGCTCACAAAGTGGAGGCGGTACATTCCCGGCGACCATGACGTCTCGCCGGTCACGAGGTTGACTTCCCAGCTCCCGGCCCCCGCGAACTCCTCGGTGGCTAACAGCATGGAGCGTAGATCGTCGTGCGAGGCGGCGGGACCGATGGTCCCATCGAGTGCGAACGAGAGTTCGCTCTGCGCCTGGCCGTCAGATCGGTTCATCATCACGTCGTCGCTCGTTGTCCGATGTATTGCGGAGCTCCCGCGAAGGTAGTCTCCCTACGGAGAAGCGCAGCTTAGGGGCCAACGCAGGAACTGCAACTAGTTGGTTCCACAGAACGTCGTCAACGGCACCTCGAGGCCGCTGAATGGCGTACTGGCGCCATGGGAGCCGGGACCAAGGACGTTGACCTCGGTCGTATGGAGTTCGGACGTGTCGGAAGGTCGTGCGCCTTCGGCTCCCCCCTTCCAACGTGCCCGAAGGTTGTGCGCCTTCGGCTCCGCCCTTCCAACGTGCCCGGAGGTTGTGCGCCTTCGGCTCCGCCCGTTCCACGTATTGCACAGCCCCGCGGTCCGTGCGAAAGACGACACCCGCCACTTGGGCCTGCCCGGCGTCTCCCGGGCCCCCTTCGACTCGGAGTCCACCATGGCTAGCACCGCGCTTCGCGACTTCCTTGAGATCCCCTACGACCAGCTCGAAGAGCTCAACCTCGCCGCCAAGCAGGCTCGCCTCGATCGGCGCCCTGCCGATCAGCTCCGCGAGGAGCGGCTCGCCTACCTCACTGGCGAGAAGCGAATCAAGGCCGTCACGGTGTGCTTCACGGACCTCGAAGGTCGGCTGCACATGCTGGACTACGACAAGAAGTTCCTCCTGAAGTCGGCCGACAACCTCACCTTTGACGGCTCGTCCGTTCGCGGCTTCTCGGCCCAGCACGAGTCGGATCTGCGTCTCTCGCTCGACTGGTCGGCATTCTACTGGTTGCCCGCGGACGTCTTCGGGCCCGGCAAGGTGCTCGTGTTCGCAGAGGTCCTTGGCCGCGACGGCAAGGCCTATCCGGCCGACCTCCGCGGTCGCCTGCGCGCCTACACCGAGGCGGCGTTCGAGAAGGACGGAACCATCTGCCACGTCGCGCCGGAGATCGAGGGCTTCCTGTTCCGCGGCCGCGACGCCGAGCGCCACTACGACGAGACCGGCCGCTTCGAGTATGTCTCCACCGGCGGCTACTACCACTCTCTGCCCGGCGACCAGCTCCGTACCTTCATCGACACGGCCGCCGAAGTGCAGCGCGCCATGGGCCTCGGCAATGAGAAGGACCACCCCGAGGTCGCGCCCAGCCAGTTCGAGATGAACTGGTCCTACTCGGACGTGCTCGTGACCTCCGACCAGATCCAGCTCTACAAGCTGCTCTGCCGGCAGGTTGCAGCGAAGATGGATCTCACCGCTTCCTTCTTGCCGAAGCCCGTGGCTGGCGTGAACGGCAGCGGGATGCACACCAACTTGTCGCTGAACCGCGGCGGGAAGAACCTCTTCTGGGACGCCGCCGGTCGCGACGGTCTCTCACAGGCGGGCTGGCAGGCCATAGAGCGCATCCTCGCGAAAGCCGAGGACATCTGCATCATCCTGAACCCCTCGGTGAACGCCTACCGCCGCCTCGATCCACACTACGAAGCGCCCAACCAAATCATGGTGTCCGCGAACAACCGCGGCGCCATGGTTCGAATCCCCACGGGCAATGAGCGCAGCGCACGCATCGAGGTCCGCAGCGTCGCCCCGGACGCGAACCCGTACATGGTCAACTTCGCCCTGATGAAGCTCGTCCTCGAGGGCGACGGCACCATGGATCTGTCGCCAGGCGCGGTGACCCGCTACCTGCCGGACAACATCCACGACGCTATCCGCTACTTCGAGAACAGCGGGACAATCGGCCAGCTCCTCGGCGAGAACGTCCAGCAAAAGTACATCGATGTGAAACGCATGCAGGCAGACCGGTGCGCGAAGGCACTCGGTGGCATCGTGAAGGTCCCGGAGATCCAGTTCCACCACGAGGTCACCAACCAGTACCTCTGGTCCAAGTTCTAGGGCCGATTACGGTTTCGGGATTCGCAGCGTCGCGCTGATCATCGCAGTGCCGCTCGCGGCGTACATCAGCACTAGCGGGTGCAATTGCCACGGCCCGAGCGTCACTGCCCCCAGCCACAGGTCGCCCAAGATCGCCCCTTGACCGTTCGCGATCGCGAGCACGATGACGAGGGCGAGGCTCGTCGGGATCGGAGTCCCTTCGAAGTAGCGCACCTTTCCGCGTTCATCCGAGAGCGCGGCGGCGGTCACGTTGAAGCGGGCGAGTCGGCTGATGCCACAGCTTACGAAGTAGACGAGTACGACCGCGTCCCAGCCGCCTCGGAAGCCCAGCGTGAAGCCGAGCACGGCCGGCGCGACGCCAAAGGACACGATGTCGCTCAGCGAGTCGAGGTCGGCGCCGAGCGCAGACTGGTTCTTGCGCCAGCGCGCGACCGCGCCGTCGAGTGCGTCGAGAACGAACGCGATGGGCAGCAGTGCGAAGGCGGCCCAGAGCAGGCCCGGGGACGGTGACGCGACCCAGGCGAGGCAACAGAGGATGGCCGACATCCCCGACGCCGCATTGCCGAGCGTGATGAGGTCCGCGGTGACGAAGGTGCGGATGAGCGAGAAGTGAGGCGGGCGCGGCGGGGATTCAGACATGGCCTTTCATCGCTGGCGGGGGCGCCGCTGTCCAGAACCGATGGAGATGGTCGCAGAATTGCCGCCGGCCCCGCGGCAGGCGAGGATGGGGTGTGGTCGAGTTCGTCATCGAGCTGGTGGTTGAGATCTTTGGAGAGGCGCTCATCCAAGGCGGTTACTCCGCGTTCGGTGAAGCGTTCCGGGCGAAGCCGAAGTCACCGTGGGTCGCCGGTATCGGCCAGCTCACGCTCGGCGCTGTGACCGGGGCCCTGAGCTTGCTGGTCTGGCCCCATCTCTTCCTCCAGCAAGCGTGGGCGCGTTGGGCGTTACTCATCTTCACGCCTCTCGGCGTTGGCTCCGTGTTATGGGCCGTGCGGAAGTTGCGGGAGCGCCCCAACCCAGAGGTCGCCTTCCAACGTGGGGTCGTGTTCGCATTCGGCATGAGCTTGATTCGCTTGGCCTTTGGGAGTTGACGGCGAGGTCATGAGCGGACACCACGACCACCACGAGCACGACCATTGCGGCGGGCACGACCATGGACCGACGCACGAGCACGAATACGGGCACTCGCACGCCCACGACGCACCGGATAGCCGACTGCGGCTTGCGCTCGTGTTCACCGCCGCGTTCATGGTGGTCGAAGTCGTCGTCGGCTTCTGGACCGGCTCGCTCGCGCTCGTCGCCGACGCAGGCCATATGGCCACCGACGCTGCCTCCCTCGGGATCGCCCTCTACGCCGCCATCGCGAGCCGCCGCACCGCCGACGACCGACGCACCTACGGCTACGGTCGCGCCCGTGTCCTAGCGGCGTTCACCAACGGCATCTCCCTTCTCGCCGTGGCGCTCTGGATCGTCCTCGAGGCCATCCATCGCCTCGCGGATCCGGTCCCCATCCTGCCCATCCCCATGCTCATCGTCGCGGGAGCCGGGCTGCTCGTGAACCTCGGCGTCTACGCCATCCTGAGCGGTGGCCACGACCTCAACTCGCGCGGCGCCATCGCCCACGTCCTCGGAGACCTCCTCGGTTCAGTCGCGGCCATCGTCGCCGGCGTCATCATCCTTGCCACCGGCTGGACGCCCATCGACCCCATCCTGTCAGTCACCGTCGCGCTCCTCATCGTCCGCACCGGCTGGTCGCTGACGGTCGAGTCCGCACACACCCTCCTCGAAGGCAGCCCCGACGGCTTCGACGCTGGCCTCGTCAAGACCTCGCTGCTCGGCGCCGTCCCGGGCACCCTCGACGTCCACCACATCCATGCCTGGACCGTCGACGAGGGCGCCGCCTTCATCACTCTCCACGTCTGCGTCGCCGAGACGGAGAGCACGGACCTCGTCATCGAGCGCGTCCGCGTCCACCTCACGCAGACCTTCGGCTACCGCCACGTCACCGTGCAGGTAGAGTACGGGGCTTGTGCGGAGCCGGCGCACTGACGGACCGATTGGGTCAGCGCCTTGCCGCTCGTTCGCGAAACCACTGCACTTGTAAGCTTACGAATGCAGGGAGAGGCTCAAGTGCCAGAAGACGCTCTGCCTGCTTCGTGAGCGCATCACTGCCAACATGTTTGCCACGTGACTCCTTGTTCAGATTGTCGCCCAGCGCCTTCATGGCGGTTCTCCGAGCACGACGGAGGCCCTCACTGTTGAGGTTGAGGACCCCGGGATTCGTGGACGTCCCGATCGCCACTTCGAGCGGCGCGCGGAGGCCCTCTCTGACGGCGGGCCGAACCTTCATGTCGCCGTCCGTGCCCCAAGTCAGAAAGTCTTCGTAGCTCTCGTGACTTGGCGCGGGCAGGCCAAGCGACTGCTCGCCCTGCGCCCCATCGCATGTCGCCGAGCTGGCGCACGAGAGGTGGAGATTGTCCCAGTCGAGCGCCTTGCCTGGAGCGCACTTGATCGGCTCCCAGTGTGCCACGGGGCCAATGCCGGTCGTTCCTGCGCGCGCTTCCTTCGCCTCAAGGCCTGGCGTGGGCAGATGTCTTTCGCAATAGACGCACAGCCCCCTCTGCTCTTGATGGAGCGCTTGTCGAAGTGAGGCCTTGTCCAACGAGTCGAACTCGGCGCGCGCGAGCTGAGCCTTCGTGTTCGGCTCAGCAGACTTGAGCGTTCTGCCAAGCGATAACCGTGCTTCCGTGAATGATCGGGACTTCTGACCGGCCGGAGACACGTTGGACGGCGATTTACCCTTCTTGATCCCGCGCATCCTCATCCTCCGGCGTCGTGCGGGCCCAGTCGAGGCTGGTCTCGGCGTACACGACGGCAGGGTCGAGCTCGCCCCATTCCGCTTTCAGCTCCGCGAGGAGCGCCGTGGCCTCGTCGAGGTGACCCTCATCGATCGCGGTGTGGAGGGCGCGTCTTCGAGCTTCGCCTTCCTCTGAGCGCGAAGACGCGCCCATCTCGTCATCCAGGATGGCGTTGCTGTCGCGGCCGTGGACATGAGCGGGCTCGCTCTTGATTTGGTGGTCTTTGAGCCGCCGAACCTGCCGATTCTCAACGCTTCCAAGTACTTGAGGTGAGTGCGTCGTCAAGACAAACTGGATTTTCGGGAACGCCTTCCGGAGGCCCTGAACGACCGTCCTCTGCCACTTAGGATGCAAGTGCAGGTCAATTTCGTCGACCAGCACGACGCCGCCCGACAGCAAGGGCGCGTTCGCGCCCAGGTGGTCGTTGAGGATGACTGCCCGCCGCGCGATGTCGGCCACCAGGCCGAGGAAGACGTGATAGCCGTCGGATAAGGCGCCCCATGCGGCCTCCGTGCCGTCGTTGAAGTGCACACGCGGTTCATCGAGCGCGAAATCGAAGATGACTTCCTTTACGTCCACTGCTGCGAGCTTCAACGAGGAAAGGACTGTCGCCAGCTGGCCGAGGGGCGGCTCGCCACGCGAGACCCGCTGGAAATCGATTCGCGCGTGGTGCCTCATCCAAGCGAGAAGCTGTCCTTCGCTACTGCGCGGATCTAGGCAGTCGATGTAGCCGTCAAGGCGTTCACGCCGTGTCGGTGCCTTCCTATCCGTCCTCTTGACGACTTGCCACAAGCGTTGGGTTCCATAGAAGGCGATCACAGGCCAGTCGCTCCCCGGGACGAGCACACGCGAAGCGAGGTCGCGAATTGGCTTCACCCACGTTCTAACTGCCCGACCTCCTGTGGACCTTAGTCCGCGGAACCAGCTGACGTCACTTCCGTCGATCAGTGCTCCACCCCCAACGACGCATGATCCAGCTGCCTCCCATGCATCACTTGGCGTTCGAATGTGCCGAACATCACGCGAGTGGACCAGATTGAGGGGCGCCGGGTTGAGCCAAGCAGCGAGCTGAGTCGCGATCGCGTGAAGCACAGCCGTCTTGCCGCCACCGTTGGCTGACGACAGCACAGTCACATCACGTTCGAGCTTAAGCCCCAGCTGCTCGAAGCATCGAAAGTTGCTCAGCACCAAAGAGTGGAACCAGAACTCCAAGCCATGACCTCCAGCGCGCCCGACTAGTCGGTGCGTGACAGCGTGTACCGTCCTTCAAGTTGCGGCCGGCGGCAAGCTGGGACGCCGCCGCGTGACATCTGCTAACCTCACGTCCGTTCGACGGATTCGGCGGAGGTTTCGATGAACATCGTGAAACGTTTTGGGCCTCTAGCGGGGTTGATCGCGACCCTCCTGACCACCACCACCCTCGCCGCCGTCCCCGAGACCTTCCCCGTTCAAGGGCTCCTGACCACGAGCGCCGGGCAGCCCGCACCCGATGGCAGCTACGTCGCCGTGTTCACGATCTGGGACGACGAGACCGACGGCGCTCAGCTCTGGAAGGAGACGCTCGGGATCGTCGTGGCCGATGGCGTCTTCTCGGCCGTGCTCGGGCGCGACATCGTCCTCCCCACGGCGGCTTTTGACGACGGCACTGCGCGCTGGCTTCAGGTGCAGCTCGGGACGGAGCCCCCGCTGCCGCGTCGGTCGCTCGACGCCGTCCCCTACGCGCTCGTCTCGCGTCGCCTCGGCTGCACGGGGTGTGTGGACGCGGCGCACCTCGATGCCGCGTCGGTTCAAGCGCTCGTGGCGTCATGGGGCTTCGTCCACGCGAGTGCGCTCGCGCCCGTGGCCACGTCGGGCACATTCGCCTCACTGTCGGCGATCCCGGCCGATCTCGCCGACGGTGACGACGACACGAAATACACCGGCGCCAACTTCGCCCTCAGCGGGCAAGCGTGCACCGCGGGCCGATACGTGACCGGAACGGACGCGAACGGCCTGCCGGTTTGCAGCGCGTCGTCCAATCAGGCCGACAACGCCATCGGGTGGATGACCATCCACGCGTCGGCCGCCGCCGCCTGTCGCGGGAGCACCGCGAGTGGCGGGACCGGGTGCTGCGGCAACTCCGTCCGTGTGCGCAACACCTCGTCCGCACTCACGTGTACTCAGATATGTTCAGGCGCCGGCGAGACCTGCGACGCCGAGGTCTCGGTGTGGGGGCGTGCGGGCAAGGCGACCGCCAACGGTGAGCTCGTCGGCAGCTTCTACAATTACGGCTGCGGCAACGCGGGCAATGGCGGTAGCGAGGTCAATGCCGCGGACGGTGACGCTCAAACGGCCGGTTATTGGAGCTTCTGCTGCTGTCGGAAGTAGTCGTCGTCAAGCGCCCGCTGCCGGCCGCACTCCCAAGACACAGAGCCACCGACGAGGTCCCGACGGCAACTGCGCAAAGGTGGGCAACCCGTCGGCACCGCCCGCTCTAGCCGCCTCCACCGCCCGCCACCAGTTCAGCCACTCTCGGGCGAGGCCTGTCCGGCGCGCGTCAAAGTCCTCCACCCGCTGAACCGACGCCGCGGCGCCGGTCGCGAGCACGAGCACGAGCGCGGCCAAAGTCGCGATGCGCCAGGGTAGCGTGAGGCCAAGTGCCCACATTCCCACGGGAATCCCCACGCCGGCCGTGACGAGCGCCGAGAACCACGTCGCGACCCACACGAGCGTCGAGGGGCCGAGCCGGGCAGAGGGGCGGCGGGCGAGGAGCTCAGCGATGGCGTCTTGAGATGGTGCAGGCACGTCCGGCGTCTACTCCTACAGCGCCAATGCGTCTAGGAGCGGACGGGAGCGTCTAGACTCGCGAAGGAATGCCCCGGCGCATGAGAGCGTTGGCCGCTTCACCACGGAGGCAACATGGGCCACCTCATCACGACCTCGAAGCGCATCGGTCTCCTCGCGATTCTCCTGTTCCCATGGGCCTCCATGGCGAGCACGCCACCGCCAGCGGTCGACTGGGCTCAAGCGACCGTCGTCGTCGCGGGCGTCCTCGAATGGCGCGATCCGGACTACGTCGACTTCGACAAACGTAAACGACAGGACAAGGTCCTGGCTCAGCGCGTCGCCGCCCTCGGCGTCCCACCCGAACGCCTCGCGCTTCTCCTCGATCGCGACGCGAAGCGGAAGGCCGTCCTTGAGACCGTCGCGCGCCTCGCCGAGGCGACGCCCGTCGGCGGCACCTTCGTCTTCTACTTCGAGGGCCATGGCGTCCGTCTCGATGACGGTCGCATCGTCTTCGCGACGTCGGACGTTCGGAGCGACCGCGAGGCGACGACAGGGCTCGTGCTCGACGACCTGCGCGCCATCTTGGCCGAACGCCTGCGCGGCCGTCGCGTCATCCTCCTCGCCGACTGCTGTCACTCGGGCGGCCTCATCGACGTCGCCGTCGCGCTCAGGCGGGTCGGGATCGAGGCCGTCGCGCTCACCTCCTCGGAAGCCTCGAACGCGTCCACGGGCGACTGGACCTACACCCTCACGCTCAACGACGCCCTCCTTGGCCGCGCCAGCCTCGACCACGACCGCGACGGCTACGTGACGCTCGGAGAGCTCCACACGGAGGTGCGCGAGGCCATGCTCTATCGCGAGTCGCAACGTTCGGGCTTCGATGCGGGCACCACCCCGGTGACCCTCCGCCTCGCCGCGGCCGCGCCGGAGCCCCCACCGAGAGCGCCGAAGGGCTTTCGGGTCGGAGCCTACGCCACGTACGATGATGAGGTGGTGCGGGTCCTCGGCGAACAGGAGCGCGAAGCCATCGTCGAGACGCTCGACTACGCGACTCGCACTATCGAGCGCGTCGACGCCTCCGACCTCTCGCCCATCACCTTCGAGCGCTTCCCGGTGGGCGCCACGTTGAAGGTCGAGTGGGAGGGCAAGTGCTGGGAGGCGCGGGTGACCGCGGTCGACGGCGCCTTCCATCGCATCACGTACCCCGGGTGGGACTCCTTTTGGGATGAGTGGGTCGCCGACGACCGAATCATATCTGGCGAGGAGGCTTGCCCCGAACCCGAGTGACGCCGAGTGGTGGCCCTGGGTTACCGGGGCTCGTGGAACGCGAAGGTGCGGCCCATCGAGTCGGTCACGTACACGGTGCGGTAACGCGGGCTCGGCGCAGGCCCATGCTGAATCGCGAGGCGGCGGGCGTAGTCCGCACGGCTCGATTCGCGCCGTCGGGCGAGCGCCCACCCGAGGCCCCACACGAAGAGCAAGCCACCCGCGTAACCGCCGAGGTGGGCCATGTAGGCGACGCCCCCGCCGAAGGGATCCGCGCCCATGAGGCCGATGACCTGCAGCGCGAGCCAGAGCCAGCCGAGCGTCAGGAGGCGCATCGGGATGGGGATGAACAGCGTGAGCGGCGTGATGAGCAGCACCCGCTCCCGGGGCGCGAGCATGACGGCGGCCGCGAACATACCGGAGATCGCGCCGGACGCGCCGACCATCGGCACGCCGCTCGTGGGGTCCCAGGCCACCTGTGCCAGCCCGGCCAGCACGCCCGCGACGGCATAGAGCGTGGCGGTGCGCCCCGGGCCGATGCGGGTCTCCACGAGGCGACCGGCGAAGTAGAGCATGATCATGTTCGCCGCGAGGTGGAGCCAGCCGCCGTGCAGGAACATACTGGTGAACACCGTCACCCACCCGTGCAGGCTCGCGCCGAGCTGACTCGGGACGAGGCCCCAATTCCAGAAGAAGGCGTCGGGCTCGGCGACGAAGAGTGTTGTCAAAAGCGTCACGGCCACGTTGGCGGCCATGAGCCAGAATGTCACTGGGGCCACGCGCCGAAGTGACGGTCGTGCTGCGAACGACCCCGGTTGCAGGGGCCGTTGGGCTGTCCAGCGCATCATGATCTCGAAGTCCTTTCCGCCCGGCGGCGGGGTGTCGCACCCGGAGGTGCATCGCGGCCAAAGCTAGACGCCAGGGCGGCGGGGGCAACGCCCAGCAAGTCGAGTGCCAAGAGCCGTCACGTCGTTCCATGGGCTGCTGCGACCCCCGGGAACCGCTCTCACCTGTCCGCGGTAGAGTCTTCCGAGGTACGATGCGCACGCCATGAGAGTCCTCTTCATCCAAGACAATCCTCTCGACGAGTCGCTCGCCCTCATCGAGCTCGCGGCGCTCCTCGATCTGAACGGCCATCGCGCCTTCGTCCTGCTCGACCGCGAGGAACGCAATCTCCACAAAGCGGCACGTGAGCTCGAACCCGACCTCATCGTGGTCGCCTGCTCCATGCTGAATCACGGCTGGGCACGCGAGGTCGCGACGCGCCTCTCGGGCCTCGGCGCACCGATCCTCGCGGGCGGCACGGCGCCGACGCTCTACCCCGAGCTGCTCAAGAGTGGGTCCTTCGCCGCGCTCATCCGCGGTGAAGCCGACCGTCCTGTCCTCGCCGCCGTCGCGGCGCTCGCCTCCGGGTCTGGTCTTGGTCGCGACGTCGTCCTTGGCATACCAGGCCTCGCGCTCTTCGACGGTGACGAGCTCGTCGGGACTACTCCCGGCCCTGGCATCCCGATGAACGAGGTCCCGGTCGCCTCCAAGGACCTCTACTACGACCGCTACCCCTTCATGCGGCGCTTCCCCTTCAAGCGCTTCCTGGCGAGCCGCGGCTGTCATCACCGTTGCAGCTACTGCTACATCTCAGCCCTCAACAAAGTGCAGCCGCGCGAGCCGGGCGGGACGTGGACTCGCTACAAGTCACCCGAGCAGATCGTGGAGGAGATCGTCGCGGAGAAGGCGAAGGGCCCGCTCACCCACGTCCACTTCTCCGACGACCTCTTCACGGTCGACGAAGACTGGGTGGCTCGCTTCGCACCGCTTTACCGCAGTCGAGTCGGCATCCCCTTCACGTGTAATACCAGCGCGGAGCTCGTCTCCGAAGGCGTCGCCGCCGCGCTCGCAGAGGCCGGCTGCTGGTCGGCGGGCTTCGCCGTCGAGACAGGCAACTCGGAGCTACGGATGCGCGTACTGCGCAAGGGTGTCACCGAGGAGCACATTCGAACCGCCGGTGAGCGCCTTCGTCGCCGCGGCATCAAGCTCGCGACCTTCAACATGATCGCGCTCCCCGGGGAGACGCCGGAGGGCGCTCTCGAGACCGCGGCGCTCAACGCGGACATCGGCACCGACTTCGTGCGGATGAACTACGCGTTCCCGATGCCCGGCACGACCATGAACGACTACGCGCTCGAGAAGGGACTCCTTCCGGCGGACTGGATGCAGCGCTTCGCCTCGCCTGGCTTCCGCTACGCCCCGGGCCCCCAATTCGCGACGCCCTACCGCCGAGAGTTCGAGAACCTCTTCGTGCTCTTCCGGGTCGCGTCCAAAGACCAGCGCTTCCTCCCGGCGGTGCGGCGCCTGTTGTCCGTCCCGAGCCCAAAAGTGGCCCGTCAGCTCCTGACCCTTCAGGGCGCGTGGAACGAAAAGCTCAACTTCCGCATCCCTACTCTGGAGGGGATCC
>JADMJS010000403.1 GCA_018780435.1 Myxococcales bacterium
GGGCCGGGCGGGGCGCGACGCGGTCAAATCTCCCACTTATTCTCGACCGAGCCCTGAGTTCGGCGTTCAGTTCGGTTCGGTGTCCCGTGGGGCGCCGATCCTTCACGATGTCCAAACGACAGAGGGCTTAAACAGCAACACCCCGGCGGCAACGAAGGTTGCCCCGAGGTGAGCTGTCTCTGAAAGGCGACGCCCCCAACCTACGTCGGGAGGCGCCATCTTCGATCAGAGGACGTCGATCTTCTTGGCCGCAGCCTTGCGGATCTCCGCACGGAGAGCGCGCTTGCGGGCGGCGCCACAGGTGGCGGCCTTGCGGCGGCGGACGGTCTTCGAACGCTTGGTCGGTGAAGCCATGATTCAGTCTCCCTTAATGCCTGTCGAACCAAACCCACCGTCGCCGCGTGCGCTGGTGGGCAATGTTGAATGTTCCGAGAACTCGGCACGCTCGACCCGCACGAAGACGAGCTGAGCGATGCGTGCGCCCCTCTCCACCACGAACGGCTCGGTGCCGTGGTTGATGAGGAGGACTTGGATCTCGCCCCGATAATCGGAGTCGATGGTCCCCGGCGCGTTCAGCACGGTCACTCCGTGCCGGAAGGCCAAGCCGCTGCGAGGGCGGACCTGACCTTCGTAGCCGTCCGGGATCGCGATCGCGAGCCCGGTGGGGATGCGGTCATGACGCCCGGGAGGGATGACCCTCGGGGCCTCGATGGCCGCCATGAGATCGTAACCCGCTGCGCCCGGGCTCATCGCCTGGGGCAGCAGGAGCTCCGACCCGTCTTCCGTCAGGACCGGTGCGGTGCCGACGCGAAGGACCGGGATCCGGAGCGTCATGGACTAGCGACGTGCCCGGCTCCGGCCACGGGCGCCATCTCGGTCGCCCCCACGGCCACGGTCACCACCGCCCCGACCGCGATCACCGCCGCGGTCGCCACCACGGTCACCGCGCTCTTCGGGCTCGCGCTCCGGGATGTCTTCGCCGGCGGCACGCCGCTGGTCGAGAAGCACCTCCTTGCGGGAGAGCCGGATCTTGCCCATGCGGTCGACGCTGACCACCTTGACCAGGATCTCATCGCCTTCCTGGCAGACATCCTGAACCTGGGCAACGCGACCCTCGTCGAGCTCCGAGATGTGGACGAGGCCGTCCACGCCCGGGAGGATCGTCACGAAGGCGCCGAAGTCAGCCAGCCGGCTGACGGTGCCGAGGTAGGTGCGACCGACTTCGGCCTCTTCCGTGTAGGAGCGGACGAGGTCGACGGCGCGCTGAGCGGTCTCGCCGTCGACAGCCGCGATGTTGACCTTGCCGTCGTCGGTGACTTCGATGTCCGCGCCCGTCGTCTGCTGGATCGAGCGGATGTGCTTGCCGCCGGGGCCGATGAGGTCGCGGATCTTCTCGGGGTTGATGACGACCGTGAAGATGCGCGGGGCCCAGGTCGACAGGTCGAGCTCGGGCTCGGAGATCGTCTTCGCCATCTCCTTCAAGATGTGCTGACGACCGACGCGCGCCTGCTCGAGCGCGGCTTCCATGGTCTCGCGGGTCAGGCCCGAGATCTTCATGTCCATCTGGAGCGCCGAGACGCCCTTCTGGTTGCCGACGACCTTGAAGTCCATGTCGCCGAGGTGATCCTCGTCGCCGAGGATGTCGGAGAGGACCGCGATGCGATCGCCTTCGGCGATGAGGCCCATCGCGATGCCGGCGACCGGCGTGCTGATGGGCACGCCGGCGTTCATGAGGGCGAGCGACGCGCCGCAGACCGTGGCCATCGACGAGCTGCCGTTCGACTCGAGGGTCTCGGCGACGACGCGCACCGTGTAGGGGAAGGTCTCCGGGTCCGGGAGGACGAGCCCGACGCCGCGTTGCGCGAGCGCGCCGTGACCGATTTCGCGACGACCCGGGCCGCGCATGGGCTTGACTTCGCCGACGCTGAACGAGGGGAAGTTGTAGTGGAGCATGAACTCCTTCTGCACTTCGCCCGTGAGCGTCTCGATCTTCTGGCCGTCTTTCATCGTGCCGAGGGTCACGACCGCGAGGACCTGGGTCTCGCCGCGCGTGAAGAGCGCCGAGCCGTGGGTGCGCGGCAGGACGCCGACTTCCGTCGTGATGGGGCGAATGTCCGCGAGGCCGCGGCCGTCGATGCGGCTCTTGGTCCCGAGGATGGCTTCACGTACGACCTCGTACTTGATGTCCTCGATGAACTTCGAGACGTCCTTCTTGCCCTTGTCGAGCTCCTCTTTGGTGAGCCCGGCGACGACCGCTTCTTTCGCGGCGTCGAGCGCGTTGTAACGAGCCGCCTTCTCGCGGATCTGGTACGCCGCGCTGACGGGACCGATGGCGAGCTCGCGGACGCGGGCCTTCAAGGCCTCGTCGACCTTGAGCGGCTCGACCGCACGCTTGGCCTTGCCCGCCTTCTCACGCAGCTCTTCGATGGCCTTCATGATGGGCTGGCAGGACGCGTGGGCGAAGTAGAGGGCGTCGAGGATCGACTTCTCGTCCACGAAGTCCGCGCCACCCTCGACCATGTTGATCCCTTCCGGGCTCACGGCGACGAGCAGGTTGATGTCGGCCGAGTCGAGCTCGGAGATGTTCGGGTTGCAGACGAGCTTGCCGTCGATGCGCGCGACCCGCACGGCGGCGGTCGGGCCGTCGAAGGGAAGGTCGCTGATGTGCAGCGCCGCCGACGCGCCGTTCATGGCGCAGATGTACGACTCGTTCTGCTGGTCGTGCGAGAGCACGGTCGCGATGACCTGGGTCTCGCAGCGGTAGCCATCCGGGAAGAGCGGGCGGATCGGTCGGTCCATCAGGCGGCTGGCCAGGACCTCGAACTCGTTCTGACGGCCCTCACGGCGGAAGTAGTTGCCCGGGACCTTGCCGGCCGCGTAGCTCTTCTCGACGTACTCGCAAGTCAGCGGGAAGAAGTCGATACCTTCCTTCGCCGTCTTGGCACCCGTGGCGGTCACGAGGACCACCGTTTCGCCCATCGTGCAGAGGACAGACCCGCCGGCCTGCTTGGCCATGCGGCCGGTCTCGAACTCGATGGTCTTGTCGCCAACGGCGGCGGAGGTCTTCTGGATATTGAATGCCATGGTGGGTCCTCGAGAGAGCGGACGGAGGCCGTGCGGATCAATCCGAAGGGCCTTCACGCCGTGAGCGGTGGCGGACAGGATCCGCGCCAGGAAGGGACAGGCGCCCGAAGAGGCGCCCGCCACGCGAACAGGCCGCTCACGGCCGCAGGCGACCGTGTGTCGACCTGGGCCCGGACTTACTTGCGGATACCGAGGCGCCCGATGAGCGTCTTGTAGCCGGCGAGATCCTTGCTCTTGAGGTACTCGAGGAGACGGCGGCGCTGGCCGACGAGCTTCAGGAGGCCACGGCGGGAGTGGTGGTCCTTGAAGTGGACCTTGAAGTGCTCGGTGAGCTCGTTGATGCGCTCGGTCAGCAGAGCGATTTGGACGGACGGCGAACCAGTGTCCGTTTCGTGTTGGCGGTAGGACTGAATCACTTCGCCAATCTTGGCGGGGAGCAGCGGCATCGTAACTTCCTCCAGACGGTGCGCGTCGGCTCTTCGGAGCCGGCGTCGTCTTATGCGGCTTTTAGCGCGCACCGCCGAAATCTGCGGGTGCGTCTAGCGTTTGCCGGCGCGCACCGTACAAGAGCGCCGCCGGGCCTGTCAAGGTCGAACGTGGGGGGAATCGCCGCACCCGATGGCCAGTGACCTTGCGGTCGCCGCCCCGAGGTCGGGTCAACCGGCGAGCCCCCTCACGATAGTCAATCGTTCGCCGTCCCACGAGACGACGGCCACCGGCTCGCCGTCGTGTCGCGCGAGCTGGGGGATGTGGGGCGCCGGGATACGGTCGAGATCCTGCCCCCCGATGCGTTGTCCGAAGCCGAGGCGCTTCGCGACGGCTTCAGAGACCGTGAGCTCCGGTAGCACTCGTTCGAGAGCCGCGAGCCAGGGCAGCCCCGAGGCTTCGGTCACGTCGTCGAGCGGGACCGCTTCGGACTCGAGGAAAGGACCGACCCGCGTGCGGCGAAGTGCCGTCACGTGCGCGGCCGTGCCGAGTGTCTCACCCAAGTCGCGGATGAGGCTCCGAACGTAGTAGCCCTTCCCGACTTCGAGCTGGAGGGTCACGTCCGGCGGCGCGAAGTGGACGAGCCGCGCCGTGTCGAGGGTGACGAGCCGTGGGGTCACGAGGCCGGCTACATCCTCGCCGGCCCGCACCCGGTCGTGCATCCGGCGTCCGGCGACCTTGATGGCGGACACGCTCGGCGGCATCTGGGGATGCGTCCCTACGGCGCTGGCGAGCGCTTCGGCGAAAGCGACCTCGGTGACGTGGTCCCAGGCAGCCTCGCGGACGGTGTCGCCTGCGGCGTCGTCAGTCACGGTGGCGCGACCGAGCCGTGCGTCGACGCGATACGCCTTGTCCTCCGCCGTGAGGAAAGGGACGAGCCGCGTCGCCGCGTGGGTGCAGAGCAGCAGGACACCGGTGGCGTCCGGGTCCAAGGTCCCCGTGTGCCCGACTTCCGGCGTGCGTAGGCGATGCCGAAGCTCGCGGACCACGTCCGTGGAGCCCATGCCTGCCGGCTTGTCGATGATGTAGACGCGTCCCTGGAGCATGATTCAAACGCGTCGCTACGTGCCGCGAGCGTCCTTGGAGAGTGGAGAAGGGGGTCAGCGCGACGTGTCGTCGGGTGGCTTCGAGGCGCCGACTTCGTCTAAGAGCGCTTCGATGTGCCGCTCGTGATCGATCCCCTTGTCGTATCGAAACTGAAGGTCGGGGGACCGCTTCAGTTGGAGCTCACGCGCGACCGCCGATTCAAAGAGCCCGGTGGCCTTGGTGAACGCCGATTCCGCTGCGGCGATCTTGGCGTCCGTCGCTCCTTTCAGGAAGTACCAGTAGACACGTGCCTGCTGGAGGTCCGACGGGAAGTCGACGTGCGTGATCATGACGCTGCGGAGCCGCGGATCGGCGATCCGGGCCCGCAGAATCTCGGCCACGATGTCGCGAATGGACGCCGAGAGCCGATCGGCACGCTTGAAGGGGGAGGCGGCCATCCAGACTCAGCGCGAAGGCGCTGTTGGCTGCACGCTGAGCGTCGCGGCGCGCTCGATGATCTTGAAGGACTCGATGATGTCGCCTTCTTTCAGCTCGTTGTAGCTGACGCCGATACCACACTCGTAGCCCGCCGAGACTTCGCGCGCGTCGTTCTTGAAGCGGCGTAGCGACGTGATGGTGCCCTGGTAGACCTGCTTCGAGTCGCGCGTGACGCGGACCTTGGCGTTGCGCGTGATGGTCCCGTCGATGACGAAACAACCCGCGATGGTGCCGACCTTCGGGACACTGAAGATGGCGCGAACTTCCGCGCGGCCTTCGAACTGCTCTTCCTGCACCGGCGAGAGGAGCCCGGCCATGGCCTTCTGAACGTCGTCGAGCGCCTCGTAGATGATCGTGTACATCCGGATGTCCACGTTCTCTTGCTCGGCGAGCGCCTTCGCCTTGACCTCGGGGCGCACCCCGAAGCCGATGATGATGGCGCGAGACGCCTTCGCGAGGTTGACGTCGGACTCGTTGATGCCGCCGACGGCCGTGTGGATGACCTTGACGCCCACTTCCGGGCGGCTGAGCTTCTCGATGGCCTCCTTGAGCGCCTCCGACGAGCCCTGCACGTCCGCCTTGACGACCACCTTGAGCTCGGTCATCTCGCCCGCGGCGATCATCTCGTAGATGTTGTCGCCCGTGCGACGTGGACCCGAGACCTGGTTCTTCAGGCGGTTCTGCTCGAGCTGATGCTCGACGATCTTGGTCGCGGCCTTGTCGTCCTTGACCTTGTAGAACGCGTCGCCAGCGCTGGGGACGCCACCGAGACCGATGATCTCGGCCGGTGTCGCCGGGCCGGCTTCCTTGAGGGCGCGACCCTTGTCGTCGGTGAGCGCGCGAACACGGCCCCAGAGGGCGCCGGACACGACCACGTCGCCGACCTTGAGCACGCCTTCTTGCACGAGCAGCGTGGCGACGGCGCCACGACCCCGCTCGAGGCGGCCTTCGAGCACGAGGCCCTTGGCAGGGACCGTGCGGCTGGCCGACAGCTCGAGGACCTCCGCCTGGAGGAGGATGGTCTCGAGGAGCTGATCGATGTGCAGGCCCTTCAGCGCGGAGACCTTGACCATCATCGTCTCGCCGCCCCACTCCTCGGAGACGAGGCCGTGTTCGGAGAGCTCGCTGAGGACTCGGTCGACGTTGGCGGCGTCCTTGTCGATCTTGTTGATGGCGACCACGATGGGGACGCCAGCGGCCTTCGCGTGGTTGATCGACTCGAGGGTCTGGGGCATGACGCCGTCGTCGGCGGCCACGACCAGGACCACGATGTCCGTCGCTTGCGACCCGCGAGCGCGCATCGCCGTGAAGGCTTCGTGGCCCGGCGTGTCGATGAAGACGACCTTGCCCTTGCCCGGCACGTCCACCGAGTACGCGCCGATGTGCTGCGTGATGCCGCCGGCCTCGCCGTCCGCCACGCGCGCCTTTCGGATCGCGTCGAGGAGGCTCGTCTTGCCGTGGTCGACGTGTCCCATGACCGTGACGACCGGCGGACGCGGCTCGAGGTCCTCGTCGCCTTCGTCGGTCTGCTCGAGGTAGTTCGAGAGATCGAAGGCCACGCTCTCGACGCGCCAGCCGAACTCGTCAGCGACCAGCGAGGCGGTGTCGAAGTCGATCGCCTGGTTGATGGTGGTCATCTGGCCGAGCGCAAAGAGACGCTGAATGACTTCGGTCGCTTTGACCGACATCCCCGCAGCGAGCTCGCCGACGGTGATGGCCGGGCCCATCTTGACGACGCGTTTGGCTTCCTTCATCGGAGCCGGGTTCGTCGACATGCGGCCCTTCAGCTTGCCGCCCGGGCGTCGCGCCTTCTTGCGGCCAGCGCCGGAGCGCAGGTCGTCGACCTCGATGATGTGGCGGTACTTCCGCTGCTTCTCTTCCTCGACATTGCGTCGACCCGGCGCGGTCGGGGGCTTCTTCTTGGCGGCGCCGAGGGGGCCACCGGGGCCGCCCGGTCCACCACCCGGTCCGCCCGGTCCGCCGCCGGGATGGCCACCGGGGCCACCACCGCCGTCCGAACGAGGAGGACCCATCGGGCCGCTCATCTCGCGGGTCGGGCGGCCTTCGACCACGCCACTGACGCCGTCATATCCCTTCTCACGGCGCGTCTGCTCGATAGCGCGCATGACCTGGGCAGACACCGCCTGGCGGACGACGACAGCGCGTTCGAGCGTCGGCTCGCCCTTCGAGTCGAGGGCCGGTGGCTGTGCGATGACGACAGCCCGGTATTCGTTCGCCGCCGATGGGGCCAGGCGCTCGGGGGCGACCGGCGCCGCCTCGGACGTTGCCGCGGAGGGCATCGTTTCGCTCGTGGGGATCGATGGCGCCTGGACCGTCGTCGCGTCGTCGTGCGACGTGGGCTCGGTGGGTGGCTGGGCCTCGATGCTACTGGTATCTCGTGACGCCGTATCGCGCTGCCCGACGTCGCGGAAGTCCGGAGCCCGCGCAGGTGCCTCTCGCGGAGGGGCTTCGCGTGACGGCACCCCGCCGGCGACGGGGCCTGGCGGGCGGGGGCGCAGACCGGCGGCGCTCGACATGGAAGGCGCCACCACCACCACCGGCGCAGGCGGCGGCGTGGGCGCTTTCGGCGCACCCGAGCGGCGGATGACCGTGCCACTGCGACGTTCGACGGTCTTCGCCGTGCGAAGGTCGTCCTTTAGCCGTGCGGCGTCGGACGCCTTCAGCTGACTGAGATGATCAGTCGCCTCGAGCCCGCGCGATTTGACGTGCTTGATGACGTCCTCGTTCGAAAGCCCGAGTTCTTTGGCGATCTCGAAGATGCGGACCGTGCTCATAACCCTACCCAACTCCCGCCCGGCGCGTGCCCTTCTGGGCACCGTCGGCCGGTCTCATCACGAAACGCCCGAGTAGAGTCTGGACTCGTTCGATTCGAGTCCGGAGCCTCCCGGGATGACGTTCCGGAGCAGTGGCTCCGGAGGTCTGACCCAACGGCGCACCCGATGGTGTGTGCGCAGGCGGGTCGAGTGAGGGACGTGCCGAAGCACCCCTCGTCGACAGCAGGTGGTCGTCAGCCAGTGCGATGGGCGCATCCGGACGACGGACCTGGAGTCGGCTGTTCAGTGCCGAAAGGGTCGACTCCAAAGTCGCCCTCACGGCGTCTCCCGCGTCCCGTACCGGCGGGGTACGGACTTCCTTTCGGAAGGCGCGAGAGAAACCTCCACGGGAGGCAGCCCGCTCGAAGCAAGCCCAGGTGGGGCACACCCAGGCCCCCCGGCCGGGGCGAACGGCGGCGGAGTCTAGCTGCACCCCGGTTTCGGCGTCCAGCGTGAATCGCAGAAGTTCGCTCCGTGGATGACGCTCTCGGCACGCGATGCAGGTACGCATCGGCAGGGCCGACGTCGTGCGATCAGCGCCACAATTCGATGTGGCCGAACTCGCGGTCGACAGCCCTTCGGCCGCTCCCTTCAACGTGGACCGGTGGGAACGCCTCACCACTAGGCGGCTTCATCCTCGTCGTCGAGGTCGACGTCGGACATCAGCGCTTCGTAGCCACCGGCAGCCGTCTCTTCTTCGAGGTACTTGGCCGACGCGTCCCGAATCTGGCGCGCCTTCTTGAGGCCGATGGCGTCGACCTGAGCGATGCGGGCCAGGTTGGGCTCCTTGGCGAGCGACTCGACCGACCGGAATCCAGCGTCCATCAGTTGGTGGAGCAGGCGTTCGCTGAGGCCGCGCACCAGCTTGAGTCGGCCCATTTCGCGATCGTGGGGCGTCGGGCCTTGCTCGTGGACCACCGGCGGGCCGGCGTGCGTGTCACGACGGCGCGGATCCGGGCCAGCCTTCTCCTTGAGCTCGGCGGCGACCTCCTTCATGCGATAGAGCGTGTCGTCGGTGAAACCCGGGAGGTTCGCGAACTCCCCGTAGTCGGCCATGAGGATGTTCTCAGGCGAGTGGAAACCGAGCTTGAAGATGTAGTCGATCGTGACGTCGTCGAGGCTGGGCTCGTTCAGCTTGAGCAGGTGCTCCTTGAGCTCCTGCTTGATGGCGGCCATCTTCGACTCGGAGTGGATCTCGATCTTCCAGCTCACGAGCTGGCTCGCGAGGCGCACGTTCTGGCCGCGGCGGCCGATCGCGAGGCTGAGCTGGTCGTCGCCGACGATGAGCTCGATGGTGTGCGACTCCTCGTCGATGAGGACGCGTTGCACTTCGGCCGGCGCGATGGCGTGGCAGACGAAGCGGGCGACGTCGTGATTCCACGGCACGATGTCGATCTTCTCGCCCCGCAGCTCCTGAACGACCGCCTGGACGCGCGAGCCCTTCATGCCGACGCATGCACCCACCGGGTCCACGTCCGAATCGGAGCTGGCGACCGCGATCTTGGTGCGCTCACCCGGCTCGCGGGCGATGTGCACGATCTTGACGATGCCCTCGTAGATCTCGGGGACCTCCATCTCGAACAGCTTCAGAACGAGACCGGGGTCCGTGCGGCTCAGCTTGATCTGGGGGCCCTTGGACTCCTTCGAGACGTCCTTCACGTAGGCCTGAACCCGGTCGCCGGCACGGTAGGACTCCCGCGGCATCTGCTCGCGGACGGGGAGGACGGCTTCCGCTCGGCCGAGGTCGACGATCACGTTTCCGTGCTCGAAGCGACGCGCGATGCCGGCGACGATCTCGCCCTTGCGGTCCTTGTACTCGTTGTAGACCATGTCGCGCTCGGCTTCGCGAACGCGCTGGATGATGACCTGCTTGGCCGTCTGGGCAGCGATGCGACCGAAGGTGCTGCGCTGGGCACGCACACCGAGGATGTCGCCGTACTTCTCGTCTTCTTCCTTGGCGCGTTGGGCGTGCTCCTCGAGGTAGAAGATCTGGAAGCCGAGCTCCTCACCCGCCTGAACGTCCGGATCGACCTGGCGCGCCGTCTCGATGTCGAGCTCGACGTCCGGGATCTGCACGTCCTCGGCGACTTGCATGTACTGGAAAAGCTCGACCTGGCCGAGAGACTCCTCGAAGTGAGCCTCCAACTGGCGATCCTGGCCGAAGACCTTCTTCGCCGCGGTCACGATCGCGGCTTCGAGGGCCTCCACCAATACGGCCTTGTCGATCCCCTTGTCCTTGGACACCTGGGCGATGACCGCGGTCAAGTTCTGAGAGTTCGGGTTCGGTGTCGTCGTGCTCATGGATTTCCCGTGCTCATGGGGTTACTGGGCTCATCGCGTGGCCGTCGCTTCCTGATCGAAGTCGTACCGGATGTGCGCTTTGCGAATCCGGTCGAAGGGGACGGCATGGATCACTCCGTCGACCTCGATCTTGACATCCGTCTGGTCGACCCCCCGAAGGGTGCCGGACCAGCGTCGCCGCCCCTGGATGGGAGCGTCCGTTTCGATCTTCGCCGCCTTGCCTTCGAAGCGTACGAAGTCAGCGCGTCGGCCAAGAGGGCGGTCGAGGCCGGGGCTAGAGACCTCGAGCTGGTACGAGCCGGTGATGACCTCTTCGACGTCGAGGACGAGGTCCATCTGCCGCGACGCGCGAACGCAGTCGGCGATCGTCACGTAGCGTTCGCCCCCGGGGCCCGTGGCGGGCACGATGGCGGCATCGCCGTCGTCGTCGCCATCATCGCCCGAGGCTTCGGGCTCGAAGACCGGCGCTTTCCCATCGAGGTAATCGATGTAGAACCGGACCGTGCGCCCCCCACGAGTGCCGCCGATGACTTCGATGTGCACGGCGACGTATCCGAGCGCGGCGAGTGTCGGCTCGACGGCGCGCAGGATCTTTCGCTCCTGCTCCGTGAGCGCGATGCGCTCATCGGCCCAGCCAACCGCCACACCCGCCCCGCCAGGGGGCCGGTCGTTCCCGGCGGTCGCTTGCTGCGAAGTGCTCTCCGATTCCACCTGAGTCCCTGCGTCGCTACAGCGGCCATGGGCTGCAGCGCGTTTCAGCCGGGTGCGCAATCGCACCCGGTCGGTGCCTAGTCCGCCGTGGTCGACTCGTATTCGTCGGTACGCCGTCGTGGGCGTTACCAGCGAACCGGGTCTCCCGGTGGCTGCCTGAAGTTCGTTCAGTGGCGGTGGCGAAGGACTCCCTCGTTTCGAGGCCGAGACCCACGCCGCAGCAGCCGGGGCCCCCAGGACGGTGCCCAGGCCCCCCGCGGGGGTGTGGCAGTCGGCCCCCACCGACTCAGGCGCCGGCCGCGGTCAATAGAGACGCGCGTGCCATCGTGAGCCAGCGAGGGGTTGCGCGTCGAAACGGGAGGTCTCGCCGAACAACCGGAGGCGGCGGGAAGCTAACAGTCGAAGTCGACTCCCGCAAGAAGGATCGTCGGTGAACGCGCAGCGAAACGGCGCGCCCCGGCGCAGACCGGCGTCACCTCGGCGCGTCTGTCCAACAGCCGGCTCATCCCACCGTCGGCTCACCCAACCGCCGGCTCACCCAACCGCCGGCGAGTGGCGTCCACGCACGGACTCTTTGCGTTTGCCCTGGCGGGGCGGGTCGTTTACCTTAGCGCGCCGCGCAGACTCGTCCGAACGGGATGTCCCCACGCATGAGTCGCGCCTCGAGCCCCGTGCCTTTGTCCCCTCGGGCCCACGGGTCGGAACTGGTGAGCATTACTTCATGGTTTACGCCTTCATCTTCGCCCTCGTCGCACTCCTGGCCGCGGTCTGGCAGTGGCTCGGCGCGTCCTCCAAGACCACCGAACTCGAAGCCAAGCTCCCAGAGCTCCTGAAGGAAAAATCGGCCGCCACCGAGCGGGCAGAGCGCGCCGAAAAGAAGCTCGTCGAGCTCGAACGACGCGTCAGCAAGGATGGTAAGAAGGACGCACAACCCGCCAAGTCCGAACCAAACCCGGCGAAGTCGGGGAAGCAGGGCAAAGAAGGCAAGGCGCTTCTGGCCAAGGACGCCGCGGCCAAAGACGCCGGGAAAGACCTCGCCGCCGAAGTACGGTCGCTTGAGTCGAAGGTCGCGCAGCTCGAAGCCGAGAATCGGCGCTTCAAGGACACCCTCGACCGCACCGCGGCTCGTGATTCGGGCGCTGAGAACCGCGTCGCGTCACTTCAGAAGGAGATCGACCGGCTCCGTGACGAGCTAGACGGGCGTGCCCGCGAGCTCGAGGAGGTTCGTCGGGAGTCGGAGTCGATGCGCGGCGAGGTCGCGAACGCCGAGAAGAACCGTCGCGAGAAGATCGTGAACGAGCTTCGTCAGACGGCTGAGAACGAGAAGGCCGCGGTCGGCGAGGAGTACCACGCCAAGGTCGAGCGCCTCGTGGGCCGCTACGAAGACATGAAGCAGCGCCTCCTCGAGATGGAGCGTGATCGTCGCACCGCGAACCGCCGGGCCGAGTCGAATCACCGCGCCTACACCATCACTCTCCTGCAGCTCGATGCGGCACAAGACCGTGTCTACACGCTCGAGCACGGCGAGGCCCCCGGCACGCGCAAGGGCCGCCTCACCGCCAGCCGCGGTGCAGAGGGGATGAGCTTCCCCAGCGCACGCGACATGGATGGCGATGTGGACGTCGAGGCCGAAGAGGCACAGCTCGCCGCCACCGAGCGCGCCGAGGCGGGCCGTCCCGCCGATGCAGGCCGAGGCGAGCGTGGCCGAAATCGGAACGAACGTCGTCAGGACCGGCCGGCTCGCGAAGAGCCACGCCCGGCCCCTGTAGAAGAGGCGGAGCCCGAAGCCCCGTCCGAGCCCTTCGTCGGCGCGGCGGTCATCCGTTCGCCCGAGCAGGCGAAGGAGTTCCGAAAGAGCACCGTGATCCGTCGTCCGGGACCGGTTCGCCCTGCCGAACCCGCCGAGACCTTCAAGGCCGTCGCGCCCCGAGTCGAGTCTCGCCCGGCTCCAATGGCGGAGTCCGTCGCCGCTCCGGAACCCGTCAAGGTCGAGGCCGTCGTGGCGGCGTCTGCGCCAGCGCCCGCGCCGACACCGGAACCCGCTCCGGAACCCGAGCCCGCACCGGCTCCGGAACCCGAGCCCGCACCGGCACCCGAGCCCGCACCGGCACCTGAACCTGAGCCCGCACCGGCTCCGGAACCCGAGCCCGCACCGGCACCTGAACCCGAGCCGGCTCCGGCTCCGGAACCCGAGCCCGCTCCGGCTCCGGAACCCGAGCCCGCTCCGGCTCCGGAACCCGAGCCCGCACCGGCTCCAGAACCTGAACCCGCGCCGGCACCCGAGCCCGAGCCGGTCGCGCCAGCGCCCGTGGTCGCGGCGGTCGTCGAGGACGAGCTCGTCGGGCTGACGCAGTCGGCTCCCGTGGAAGCCGCTCCCGCTGTGGCGGAGTCGGACGACGGTCTCGCCGGGCTGACCTCAGGGTCGGCCATGCCGACCATGTCGAGCGACGACGCCAAGGCGCTCGCCGGGCAACGTGCCGCCGCCGCGAAGGCCGCTGCGGCTCGGATCGCCGCTCGTGCGGCCGCTGCGAAGGCGCCGAAGCCCGAGTGACCCTACCTGGGCGATGCGTCGCCCGGTCCCCGCCTCTCTCCTCCCGCTACGTCCATCGGGGTTGCCGCTGCAGCCCCGGCTTCGAGGTTCCGCCCAACCGGCGCGAGGCCCGCGATCATCGCGTGGCCATAGACGTCGACGTCGTGGGGGGTCACGCCGGGCACGCGCCTGAGCGCGTCGAGGCTTCGTGGCACGAGGCGCGCGATTCGAAGGACGGTCTCATCGTCGCAGACCACGAAGGGGGGAACTCCGACGGTCGCTGCGATCTCGTCGCGCACTCGGCGGGCCACGGTGAGGGCCTCGGGGGAGACCCCCTTCGACCCGAGTGTGGCAGGCGACCCATCGAAGGCGGCGACCGTCAGCTCGATGCTTCGTCGGCGCCACATGACGTCGACGCCGAGTGGCGTGGGGCGGAGGCGCGTTGGGTGGCTCGGCGAGGGTTCGAGGCAGCCGGCGCGTTGAAGTGCCATGACCAGCCTCTCGATGAACGGGACGCCATAACCGACGAGAATCCCGTGGGTTCGGGTGTTGTGTAGCCGGCTCTCCAGCACCGCTTTGGTCGTGGTCCCGATGAGCGCTTCGGCGATTAGCCGGGTCGGGATGACGCCGTCCGCGCGCGCAAACGCGCTCAGCACTTTCTGGACCACGACCGCTTCGCCGTCCGTGAGGGGCCGCGGGGGAGAATGGTCTGCACTCTCGCCGTGCCGCTTGGATGAGACGACCTTCGACGTAAAGGCGGCGCTCCGGTCGCATACGTCGCAGCGACCGCACGGAGCGCCTGTGAAGTTCTCGCCGAAGTAGTCGAGGATGGCCTCGTGCCGACAGCGGTCGTCCGAGGCGCCGTATTGGACGACATCGCTCAGACGACGGCGGTCGAGGTTGCGCAAGCGCTCTTGTTCGGCGCTGCTGAGCGAGGGTGGGAGCTCGCGGCGTTCGAGGAGGTAGTCGTGAATCCGAGTGTCCTGCACGCTGAAGAGGAG
The DNA here is from genome assembly GCA_018780435.1 of Myxococcales bacterium. GTDB lineage: Bacteria > Myxococcota_A > UBA9042 > SXOO01. The sequence goes on from JADMJS010000403.1 coordinate 14,472, forward strand.
CGTGGACTCGGCCAGAGCGCCGTCACGGCCCGCGCGCCCGGCCTCTTGGTACAGGGCTTCGAGGCTCGCCGGAAGTTCGAAATGGACGACGAAGCGGAGGTCGCGCTTGTCGATGCCCATTCCGAAGGCGTTGGTGGCGATAGCCACTCGGACGAGGCCTCGCATGAAGCGATCCTGGCTGACGGCCCGGAGCTCACTCGACATCCCGCCATGGTAGGGAGCGACGGCGAAGCCGCGTTCGGCGAGATCGCTGGCGAGCGTGTCGACGCTCTTCCGGGTGCTGCAATAGACGATGCCGGTCCAGTCGGGGTGCCGCTGCAGGAACCGCGTAAGGAGCGTGAGCTTCTCGTCCCGCCGCTGGACGGGGACGACGTCGAAGCGGAGGTTTGGCCGGTGAAAGCCGAAGACCCAGTGCCGGTCCGGTGGGATGCCGAGCACCTGACCAATGTCCGCTCTGACCTCCGGCGTCGCGGTGGCCGTGAACGCGCCGATGCGCGGGAGATCGAGGCGTCTCACGACGTCGCCCAGGCGTCGAAAGTCGGGGCGAAAGTCGTGCCCCCACTGACTGATGCAGTGGGCCTCGTCGACGATGAGCGCGTCGAGCGGTAGGGTCCCGAGGCGACTCACGAAGTCATCCCCGAAGCGCTCTGGGGCCACATAGACGAGCTTCATCTCGCCGTTGAGGATCCGCTGCATCCGACGCTGCCGCTCGTCTGGGGCGACGCCGGAGTGGAGGTCGGTGGCGGCGATGCCGCGGTCGCGCAGTTGGTCAACCTGGTCCTTCATCAGCGCGATTAGCGGCGAGACCACGAGGGTCGTCCCGGGGCCGATGACGGCGGGCAACTGGTAGCACAGACTCTTTCCCGCGCCGGTCGGCATCACGCCGAGCACCGAACGGTCGAGCAGGAGCGACCGGATGAGCTGCTCCTGGCCGAGCCGAAAGCGGCTCAAGCCGAAGTGCCGCTCGAGCGCTAGAAGCAGCTGGTCCGTCTTCATGGCGGCAGGGTAGGAGGAGGGGGCTTAAAAAGCGAGAGCCCTGCAATGCTGGTAGGTTGGGGGTCCCGCCGGCATCAGGGCTCTCGGGTGTCTCGGGCGATTCAAACGGGAGGAGACAGCCCCTGAAGTGATGCACGCGGCCTCACTCAGTGCGGCGCTGGTCTAGCAAGGGTCGTGCCACGTCATTTGACCCACTCCGAGCTGCGAATGAGGGGGGCGTGGAGTGGCGTTCATCTCACTCTGAGACGAAGCTGGACGTGCCAATCATCTCGAATGGCAATCGTAGCGCGTGTTCTCAAAGTGAGACTGTGTCGGCGTGTTTCTCAATGTGAGACTTCAGATTGAGTCGAACTCCTATCTTGACCTTCGCGCCCAGGACCATCGGAATAGCGGCATGGTCGATGCGAAAGTGCTGGTCTTGATATGCCTCTCTTTGGCCTCGTTCGACGCGGTCGCGGGGCCACCACCCGTGCGACTCACCGAGCGCTCGCTCTCCCTGGGCAATGCGTCGGATGGTCACCTCGTCGCGGGGCGAACGCTCGGCGACCGCGGACCCGGATATCGCGTCATGGCGGCGACCCGACGCCGGGGCTACACGTGGGGGACGACGGAGCTGACCGATGCGATCAAACGCGCTGCACTTGAAGTCGCTGGTCAGTATCCGAAATCGACGCTCATCGTCGCGAACCTGTCGCGCGAGAGCGGTGGCGACATCGGTCCGAGCGTCTCCCACAACAGTGGCCGAGACGCCGACATCGCGTTCTACGCCATCGACGAACGGGGTCGAGCGGTTGCATCTGATCAATTGGTGCTCTTCGACGCCGAAGGAAACAACGCAGCGCTCGGCTTACGCTTCGACCCCGCCCGTAACTGGGCTCTCGTGAAAGCCTTCCTGACGGACCCATCGATTCAGGTCCAGTGGCTCTTCTGCAAAGGCGCGCTCCGCGAGAAGCTTCTGCTCTTCGCCCGACGGGCCGGAGAGCCCGAGGCGCTGATCGCGCGCGCGTCCGACGTGCTCGGCGAGCCGGGTAATTCGAGCTCCCATTCCGAGCACTTTCACATCCGAATCTATTGTGGGCTGCACGAGCGGCTCCTCGGATGCCGCAACTACGGGACCCTACACGCGTGGGTCGATGACTTCGCCGATGACGTAGCGGCCCGGACCGCGGAGCTCGTGAGCTCGTTCTCCAGCAAAGATGATCGCGTGGTCCTGAAGGCCATCGCTCTCATCGGGGCCATCGAAGGGCACACCGCGGGGCCGGCACTCGTCACGCTCATCGGCTCGGAGCGTGCCTTGGCCCTCCGCTTCGCAGCGCTCGAGACTCTCGTGAAGCTCGACGGCCTGTCGGCACTCATCCCCTCGCTCAACGCGGTTTTGAGCGGCGGTGCCCAGGGCGAGCTCCGGGTCCGCCTCGTGGACGCGCTCTCCACCATCGCCGACCCGAGCAGCGCGGCGACCTTCCTGAGCCTCATCGGGCGGCGCGGCGAGGCACCCGGAATCCGGGCGCGGCTCGCGCGTGGGCTCGGGCTCATGCGCCATGGGCCTGCCGTCCCCGCGCTCGTGGCCGCGCTGATCGAGCGTCGCGAGGTGGCGCAGTCGGCCCAAGAGGCGCTCCTCCGGATCACGGGCCGCAGCTTTGGTGCTGGCAAAAGCGCCATCACGAAGTGGCAGCGCTGGTGGTCGGCCAATCAGGAGGCACCCCGCACCGACTGGCTCAAGGCGGCCTTCTCGGAGCGCGGGGTCAAGTTCGACCCGAAGCGCACCAAACGGGCCCTGTCGAAGCTGGTCGCGCTCATGAGGAAAGGCGGGGCGCTGTCGGAGTGCGCTCGCGAGGTCATCCGCGACGTGACGGGGTACTCGCTGAAGCAGGAACACTACACGGACCGGCAGATGTACCGCTTCTATCGCTCGTGGCTTCTCGCCGGCCCGCGTTGACGAGCGATTAGGACGCCGAGGCGTTCGGCGATGCGGTCCGCCAGGGCGGCGTGGCCGGCCGCGTTCGGGTGACCGTCCCCGGCGATGGTGTAGTGCGGTGTTGCGAGGATGTCGCGGGCGTCCAGGACCTCGGCCCCGAGCCGGACGGTATGTCGGACCAGCGCGGCCGGCGCTGGCCAGGTGAAGACCACGATCCATGGGGTCCCCGTGCGGGAGTAGAGTCCGGCCAACCGCGTCAGGGGCGCGACGTAGCCAGGGGAGGGGACGTCTGCCGGTGCGACGGGGGTGGCCGCGGTCGGAGTCTCGGCGGCGGCGCTCCGCGTGAGTCGAACCAAGACCCAACGAAGGAGGGCGCTCGAGTCGGCAGCGCGACTCCATCGTGAACGGGACGCGGAGAGGGGTGGATCGGCGTCGTTCTGGTTGACGATCAGGACCACCGCGTCGGGATGGAAACGGCTCCCGTTGAGCTCGAAGCGGCGTACGGTCTGGGTCAGGTTGTAGCCCGGGACCCCGAAGTTGACAGCGTCCCAGCCCGGGCCCAGGCGCTGCGGCAGGTGGGCGCAGAAGGTCTCGAGCGCCTCGACGCCCCATCCGAAGACGACGGAATCCCCAAGGCAAGCGAGGCGCCGGGTGCCGGGCGGCGCGGGCAGCAGGACCGCCGGCTCGCGATAGCCTTCGGCCGTCGTGCGGATCCGGGTGGGCGCCAGCTTCGTCGTGACGCCCTCGAACTCGAAGTCGGCGTTGGCTGCGAGTGTGACGCCGAGCTCCGGATCGGGGTGGGCCTCATAGAGGAGGTCGAAGGACGCGGCGGGGACCTGAGTTCGCGCGATGAGCTCGGCGAGACCGAGCGTCACGAGCGTGGTCACGAGCGTGAGGAGCAGCCTCTCGAGCCACGCCCGTCGCCGCGCGCGTGGGCCCGTCGCAGGCCGTGTTGGCTGAGCCTTACGGCGGGCCACGCGTCAGCGGCAGCCGGACGCGACTCGTACGGCTTCGATCTCGTCCAACAGCTCCGGCGTCTTCACCAGCTTCATGATGGCGTCGTCGTGGATTCCGAGGCTCGGATCGTCCGCAGTCGCGTCCAGGTAGAGCCAGGCGCGTCCCCACACGGTGAGGATGGCGTCACGCCAACACGCATTGCCGAGCAGGAACGCATGAACGTCGGGGTGATCGGTCCGTGCGAGGCGCAGGTAACGTTCCATGTACCAGAGGAAGGTCAAGATCCCGTCCCGCTCACTGACCATGCCTTGGTAATGGTCCGAGAAGGCGTACCCGGTCGCGAGGGAGTTCACGTATTGAACGGCCTCTTCAATGACGGTGTCGAAGCCCTGGTCGCCCGCTTCGAACTGCGCGTTCTCCGGATCGCCGTCGAGGTAGGGGTCAGCGTAGATGTCGCAACCGGACCCACCGCCGTTACAAGGCGGCCGCTCGCCGGCGTAGGGATCGGCCTTGATCAGACTTCGCGCGAAGCTGGCATCTTGGCCGGCGAACGAGGCGCCCGGGCATTCGAGCCGAAGATCGTCCCGAATGACGTACGTCGCGCCCGAGAAGGAGGACTGGTCGACGTCGAAGGAGTGACCGCACTCGTGGACGATGGTCGAGAGCTGACCGATCACGGCCTTGCCGGTCGTCTTCGTTCGAAGGAACTTCTCGATACAATCGTGGGCCTCATATTCGAGCCCCCCTTCGACGAGGTGCTTCCCGATGGGGTATCGCCGTTCGAGGACCTCTAGGATGAAGTCGGACGCTGCGGCCGAGGAGTAATCCGCGAGCAGGTCGGTGAGCGGCGCGTCCTTCGGCGGGAGGGCCTCCGCGTAGGTCTCGTCGACGCACGTCCCGGTCCCGTCGGTGCTGCCGTCGGTGAGACCATCCGATGCGTCGTCGCCACTCTCGGCGTCGCCCGCGCTGGAGGCGTCATGGTTGCCGCTACGGCCACCGCTCGCGCAGGCCGTGACCAGGGTCAGGGTGATGAAACTCAACGCGTAACGCCGCACGATCCCTCCTGGGCTTGCCATCGGTACGGCCACCTGAGCGGGCCGGTGACCGGGGGCGAACCATACCAGTTCGTACGAGGGGAGGTGAGGGGAAGAAGAGGGAAGGGGGTACCTCGGTCCGCCGCGCGAGGGATGGGGAGTCGCGCCGGGGCCGGCGCATCGGCTGCACCCAGAGGCGGTGCGGCTGTACGCGGCGGACCGAGGAACCAATTGCCGGTGATACCGGCGGGGAACGAACACGGGGACAGCACAAGGGAATCAGGGACGTCGGTCAGGGCTCGGAAGTCAGGGCTCGGAAGTCAGGGCTCGGAAGTCAGGGCTCGGAAGTCAGGAGCGTTGGTCGGGAAGTCATGGAGTCACCGGGGAACTCATCGATGTTCAGGGGACCGAGCGAGCCCAGCGGCGCTGGGCTCGTCTCGTGGTCACGGCGCCTCGCAGTGGGTCGCCATGCAGAAGTCGAAGGCGACGCCGACGGTGTTCCGGCATACGTCCGCTTGGCCGGGGTTCTGGTCGACACACGCGAGGTAGCTGTCGAGGTCGTAGGCCTGGCAGGCGCTCTCGCAGCTCACGGGAGAGTGGGCTTCGGGCGCGCTTTCGGCGGCGACCGCTTCGTGGACCTTGACGCGGGTCCGGTAGGCCGCGAGGCGGGGCATGAGGCGGCGCGTCACACGGCCGTCGCGGCACTCGGCGTCGTAGCAAGTGGCGTAGACCGAGCGGACGTCGGCGAGGCAGGCGCGACCGTCGTCGAGGCACTCGCGGTCGACCACCATGGCCTCCTGGTCGCAACGCTCGGAGCACTGAGTGGCACCCATTTGCGAGGGATCCTCGTAGCAGCCTAGGTCGACACACGCGGCGACCTGGTCATGAGCAACGGCGGAGCAGTTCACGCCGCCCTCGGCGATGCAGGAGGAGAAGGCGGCGTCCCAGTCGCCGAGGCAGCTCACGGCGCAGGCGACATCGCTGCCGATGATGGACGGGGCGGCGCCGACATCGAACTGATAGGCCGGCGGCGGGGCGTGCTCGGCGAACGCGTACTCCGCGACCGCAACTTCCGCTTCAGGCTGAGCCAGCGCGGAACGTTTCACCAGATCACCCGTCTCCACACAACCCATTGCGAGAACCGAAACCGAAGCCGAGAGCGAGAAGTTCTTCATGACGTACCCCCTGTCTGGCGCCCTGTGGCGCATCGTGCTTTCCAGTAGAGCAGGGGGCGTGCCAAGGGCGGCTGCAACATGAGAGAGCAGCTTTCATCGGGATCCTAGAGGTGGTACCGCCAATGTGGAGCCGGGTCAGGGGCGACCCGGTGGGTGAACGCCACGAGGCACGCCGCGGGCGAAAGAGGGACTCGGAGTTCCCAGCATCGGCTTTGATTACAACGGGTTGGGCGCCAGGGGTCGGGTCGCGTCAGCGCATACCCCCTCCGGTCGTCAGAGGAGCGGCGACAGGAGGTGGGCGGCTTGGCGCGCGAGACGGGTGCCGTAGCCGACGTTGCGGACGTCGGCGACCTTGAGCTCCTGAGTACCACCCACGTCGGATTCGAAGTGTTTGGCCAAGGTGCCCGTCAGCTCCGCTCCAAACGCGAAGGCGTTGAGCTCGAAGTTCAACTGAAAGGAGCGCGTGTCGAGGTTGGCCGAACCGACGGTCCCGAGCCAATCATCGATGAGCAGCGTCTTGGCGTGGACGAAGCCGTTCCCGTATCGGTAGATCTTGATGCCCGCGTCGATGAGGGTCGGGAAGAGCGCCTCTGAGGCGAGCGCGACGAGGCGGCTGTCGCCCTTCACCGGCACCAGCACGCGCACGTCCACGCCGCGAAGCGCCGCCGTCACCAGCGCTTCTTCCATGACGCGGTCCGGCAGGAAGTACGGATTGGTGAGCCAGATCCGGTTTCGGGCGAGGGCGATGGCTTGCACGTGGAGCCGGTAGATCGGCCACCATCGGCGATCCGGACCGGAGTCGACGATGAGGACGACGTCGTTTCCCGCTGCCGACCGCAACTTCGGGAAGTACTCGTCCACTTCGAACTTGGCTTCGTCGCTGGCCCAGCACCAGTCCTCGAGGAAGGCCCGCTGTAGTCCGTAGACCGCCGGTCCTTCGATACGCATGTGGGTGTCCCGCCACATGCCGACGGTCTTGTCCTTGCCGAGATACTCGTCGCCGATGTTGATGCCGCCCGTGAAGCCGACGTTCCCATCGGCGATCAGCAGCTTGCGGTGGTTGCGGAAGTCGACGCGGCCACCTTTGAAGAGTCGGCGGAACCGAGACAGCGGCGAGAACTGGGCGGCGTGTCCCCCCGCTGCGAGGAGCGGCGCGAAGAAGTCGTTCGGGAGCCCCGACGAGCCGAAGGCGTCGACGAGGACGCGGACCTCGACGCCGGCTCGGGCTTTGGCGACGAGGCGGTCACGGAAGTCGCGTCCAGTCCCGTCGTCGTTCCAGATGTAGAACTCGAGGTGCAGGTGCTGCGCCGCCGCGTCGATGCTCTCGCGCATCGCCGCGTAGGCTTCCGCTGCGTTGACGAGCACACGGACGTCGTTTCCCCGACTCGCTGGGATGGCGTCCATTCGCACGGCTAGACGCACCGTCGGCTCGGTGCGTTCGTCGACCTCGGCTTCGGCCAGGGGCTCTTCGCGATAACGATGACGGCCGAGAGCGGCGACGCTCTTGTCGCGGAGCTTGCGCCGGCGGCTGGCTTGGCGCCGCATCCGGGTGCGCCCGAACACGAGGTAGAGCACCACGCCGATGACGGGGAGCGAGATGATGGTGAGGAGCCATGCGAGCGTGGCGGACGGTTGCCGACGCTCGATGAGTACGTAGCCGAAGATGACCACCAGCTCGACGATAAGGAGGAGCGTCCAGGGGATCTCGGCGAGCCAGGTCCAGGTCCCCATGGGGGCGCGTGCTCCTCAGGGAGGGGGCGGTGCCCCTGCTCAGCCGACTTTGAAGTGGTCGAGCGTGATCTGGCCCGGGTCGTTCGTGCCGAGGCCCATCTTGGCCGCGGTGGCGATGTACTTCGGCAGGCGGGGCTTGTCGCGGAACAGGTCCTCTTCGACCGGCTTCATGCCTTTGGCCTTTCGGACCTTGTTCACCAGCGTGAGGATGGTGGAGTCGACGGCGACGGGATCTTCGGCCACCCAGATCTGGTTCAGGATCTGTCGGTGCCGCGCCTTGTCCTGCGGACCGCCGTGATAGAGGAGGCGGACGCCATCGACGAGGATCAGCTTCACCTTGTCCCGGATCATCGGCTGGCTGTAGAGCCACGGGATCGCGGGGTCGCAGTTGCCGCGGTGGAACTTCGGCACGACCGTGTAGTGGCCGGGGTTGGCCTTGTTGGCTTCGCGCTCGGTCGTCGGTTTGACCACGCCCATCGCCATGTTCTTCATCGCGCCGGTCACGCCCGTGAGGTCGTGGTCCTTCGGGACACACACGTTCAGCACGGCGTCGGCCCACACGATCAGCTTCTCCCAGTGGAACTCGACCCGGTAGTCACCGTCTCGGTATTCCTGGACCTTCGGGTCGCGTCCGAGGTGGTTGGTCACCCAGATCGAGCCCGGCGAACGACGCACGCGGAAGCGGCCCGTCTGCATGCGCGAGATGTACTGGTCGAAGATGCGGATGTCGTCCTTGGCGATGCCGCTCTCGTGGAGCAGCTCCCCGAGGTGCGCCGCCGTCTCCGGGTTCACCGACGAGTAGGGGCTGCCGAGGGTGTTGACCTTGATCGCGACCTTCTGGCCCTTCTTGAAGTACTTCCGCAGCGCGTCGGCCGCCGTCTTCGTGCCCGCGTAACGGCAGAGCGCGGCGTCGATCAGCGTCTTCAGGACCTCGGTGTCGATGGTCGTGGGGCCCGTCGTGACGCCACTGTGTTCCGCCTGCACGATGCGCGCTTTGGTGGTCGGACCGGCCGCGAAGGCAGGCGCGGCGATCGACGCGCCGATGACCGCCGCACTGCCCGCGAGAAAGTCGCGTCGAGTCGGACTGGGCGAGGCGGGGGCCCCGCTGTGTTCGAGGGCGCTAGTATCGACTTCATCCTGCATGTGTCACTCCGAGAGCCAGGCGCGGTAGGCGTCGAGCGAGAAGGGGCGTCCGAGGAAGTCCTGGACGAGATCGACCGAGTCTTTGAGGCCACCCGGCGCCAGGATCGTGTCGGCGTAGGCCTGAGCGGTGGCGCGATCCATGATGCCGGCTTTGGCGAAGCGGCCGAAGAGATCCTTCGCGATCATCAGCGACCACTGGTAGGTGTAATACGCCGACGAGTACCCGATGAGGTGGCCAAAATTGCAGTAGATCCGGTCACCTGGGACTCGCGCGTAGGGCGAGAACTTCGCGAAGATCTCGTCCGAGAAAGCTTCGAGATCGACTTTGGCCGGGTCGCGTTCGTGGAGGAAGTAGCTGTAGGCCGCGAAGAAGAGCTGGCGCATCGTCTCGGCGCCTTTTCCGAACTCGTCGGAGCGCCCCATCTTCTCGACGAGGCTCACGGGGATGACCTCACCGGTCTTCACGTGCTTCGCGAAGCGCGCGAGGACCTCGTGGGACCACGCCCACTCTTCGAGGATCTGTGACGGGGCTTCCACGAAGTCCCACTCGACCGCGATGCCGCCGAGGTTCACGAAGGAAGCGCGGCTCGCGAGGAGCTGATGGAGGAGGTGGCCAAACTCGTGGAAGAAGGTCTCGACGTCCTGGTGTTCCATGAGCGCGTCGCCCGACGTCGGGTTCGGGAAGTTGCAGACCAGGGACGCGATCGGGAGGCGCCCGGTCGCGAGGCCGGTCTGCATCGGGAACATGGCCGCGTGTTTGTACTTGTCGTCGCGCGGGTGCATGTCCAAATAGAAGACGCCGAGGATCTGACCTTTCCCGTCGCCCCGCTGGCCCGACGTCGACTTACGTAGCCGATACGCCTCGACGTCCGGGTGCCAGGTCGCGATGTCGGTCGCGCGTTCGAAGACGAGGCCGAAGAGGTCGGCGTAGGTATCGAGGACGCCGTTCTTCACGGCTGTGTAGGGGAAGTACTGGCGCGTCTCCTGCGAGTCGTAGCCGTACTTCTCCTCGCGGAC
>JADMJS010000300.1 GCA_018780435.1 Myxococcales bacterium
GACGGGTATCAACCGCGCCCGCACGGGCATCGGCGCCCGCCTGCGCTCTCAAAGAGGTTTCAGATGCTCTCGGACCTGTCCAAAATTCGGAACATCGGTATCTCCGCTCACATCGACAGCGGAAAGACGACGTTGACCGAACGTATTCTCTACTACACCAAGCGGATTCACGCGATCCACGAGGTCAAGGGCAAGGACGGCGTCGGCGCGACCATGGACTCCATGGACCTCGAGCGCGAGCGCGGCATCACGATCCAGAGCGCGGCGACGGCGTGTACGTGGGCCGGCCTGCACATCAACATCATCGACACGCCGGGCCACGTCGACTTCACCATCGAAGTCGAGCGTTCGCTCCGCGTGCTCGACGGCGCCATCCTCGTCCTCTGTGGTGTGGCTGGCGTGCAGAGCCAGTCGCTCACGGTCGACCGCCAGATGCGCCGCTACAAGGTGCCGCGCATCGCGTTCGTGAACAAGCTCGACCGCACGGGCGCCAACCCCTTCAAGGCGGCCAAGCAACTTCGCGAGATCCTCGCGCACAACGCGGTCATGATCCAGCTCCCGATCGGCCTCGAGGACAAGCTCGAAGGCCTCGTCGACCTCGTCAACATGGAGGCCGTGACCTTCCACGGCCCGAATGGCGACGAGATCCGCAAGGGGCCGATCCCGGCCGACATGGAAGCGGACGCTCAGCAGTATCGCGAGATCATGCTCGACGCCGTCTCGATGTTCTCGGACGAGCTCATGGAAGCCATGCTCGAGGAGCGCGTCACGCCGGAGCTCATCCGCGCCGCGATCCGCAAGGGCACCATCTCGCTCCAGCTCACGCCGGTGATGATGGGCTCGGCGTACAAGAACAAGGGCGTTCAGCTCCTGCTCGACGGCGTCGTGAACTACCTCCCGAACCCGACGGAGGTCACGAACGAGGCCCACGACCAGCGCAACAATGAAGCGAAGGTCATCCTCGAGAGCAAGATCGAGGGCAAGCCCCTCGTCATGCTCGCGTTCAAGCTCGTCGACGATCGCTACGGCCAGCTGACCTATCTCCGTGTGTATCAGGGCGCGCTCCGGCGCGACGACACCATCTACAACCAACGCACAGGCAAGAAGCAGCGCGTCGGACGACTGGTGCGAATGCACTCGGATGACATGGAAGAGATCACGGCGTCGGGCGCCGGCGACATCGTCGCCATGTTCGGCGTCGACTGCGCGTCGGGCGACACGTTCACCGACGGCTCGGTCGACCTGACCATGACGTCGATGTTCGTCCCGGATCCGGTCATCTCGCTGTCCATCCGCGCGAAGGACAAGAAGGCCGAGGTCAACATCGGGAAGGCGCTCAACCGCTTCTCGAAGGAAGACCCGACCTTCCGCGTGTTCTCCGACCCGGAATCGAACGAGACGATCATCGCCGGCATGGGCGAGCTCCACCTCGAGGTCTACATCGAGCGCATGAAGCGTGAGTACGCGGCCGAGGTCGAGACCTCGCCACCGCGCGTCGCCTACCGGGAGACCATCACCCAGCAGGCCAAGTTCGACTACACCCACAAGAAGCAGACGGGTGGGTCGGGTCAGTACGGTAAGGTCGGCGGCTTCGTCGAGCCGGTGGAAGAAGGCGAGCAGTTCCAGTTCGTCGATGAGACCGTGGGCGGCATCATCCCGCGTAACTTCATCCCGGCGATCGAGAAGGGCTTCAAGTCGATGATGGAGAAGGGGGCCCTCATCGGCCACCAGATCGTCAACGTCAAGATCGTCCTGAATGACGGTGGCTGGCACGCGGTCGACTCGAACGAAATGGCCTTCCAGGAAGCCGCTCGTGGCGCTTGGCGTGCTGTGTACGAGAAGGCGCGTCCGAAGATCCTCGAGCCCATCATGAAGGTCGAGATCGAAGGGCCCGCCGAGTTCGCCGGTAACATCCTGACGACGCTCATGCAGCGCCGCGGCATCGTCATCGGCAGCACGGAAGAGTTCGGGCAGGCCAAGGTCACCGCCGAGGTGCCGCTGGCCGAAATGTTCGGTTACTCGACCACGCTTCGCTCGGGCACCCAGGGTAAGGCCGAGTTCTCGATGGAGTTCGCGAAGTACCGCGAAGTGCCGGAGAACATCGCGCAAGACCTCATGGAGAAGGCCAAGGCCAAGAAGGACGCCGAGCGCAAGTAATGAAGGCGCTTGCGGGTGGGGGGCGACCCCCGCCCCCCCGGAGAGTCGCATGAACGTGCGCGGCGCCGGCTGGCTCGCCCGGGTCTTCGGACCGCGCGGCGAGCGAGTCTGGCTCCCCCTGCTCTCCATCTCCCTCCTCCTCGTCATGGGTGAGGTCGTCTGCCGAGTCTTCGGGCTCGCGGACGACCTCGACCACGACTTCCGCTTCTTCATCCGCAACGTCGATGGGGACGTCGAAGAGACGTTCAATCAGGAAGACGCCCTGCTCATGTGGGCGCCGCGGCCGGGGTACTCCGCTGGCCAACTCCGTATTGATGACGCGGGCTTCCGGGTGGGCGGGGAGAGGGGTGCGACGTCGGACGACGCTCTCCGCGTCGCGTTGCTCGGCGACTCGACGACCTTCGGCATCGACGTCCCCTTCGAAGCCACGTTCGGAGCGCGGCTCGGGGCGCGTTCGGGCGGGCGCCTACAGATTCTCAACGCGGGCGTGACGGGCTACACGTCGACGCAGGCCCTGGCGCGCTATCGGCGCGATGTGCGCCCATGGAAGCCGGACGTGGTGGTGCTCCAGGCGGGGATCAACGATCCGGTCGCCCGCTTTTGGCTCTCGGACGATCAGATCATGGAGGAGCGAATCCCAGGGCCCATCGCGGCGCTCCTGAACCGGTGGCTGCTGCGGTCCCACTTCTTTCGAGTCATTCGCAGCGCGACCCTGGCGCTTTTGGGGCGGCCCTCAGCGCCGGGCCCGGACGTCCCAAGGGTCGGGTCCGAGCGGCTGGCGGACAATGTTCGCGCGCTGGCGGAAGATGTGGTCTCCGATGGAGGCCGGCTGGTGCTGCTGGTGTCGCCCGTGAGCCCTGCGGCGGCGGGGTGGCCTCGGCTGGCCGAGGTTCAGCGGTACCGAGCCATCTTGGCCGCCGAGGCTCGTGCGGTCGGGGCCGTGGTGGTCGAGGTCTCGGAGCTGATGGAGGCGACCGGCGATTCGGCGCTCTTCCTAGACACGGTCCACCCGAACGCGCGGGGGCACGACCGGCTAGCAGCGGCGCTGCTGCCGGTCCTCACGCCGTGAGCTCTTACTTGGTGCGGGTCCAGGCGCCCGTGACGTGGAGGCCCGAGGTCTGGCCTTCGCCCTCGAAGCCCAGCTGCAGGCCGAGGGACGCGAGGCCGTCGATGAGCTTGCCGAGCGGCGAGCCCTCGACGGGGAGCGCGACGAGGTTCGGCTCCGCGATGGTCCCGTAGATGGAATGGGTGAGCCGGCCGTTCCCGGCGAGCTCGAAGGCGCCGCCTTGGGTGACGGCGGGTTCGAAGCCGAGGTACGCGAGGGCCTTTCGCTTGCCGGCATCGCCCACCGGCAAGACGCCGAAGGTACGCACGAAGAGCTCGGCGTCGCGATGGGCGACCTGCCATTGCCGGACGGCCTCGCCTTCCATGACGAGGTAGCCGAGGGTGCGCAGGCTCGGGTCGTCCTCACCCACGGCGACGCGGAAGTCGGCCTGAGTGGGGCTGGCATTGGCTTCGCCCTCTTTCGGGAGCCGGACCTGGGTGCCGTCGAGCACTTGGTCGATGAGCCGGTCGAGCGCGCCGCGATCAAAGGAGACCACGAAGACGCCGGCAGGGATGGCGTAGACGAGGTCGGCGTCGTGGCCGAGATCGAAGTTGCTGGTCTTGGCGCCGACGCGCGTGATGGGGACGTCGCGATACGTACCGCCGTCGCCCCACTCCAGCATGCCCGGGGCGGCGGTCTGGATGAAGCCACGCAGCGCCGCGAGGGTCGCGGCGAAGGCGAGCGGGTTCTTCACCTGAACGCCGGCATAGAGAGGCGCCTTGTCGAGGACCGGGACCATGTCGCGGTCGCGACCGGCGCGCCGCTCTCCGATCTCCGGGACCTCGCCCGACAGGATGGCGAGATCGTTCACGGCGCCGCCGCCCATCATCCCTGCGAAGGCGAAGTCGCCGAGCCACGAGAAGTTGATGTCGGTGCGGCCGAGGAGGCCGGCGAGTCCGTCGATGTCGCGGCGGAGTGAGCTCTTCTCACCGATACCGATCGTCCACTGCGCGATCCCATCGGCGGTCGCGGGGACGTAGCTAGCGTCGCCAGCCTTCTCGCGAAGGTCCGAGTAGTCGGTGCCGTCGATGAGCGGCATGATCGCCATGTCGAAGGCGATGCGGTTCTTCGCGGGATCGACGTCGATGCGAAGCCCGATCGGGTCGATGAAGGTGCGCCAGTAGTTCTGGTACGTGTCGCGGAAGCGATCGTAGGCGAGCTTCTCGGATTCACTGACTTTTCCGATGTCGAGCTCGTCGAGCGGCGTCATGAAGCTCGGGCGGCCCCACACGGTCGAGCTCGGGCCCTTGTCGGCGTCGAGTGTGATCTCGGTGCCGTCGGCGTGCTTCCAGTCGGCTTCCGCGAGGACGCCGGCGCCGAGGAGGGCCTCTCGGGTCGTGGCTGCCGTCCCGCTCAGGAGGCCGTGCAGGAGCGTGCCGTAGCCGACCGCGCGGAGGTCGGCGAGGGCCGCCATGCGGCGCGCTTCGAGGATGCGCGACCGCGGGGAGACCGCCTTGGCGACGAAGGCGTCGCTCACAAAGACGAAGCCGTCTTCGACCGCGGCGTCCGTGCTGAAGGGATAGCGGGCGCGCATGAACTGGAAGTCGCCGCTGTCGGCGAGCGGCTTCTCGGC
>JADMJS010000414.1 GCA_018780435.1 Myxococcales bacterium
GCATGGGACGCGCTTCGTACCAACGGTTGGCGCTCCAAGCAAGCCGAAAATGTTGTGGCTCCAACGGTCGACCTTCTCACCCGTCACTTTCCTTCCGTTCTGTATCTTTTCCGCACCTCGTGCATGCTGGCCCGGCATGGATGGTCCTTCCGAGAGCGAGCTCCGACTCCTATTCGACCTCAGTCAAGCGCTGGACGCGGCCCCGAGCCTCCGTGAGGTCCTCGAGCCGGTGCTCGAGCGGCTCACGGTAACGAAGCGCTTCGACTGGGCCACTCTGACGCTGCTCGACCGGTCGACCGGCGACGTGGCGATCGACGTCGCCTCCGGCCTCCTAGACGAAGAGCGCCGTCGGGGGGTCTGGAAGAAAGGTGAAGGGCGAACGGGCGAGGTCCTGAAGACGGGCGAGCCGATCGCTATCGAGCGAATCGCCGACGACCCCAAGTTCACGAACAAGACCGGCGTCGGCATGCGCTTCCGAGAGGCCTCCTTCGTCTGTGTGCCCATCAAGGTCGATGGCGAGCTGGTCGGGACCCTCGGCGGTGGACGCGGCCAGGGCCCTTCGCGGTCGGTACAGGACGACCTCCACGTCCTCACGATCGTCGCCTCGATGGTCGCCCAAGCCGTCCGGCTCCGACAGCTGCTCCTAGAGGAGCGGCGGGCCGAGCTGTCGGAGGTCCGCACCATCGCGCGGCCCGAGAACCTCATCGGCACGTCCAAGACCATGGAGCGCGTCTACGAGATGGTCGGACAGGTGGCGCCCTCCGACGCGACCGTCCTCCTTCGCGGTGAGAGCGGCGTCGGCAAGGAGCTGGTCGCCCACGCCATCCACTACGGCAGTCCGCGGCGGGGCAAGGCTTTCATTCGTGTGAACTGCGCCGCGCTGTCACCGACCTTGCTCGAGTCCGAGCTCTTTGGCCACGAGCGTGGCGCCTTCACCGGCGCGCTCAACCGCCGCCTCGGCCGCTTCGAGCTGGCGCACGGTGGAACCATCTTCCTCGACGAGATCGGCGACTTCCCGCCCGCGACCCAGGTCGCGCTGCTGCGAGTCATTCAGGAGCGTGAGTTCGAGCGCGTCGGCGGCGCCGAGACCGTCAAGGTGGACGTCCGCATCATCGCCGCCACGAACCGCGACCTCGAGAGCGCCATGCGCGACGGCGCCTTCCGAGAGGACCTCTACTACCGCCTGAACGTCTTCCCCATTCATGTCCCGGCGCTACGGCAGCGGAAGACCGACATCCCGCTCCTCGCCGACTACTTCATCGAGAAATACAGCGCGAAGAAGGGCCGCCCCGTGCGCCGCATCTCGACCCCCGCTATCGACATGCTCATGAAGTACCACTGGCCCGGCAACGTGCGAGAGCTTGAGAACTGCATCGAACGCGCGGTCCTCATCTCGACCGACGAAGTCATCCGCGGCCACCACCTCCCGCCGACGCTCCAGACGGCCGACGAGAGTGGCACGACCTTCGCCGGCACTCTCCAGGACGCGCTCGACGCCACGGAGCGCGAGCTTCTGGTCGACGCGCTCAAGAACGCGCGCGGCAACATGGCGGCGGCCTCCCGGGCGCTGGGAATCACCGAGCGAATCATGGCGTTACGATGCAAGCGCTACACGCTCGACTGGCGGGGCTTCCGCGCGCCGCGCTGACCTTCACCTCGATTGACAAAATGACACAGCTCCCGGCAGCCTGAGTGACAACAAGGCCCAATTCGGGCTCAGGTGCAGTTGAACCGCGCTGTGCACGGTTCTTGCTGACGCCGATTTCATGTCCTTCTTCGATTCGCTCCGCTCTGCTCGCTCCGACTCCCCGGCTCCTGTCCCGGGACGCTCCCTCGAGCGGGTGTCCGAGCGGGGGCACCCACGAGGAGAGCCTGTGCCGAACGCCCGCTCCGACGCCCGAGACGACGCTAGTGACGAGAGGGGGCGTCCCCGCTCCGAGCTGGGTATCCTCCCCGTCCTCATCGTCGACGACGAAGCCGCGAACCTGACCTCCCTCGCCAAAGTCCTCGAACGCGAAGGGTTCATGGTGCGGTCGGCCTCGGACGCCCGGGGTGCCCTCGAATGCCTACGCGCCGAGAGCGTCGCGGTGATGGTCACCGACTTCCAGATGCCCGGCATGACCGGGCTCGACTTGCTCAAGACGGCCAAGTCGGTCTCGCCCGAGACGGACGTCATCCTCATGACGGCGTACGGGACCATCGAGATGGCCGTCGACGCGATGAAACACGGCGCCTACGACTTCGTGGTCAAGCCCTTCAAGCGCCACGACATCGTCGCGCCGGTCAAGCGTGCGCTTGAGAAGCAGCTCCTCCTGGCCGAGAACCGCCGGCTCAAGGCCGAGCTCGACCGGACCCTCGGATCACGCCGCATCATCGGACAGTCGACGGTCATGCGGGACACGCTCGACCTCGTCGACCAGGTCGCGCCGTCGTCCGCCACTGTGCTCATCACCGGCGAATCCGGCACGGGCAAGGAGCTCATCGCGCGGGCGGTTCACGACGGCTCACCCCGCAAGAACAAGCCTTTCGTCGCCATCAACTGCGCTGCCATCCCCGACACCATCCTCGAGTCCGAGCTCTTCGGCGCCGAGAAGGGCGCCTTCACGGGGGCCACGCAGCGTCGCGAGGGGCGCTTCGAGCGCGCCCACCAGGGCACCCTGTTCCTCGACGAGATCGGGGAGATGGCGCCACACGTCCAAGTGAAGCTCCTCCGCGTGCTTCAGGAGGGGGAGATCGAGCGACTCGGTGGCACTCAGACCGTGCCGGTCGACTGTCGCATCGTCGCCGCGACCAATCGTGACCTCGCCAAGGAGGTCGCCGAAGGCCGATTCCGAGAGGACCTCTACTACCGCCTGAACGTCATCACGCTGCGCCTCCCGCCGCTCCGCGAGCGCCCGGACGACGTCCCGCTCCTGGCTCAGCACTTCCTCCAGACCTACGCGCGAAAGAACAACAAGAACATCGTCGGCATCGAGCCCGAGGCGATCGAGATGATGATGGCCTACTCGTGGCCCGGCAACGTCCGCGAGCTTGAGAACGTGACCGAACGCGCCGTCGTGCTCGCTCGCGGTGATCGCATCACCGAGAACGATCTCCCGCCCAAAGTGCGGACCCGTGGCGGCGCGTCACGCATGATCTCGTTCCCGCTCGGCACGCCGCTCGAAGAGGTCGAGCAGAAGCTCGTCAGCGAGACCCTCAAGATGACCAAAGGTGACAAGCGCCTCGCCGCGCAGCTCCTCGGCATCGCGACCCGGACCATCTACCGGAAGCTCGACGCCTGGGGGCGTGGGGAGAGTGATCGCGCCGACGACACGCGCCAGGGCGAGCACGACGAATGACGTTGACCTTCTCGAAGACGCCCGAGAACCGATTACGAGATTCCCGCTTGCTTTTCGGCGTCCCTGGCTCCAAAACGCCCGGTCCGGCCGGCTCGAGGCGAGGGAGACCTTCGGACTCGTGCGCCGAAGTCCTCGTGCGACCGGGGCGGATCCACCCTGTGGATGGTGAATTGGACGATCTTATCGCCGCTCCTTATCATGCGACCGTCCTGAGCCCCCAGGCGATGGAGTGCTCGCGTTCGGAGCGGCCCGTATACGCGACGGCCTGGGTGGGCTGAGCCGGAGGCGATGGAAACCCTCTTCAAAAAGTACTTTTGGGTTCTGAACCTGGTGGTCCTGACCGCCGTGGCGTGGCTTATCGCGCAAACGGTCATGGACTATGCCAAGGGGCGTTACCTGACGGTGCCGGCGTCGGAGCCGGAGGTCGCGATGGCCTCCGAAGCGCCGTCCTTCGTCCAGAAGGCCAACAAGGCGCCCGTGGCCCAGGTCCTAACCGACCGGCGCCCCTTCAACGTGGAGCCGCCCAAGGGCGAGGAAGTGAAGACGCCGGAGGCCTGCAAGCCCGCGTGCGAGAACAAGACCTGCGGCGACGACGGCTGTGGCGGCTCGTGCGGCACCTGCAAGGACGAAGAAGTCTGTAAGGACGACGGCACCTGCGCGCCGAAAGACGACGAAGCCAGCGAATCCGAGCTCAACATCGAGCTGCAGGGCACCTTGTCGAGCCCCATCGACCCGACCGTCCGCATCGCGAACGTCCTCGCCAACGGGGAGCCGATGCTCGTCCTCGTCGGGACCGACATTCAGGGTCAGGCCAAGGTCATCGATATCCAGCCGAAGATGCTCTACCTCCAGGAAGGCGAGAAGCTGACCTACATCTCTCTTTGGTCCGACCGCTCTGGCGCCGCGAAGGGTGGCGGCCCGAATGGCGCTATGCGCACCGGTGGCCCCCAGGTCCCAGCCCAGCCCGACCCGGGCCTCGCGCGTCCGAACCCGGGCGAGAGCGCCCCGACCGACGGCGCGCCGCCGCCGCCGAAGAACCAAGACCTCTCGGAGTTCGTGAAGAAAGAGAGCGAGACGAGCTACCGGATCAGCCGGCAGATGCTCGACGAACAGCTCCAGGACCTCACGCAGCTCGGTATGCAGGCGCGTGTCATCCCGAATTACCGGAACGGCAAGTACGAAGGCTTCAAGCTCGTCGGGGTGCGCCCCGGCAGCTTGTATCGCGCCATCGGCATTCGCTCCGGCGACATCGTCCGCTCGATCAACGGCAAGGCCATCAACAGCCCGAACAAGGCGATGGAGCTCTTCTCAGAGTTCAAGAACGCCAATTCCCTGTCGATGGAAGTAGAGCGCCGTGGTCAGATCGAGACCCTTCAGTACGCCATCGAATAGCCGGCCGGCGCGCGATCGGCCCCTGGCCGACGCATCCCCGACCGCCACCGCCCTGGACGCCCGACCGATGTACGGAAAGCCCGCTTGAACTCA
>JADMJS010000538.1 GCA_018780435.1 Myxococcales bacterium
CAGGGGGGTCACTCGCTGTGGGGTCACTCACAGTGGAGTCACTCGCAGTGGGGTCACTGACAGCCGTCGAACAGGTCGCCATCGCAGTCGTCGTCGACGAGATCCCCGCAGAGATCGCCGCTCGCGGGCGTAACCTGACCGAGACACGTCTCCGCGAAGGCGCCGCCGTAGCACACGCGCACCCCGGCCACGCATGGCCCCACACTCGCCGTACCCGCCGGTCCCTCGTAGCAGGGGAGCGAGAGCGGCTGGCCCGTGGCGCCGATCCGGTCGACGAGTCCGTCACAGTCGTCATCCACCCCGTTACACGCCTCGAGGGCGGGCAAGGTCGCCCCAGCGCAACTCTCGCTCCACACGCCGTCGGCGCACGCCTGGACGCCGGGCTCGCAGGCGCCGGTCGCCACCCCGCACGCGCGGGTCGCCGTACAGGGGCAGCCCTCGTCGGTGGCCCCATCGCAGTCGTCGTCTTTGTCGTTACAGGCCTCGGTCGCCGCCGGGGTCACCTGCCCCGCGCACGGCGTGAAGCCACCCGCGGACGAGCAGATCCGCTCCCCAACCCGGCACTCGCCGACCCCTGCCGTGAGCGCCGGCCCCGAATAACACGACTGGCGCAGCGTCGCGCCCGCCGCGTCACGGTCGATGGTGCCGTCGCAATCGTCGTCTTTCCCATTGCAGACCTCGAGCGCGGGACCCTTGGCGTCGTCGCACGCGCCGACCTTGCCACTGCAGACCGTCACTCCGGCGTCACATTCACCGACGTCGGTCCCGCAGGCCGCAGGCGTCGTGCAGCCGCACCCCTCGTCTGTGGTTCCGTCGCAGTCGTCGTCCTTCGCGTTGCAAGTCTCCGTCGCGGGGAGGGTGGCGCCACCACAGACGCCGAAGTCGCCCTGGATGCACTGGCGACGACCGGCGCGACACTGCCCGAAGCCGACGAGCCCGGGGGGACCGTCGTAGCAGGGTTCGGAGAGGGGTTCACCCCAACCGTCTTCGTCGGTGTCGCCGTCGCAGTCGTCGTCTTGCCCGTTGCACGACTCCGGCGTCGGGAGAAGCCCATCGCAGGCGCCCCACGTCCCCGCCTGGCAGCGCTGGAGGCCCGTCGTACACGCGCCCACGGCCGTCCCGCAGGCCAGCTCCGCTCCCGCAGTACAGGCGCAACCCTCGTCCGTCGCGCCGTCGCAGTCACCATCGAGGAGATCGCCGCAGAGGTCGCCTCCGGGCGACGACGGACTCACCTGGGGCTCGACGAGCCCGTTGCAGGCGTCGAAACGCCCGCCGAGGCACATCGCGCTCCCGCGCTTGCAGATCCCAAGGCCCGCCTTGATCCCAGTCGGATCGAAGGAGGAGCTCCAGCACGGACTCGAGAGGGCACCCTCCGACCCGCGCGCCGCATCGACGCGCCCATCGCAGTCGTCGTCTTGGCCATTGCAGACCTCACGGCTAGGCGCGATCGCGGACAGGCACTCGGCGCTCTGCGCACCCTCCTCGCACACCTGCACGCCCGACTCGCAGGCCCCGAGCGAGACGCCACAGCCGACCGCCGAACCGCCCTCGCACGGGCAGCCCTCATCGGCGATGCCATCACAGTCATCGTCGAGCCCGTTGCAGGTCTCCATCCCCGGAAGGACCTCACCACCGCAAGGGCCGTCACACGCCCGCCGGCCGGCACGGCAGATCCCGACGCCATCGAGGTCGGGCGAGAGGTCCCCACAGCGCAACCGGAGGCTCCCCGCCGCGTCTCCGGGCTGATTGTCCACCGCGCCGTCGCAGTCGTTGTCGAGCCCATCACACAGCTCCAGGGTCGGCCAGATCGGGCTCGCCGCCGCGCCGTAGAGGCACGCCGTCCGCCGTCCGTCCGTGCAGAGTTGAGCCCCCGTCGAACAGACCCCTTCCTCGATCCCACACGCGGTGACTTGGCCAGCGCACGGGCAGCCCTCGTCCACGGCCCCGTCGCAGTCGTTGTCGAAGCCGTCGCAGCCCGTCGGGCCTTCGGGCCCATCAGGGACCGGGAGCCGCTCCCCAGAGCAGCCGCTGTAAGCGCCGTCAATACATTGCGCGACACCGGCACGGCAAATCCCGAAGCCAAGCGAGCCTGGGGGGCCCCCGTAGCAGCCGACCGACAGGGGCGCACCATCGACCGCTTCGTCCGTGCTGCCGTCACCATCGTCATCCTCGCCGTTACACGTCTCGACCGCCTCCGGAGGCGGGTCGAAGATGCAGACCCGGTCCGGGAGCCCCACCGTCGGCGCCATTCGGCACACCGCGCCGGGCGGGCACTCGTCGTCGCTTTGACACTGCAGGGCACACCGGGGGCCGTCGCCGTCGATGGCGCACGCGGTGCTTGCCGCCCGACATGGCGATGTCACCGAGCAGCAGGCCCCGACGCCGCCCGCCCGAATCGGCGCGCAGTAGAGAGCGGCGCCGTCGACACCCGCCGTGGCCTCTTCGACGGTCTCCGCGCGGCGGCACAACGTGCCGTCGCCACAGTCGGCCTGCGTCACGCACGGGAGCGCACACCCGGGGCCAAGCGGGTCGTCGACGCACACTCCCCCGCCCGTCGTGCCGCCCGGTTCCTGCGCGCACTCGGTAGACGCCGTGCACGAAGCGCCCGGGCTCTGGGGCCCAACCGGCACGCAGAGCCCCTCCGTGCAGGTGGTCGCGACGAAGCCGCACCCGAAGTCGATGGGCAAACACGCGCCACAGGCCGGGCATGGCGAGAGACAGAGACGCACCGCGCCGATGTCGCCGCATCGCCCCGACGCGCAATCGACGTCCTCGCTGCAAAGCGCTTGTGCGGGACGCAGCCCCCGAGGCCGGCACACACCGTCGTCGCAACGTCCGGGCGTCGCACGCTCGCCGGCACCGCTGTCGCCGCCGACGGGATCACATTCGGCGCCGCTAAGGGCGCAGGGGACTCGGCACACCGGCGGTCCGAGCGCACCGAGGTCGCACATGAGCCCGTCCGCGCAGGGGCACGCGTCGTCGCCACAGAAGGATCCCACGGCTCCGCAGATCGGCGGCACACACGCGGCGACGGTTGTGCCTTCGACGGTCTCCGCGTTCGTGCACACGTCGCCGGGAAAGATACAGTCGAGCGTGCTCGTGCATGGGGCCGCACACACCGCGGCGCCGGACCGGATCACACACCGCTGAGATGCGCACTGCACCCCCGACGAACAGAGGGCCCCGCTCTCGCGGGCGGGGGCGGGCGCGCACGAGAAACGAGCCGGTTCCGGGCACACCACACACCGTTCGCCCACGTTGCAGGCGGCCCCGCATTCACTCGACACGGACGCCTCGCTCGTGTCGTCGACCGGATTCCCACCGAGGTCGAGGCCCCCGAAGTCGAACTCGATGCTGAGGTCGAAGCCGACGGGGCCCGCGTCGTTCAGAGCGGCGTCACCGCCAGAACATGCCGCGAAGCAGCCGAGCAGGAGGAGGAGCGGGGTGGCGCGGGCGGGCATCTCGCCGAGCATACTCCAAAAGCGGGATGGCGTGAGCAGGACTGCGGCCCGCGGCGCTCGCCGGACCGACGCTCCGGGTTGACCCCGCCCCCTCATCCGGTAGAACCACCCTTGCGCTCGCGTCGCCCCGTCGACGCCCACGAGCCACTTGGAGGCCCCTTGAGCACCCCTACGACCGTCCTCTGCAAGAAGCTCGGCACAGAGCTCCCGGCGCTCACTCGCGCCCCGTGGCCCGGCGAGCTCGGGGTCCGAATTCAGGCCGAGATCTCGGCCGAGGCCTGGGAACAATGGAAGGAACACGCCAAGATGCTGGTCAACGAGTACCGGCTGAATCTCGGCAGTGACGAAGGGCGCACGTTCATCGCGGCGCAGATGAAGGCCTTCCTCTTCGACGAAGGGACCGTGCGTGAAGCGGCGGGCTTCGTGCCGAAATCGGAGTAGAGGGGCCCGCTCTACTCGACGGGCTGCGCCGCCCCGCACCCTTCGGGCGCCGGCAGGACCAGCCGAAACTCGCCGGAGATCGAGGCGGTCGCGTCGATACGACCTTCGTTCTTGAGCGTCCCCAAAAGCTCTCCTTCGACGACGCCCCCTTCCTCGATGCTCCACTTCAATATCTTCACCGTCCCGGACGCACCGGGCACCCACGACGCGAGCGTGAGCTGCGGCCCGCCGGAGCCGTCTTTCGTGATGAGCTTCATGGCCGGCGGGCTGTTCACGTCGCCTTGCCCCCACGGGTAGAGGCCGACGTCCTCGATGGTGAGCGGATGTTCGGCGTCGCCGATGACGAAGCCGAGGTTCATGCTCAGGGTCGAGAAGGGCTTCGGATAGGTGATCTCGATCGCGAGCGACCGGACCGGCGGCGGCAAGTGAGTGCAACCAAAGGAGATATGCTGGGACGGGACCAACACCCCCGCGTAGGTCTGAGCGACCCCGGAGGGCAGCGCGACCGTGAAGGTGTAGCTCGACTCATCCGCAGATGGGCCTACATCGGCGGTGACATCCGACAGGACGTCCGTCCCGTCGATGGCGTCCACCGCGGCCACCACCGCGCCGTCGTCGCCACACGCCGCGGCCCCGAGGGCGATGGCGCCGACCGTGCCCAGAAGTCTGAATCGCATCCCGTATTCCCCCCTCGCCGAACGTGCCGGCACTCGTCGCGCCGAAGCATGCTACACTAAGGGCGTGCTGCCTTCATCGCCGAGCCCCTGCCATCCGATCTCGAGCGCCCCGAGCGCGTCGGCGCCGCGATGAGGGCACGCGCAATGCCGACACCGCCCCCCGTGGCGACTCTCGATGATGGGTGGACGTGGGTGCTCGAAGTGCGAGTCGACGGGCGCTGGGTGCTCCGAAACGGCCCGCTTCGCAGCTACGACGACGCCCGGTGGCACCTGTCC
Organism: Myxococcales bacterium; assembly: GCA_018780435.1. Taxonomy (GTDB): domain Bacteria; phylum Myxococcota_A; class UBA9042; genus SXOO01. Next base: position 4,856 of record JADMJS010000538.1, read on the forward strand.
GACAGCCTGAAAGAGTCGAACCAGTGGCGTATCCGCGGTGGGCCCGGTCTCGGCCTGCCCGCCGGTCAGCCCAGCTAGCCCTCCGCCCCCACGAGTCGCCTATGCCAGTCCAAAGAACGAGCGAGCTCATCGAAGTCGCGTGGTCGGGCCCCCACGACCCCGCCGACGTTGAAGCCTTGAATGGTGCGCTCGACTTCGGGCTGATCGCGATCTACGGCAGCCACCCGATCTTCGGCTCGGACGCGCTCCTCTACGTCGACGAAGCCCGCGAGCACCCCTTCGGCGCGCGGATGCGTCGCGTCGAGCCGTGGACGCGCCACCTCCCGAGCGCACCGTCGGTCTACCTCGGCCGCCTTGGCGGGCCCGACTCCCCTACGACCGAACAATGGCGTGACGCCATCGACCGAGCGTACCGACTCGTGACCTTCTTCCACGCGCCGCCGTGGAACAGCCGAGGTCTCGACCACCATGGCGTGCTCGGCCGTCCGACGACGGTGCTGAACGTGGGCCGTCGGCACCGGCTGGCCATGGAGGTCTCGACCGCGTGGGACGAGAGCACCTGGGATCCGAAGGGGACGTTGTGGCGACCTTACGGGCCGACGGAGGGAGTGGATCCGGTCCAAGGCGTCGAGCCGGCGGGGCGCTGAGCACGCCACCGGCTCGACACAAGCTCACTCGTCGCTGGGGTCGATGGCGCCGGGTTTCGGCTCGTTGCCGACGTCCTCGCCGGTGCGGGTGCGCATCCACATCCAGTGCATCTTCAGCAGCCGAGAAGCGAGCTGCTCTTTACGGGAGAGCTCGTCGACTGGCTTACCCGCGAGCGCCTTGAGCCGAAGGTTGAGGTTCTTCAGCATGTTGAGGCTCGCCTCGACCGCGCGCCCCGCGTCGGTCTTCCGGGACGTGGTCTGGCGCACGAAGGCTTCACGGAGGGCGTCACGCATGGGCCGAACCGCGTAGCCGACGTCGTTCGGATTCTGATTGTTTTTCAGAAGTTCGATGAACTGCGCCTTGTTCCCGACCACGACTTCGCTGAAGGCCTGCTCCATGAACACCGCGGTCTCATCGCTGAGCTTGTCGGTGTGTTTGTTGAGCATCATCTTGGTCTGGCGCGTGAGGAAGGGGACGCCCTCTTTCGATGCCTGATCGACCACGAAATTGGCGAGCTGGGGTGCGCCGTCCTTCAGCATCGTGCTGAGGAAGTCGCCGAAGCTCGGCGCGTTCTCTTCCACCATGTGGGCGGTGAAGCGGGCGAGCTCCTTCGGCTCGGTCGCCTGCTTCAACATCGAGTTCATGACCGCGAAGTACACGATGAGCACCACTGCGACGACCGCAGTGATGACGATCTGGAGACGGACGGTCTTGCGTATCGCGTCGGCTTCCGTCGCGACGAAGTCGGCGAGCTGCGTGACCTGCTGGGAGATGGGCTCGTTTGCCATGATTCGGCCTCCTCTCACGGACCCTGAGGGCCGGGCTTTGCGGGTGCGGTGGGCTGACCTTCGGGCGCCGCCGGGGCTGGCTGACCTTCCGGCGCTGCCGGGGCTGGCTGACCTTCGGGCGCCGCCGGGGCTGGCGGGGCGCCGAGCGGGGGATGCGTGATGACCCCTTCCTCCGCGAAGGCCTCTCCCCCCCCTTCCTCGACGACGACGGGGCCGCCACCCCCGAAAGACGCTTCGCCCGCGCCGAGCGCGTCACCTGCCATCTCGACGAAGATCATGAGCATGTCGGTCGGCGCATTGCCGCCGGACGCACTCTTGGCGGCCTTGTCCCCGGCCTCTTCGCTGCCTTTGGCCATCGTGGCGACGGTCTGGTGGATGTCGCCGAGCGCCTTCAGGTGAGCGTTGAAGGTGCCGGTCAGTTGCTGCACCGCCCAGTCCTGATACGCAGCCGTGACCTCGTCGAGGAGCTTCTGGACTTGGGCGTTCTTCTCGCTGCAGACGTCGCGGCTGTCGGACGGCTTACACTCGAGGTAGGTCCCGAAGTGCTTCATCAGCACCTCGCGCTGGCGCGTCTTCACGTCGGCAAGCGTGGTGTCGAGCTTCTCGGTCATGTGCCGTTTGACGTCGTTCTCGAGCGTGTGGGCCGCTGCCTCGATCGCTTTGGGCAGCCGCGCGCTGAGCGTCGCTTGCGCCTTCTCGATCTGCCGCTCGACCTCGGGCATGACCCGCATGGCGGCGTCTTTGGCTTGCGTCGCGATCCGTTCGGCCAGCTGGCGGTCGTTGGCCCTCTCTTGGAACGCGGTCGCGAACTCGTCGCGTCTCTCCACGACATTGTGCGTGGTGGAGCGAACGAGCCACCAGATCCCGAGGACCACGAGCAGGATCGGCACCAGTATGCCGACCCAGCGGAGCTGTCGGCTGCGTCTCCGCCGTTCGGCTATCTCGGTGAGCCGTGCTGCAGCAGCCCCGATCTGCCGCAGCGCGTCGCCGTCCATCGGCGTCCCGCCGGTCGAGTCTTGCGAATCCATCTGCACCCTCCCAAGGTACGTTCGCACGCCTCGACATCGTCGACGCGTGACGTGATCAGTCTGGCCTCGATGCCCCGAGCCACGAACGGCTCACGGAGACCCCCGAGGATCGGCCCCTGTCGTTCGGAGAGACGAACAGCACCGGACCGCCGTTTGCCGAACCACGTGCGATGACACGCTGTTCGCCCTCCGCTTTCGGGAGGTTCGGATCCTGGTCGACTACCCGGGTCCATTTCACGCCGCCCCGTCCATGCCGTCAACGCTCCTTACGATGCATATCGTAAAGAAGTCGCCAGAGAACGATGTCGGTCGCCCCGCGGGGCTCTCAAACACGGCTCCATCAGCGCGACATCGGGCCGGCGAGTAAGACTCTTCGAGAGACTGCGAGCCAGTGAAGGCGCACGCCACGGACGGGTGCCCCGGCCAGAGGCTCGGCCAGGGCGGGTCCGAACGCGCCGTGCGGAGAAGGATCAGCCCACGATGCCGTCCACCGTCACGTTCGACCGGGAGGCTTCCGAGGTTCCCGCCCGAAAGTCAGGGGTGTGGGCGCCCGGAGAGTGTGGCCGCTCGGAAGGCCAAGATCGTGAGCATGGGGTTCTGCTCGCTGTCGTGTCGACCGAAGATCGAGCGCCCCTCGTCCGGGACCGCCTCCGCGCCTGTGGATTGCTCCGCCACAATACGCGCTTCGACCTCGACGAGCCGGCTCGCGATCTCGGCGCGCGTTACGGGCGTCACGCGAAGCTCCAATTGACTCGCCCACTTCTCGATGAGGGCGAGGTCGAGCTCACCGTCGTCCTCCCACACTTCAATCGAGGGCCGACCGTCGCCGCCGCCTTCGTGTTCGACCAGGTTCTTCATGCGGCCCACCACGGCCGAGAACCCGCGCTTGCGGCGGTGGAGCGCGTGCCAAAGGGACCACGGCTCGACGAACACTGTGGGCACAAACCCGACGACCCAGGGCAAGGACGGAGGCCCGATTAGGTGGTCACCCGGCCTTGCGACGGCGGCGCGCCGACATCCGCGGGTTCGGACGGAGAGCTCTGCGAGCAGGGCGAGAGGTTCGAGGGGGAGATCGTAACGGCGTCGCTTCACTTCGGCTCCTGAAGCTGTCCGGAGCTTCGGTTGTTGCGCTGGTAGCGGGGCCAACTCGAGACGGCGAGCCCCTTCGTCTCGGAACATCGGTACGCGCGCACCTGACTGCCAAAGTACACGAGGACGGTGCCATCGTCGGCGATGAGTGGGCTCGTCGTGTCGAGGATGCCGCCGCCGGGGACTTCGTATCGAAATATCTGCTCGCCGTGGAGCCCGACCCCGATGACCGAACGGGGCTCGGCTGTAACGAATGTGGAGCCGTCGTCGGCGATGGTCGGCACGCTCGTGGCGCGCAGAGACTCGGCGCCACCGATGAACTTCCAGAGCTGACTCGAATCCGGCGCGAGTCGGATGATCCCATTGCCCGCCATGGCCATGACGAGGGACTCGTCAGGCGCGATCGCGATTCCGCGCACAGCGTCGAGAGTCACGTTCAAAGCCCGAGGGAATCCCGCGGCCATCCGGCCGGCCTTGTCGGGTGACACCGCGAGGATCTTGCCGATCTCGAGCTCGGTGTAGAAGCCCCCGCCCGCGGGGGTGCCCATGGCGAAGAGCAGATCGCCACTCGCGGTGACGGCGAGTGGGCTCGTGATCTCTTTCCCCTCGGGCAGCTCGAAGAGCCACCGCTTCGCGCCATTGCCGTTGACGGCGGCGACGGTGCGCCGCGTCGGGAAAGCGACGAAGGGGTCGGTCTCACCGGAGATGACCGGAGCGGCATCCGGCACGGACTCCGAGTCGCCGGTCAAGAAGGACCATACGAACTCGGCCTGCGTGCCGAGGTCGTTCAGCCGATAGAGCGCCGGCGTCTCGTCGAGCGCGAAGATGGCGTTCCCGAGCAACGCCGGCGCCTCGGTGATGGGCTTCGCGCCGCCGTCGCAGAAGATCGGCTTCCCCGTCTGTTCACACGCGGACGCCCGCGGCACCGGCGAGATGGCCCACTTGGTCTTGCACGACTTCGTGACGGCGTGGACGACGCCCTGCACCGAGCCGACGTAGACCGTGCCCGTGGTGTTCATGGACGGGCTGCCGAGCACTTGTCCCGGTGCTACGTATGGAGAAGCGCAGACAGCGGCGTCGTTGCCGTCGAGGTCGATACGGCGCAGCGACGTGCCGGCGGTGAGGGTCACGATGCCGTCACCGTCAACGATCGGGTGGGTAGCGGCGCCCGACTCGGGGACTTGGTAGGTCCACGCCGCCGAACACACATTGGTGGGGCCGTCTCCCACGTCGTCAGGACCAACATCCGGAGCGCCTAGGTCGTTCGGGCCGTCGTCCTCGGGGGCGAAGAGGTCGGCGTAGTCGGGCCCCGTGTCGGGCACGGCGGGGAAGTCGTCGCCGCAACCGAACAGTGCGAGCAGCGGGGCGACGCCGAGGGTGCAGGTCGCGACGACACCGCACAAACGTCGGAGCCCGTAGGGAATCACGAGGGACCTCCGACCGTCATGGTCGCCGTGAACGCGGCCAGCTCACTGCGACTGATCAAGGTGGGCCCCGCGTCGAGTGTGCGTATCCAGAGGAGGCCCTCCGGCAGCGCATCGAACACCGGCGGCACGGGCTCAATAGGCATACCGAGCGCGAGCCGCGCCGCGATGACGGGCAAGTTCAGCCCCGCCGCCGAGTAAAAGTGATGGGTGGTCCCAAAGCGGCCCGCGTTCATCTCGGTGATGAAGGGCTGGCCGTGTTCGTCGCACTTGAAGTCGAGGAAACTCACGCCATGAAGCTCGGGATCGACGGCGAGCGCGGCGGCCGGGCCGAGTTCGTTCAAGTCGGGCCGGTGCACGATCTCGGAGATCGCGGGTGCCCCTGTAATCCCCGATGGGCTCACGTGCGGGATCACGTACGCCAGCCGCCGACGCGACGCGCTCGTGACGAGCCGACCGTGATCGAAGAGCCCGATCCACGTGAGATTCTCGCCGGGCAGGTACTCGGACGCCATCATCCCGCCCCAGCCGCGGTAGAAGTCGATCCACGCCTCGGCCTGGGCGCGCGAGCGGCAGGGGAGCGCGGCGCCGCCGATCCCCTTTCCCGGAATGCCTGCGCCTCGAACCCAGATGGGCCTATGGGGATGGCGGCGGAAGATGTCGGCGACGTCTCGACGCGTCTCGATGAACCAGCTCTCCGGGACCGGGAGCCCCTTGGACCGCCACAGCTCCCATGACCGCCACTTGCTGTTGGCGATGTCGAGCGTCCAAGGCTTCGGCAAGAAGACTTTCGCCGGGAGCCGGTCGCGGTGGACCGACAGGGTGTGCGCTTCGAGGCTGTTGTTCGGCATGACCAGCGCGATCTCATACTGCTCGCAGAGGCGTATGATGGCCGCTAGGTAGGCCTCGCTGTCACTCGATCGGGGCACGAGATGGCGCACGGGCGTCAGCGCGAGGTGCACGTAGTATTCGGACGCGTCACACCCGACGAGCTCGAAGCCGGGGTCAAGCTGAAGCGACCGCGTCATGTTGACGGCGCCCGGGCCGCCCGCTGCCGTAATGAGGATGGCGGTCACAGCGCCTCGAAGTGTTTGCAGAAGAAGGTGTGTCCGGACTGGTGCAGCACGACGCCCGTGTCGAAAACCGCCATCAGGTCGGCCGATGGGTAGTCGAGGGAGCACGTCCGCCCCGCGGGATCGTAGTGTTCACAATCCGCACATTGAAAGACGAGCCCGAGCGCCTCGGCTTCCGTGAGAAAGTCGCTATTCAGCGTTCTGATGTCATCGTCGCCGCGCCCTTCGAGGAAGGACCGGGCGAAGGGGTCGGTCGCGTTCAGCCCGCCGGCCGCCCGCGCGCCGGCCCGACGGCCAACCCAAGGCGTGTTCGGGACAGCGCCTGCCGTAGCGGCGGCAGCGTCAGTCGGTCGTCCAGTGCTCATGGGGTCGTTCCTCGCCGCCGGACGAGCTCGAGCAGCGTTCGGGTCTCGGGGGTCGTCGCGGCCAGCGCCGCGCGGTCAAAGAGCGTGTTGGCTCCCGCCGGGTCGCCGTCAGCCAGGGCGAGACGTCCTTCGGCCAAGGGCGACAAGAAGGCGTCGGGGAGCAGGGTTTGAAGGTGCAAACGAAGCGACGCCACGTCATCGAGCGCGAGCGACACCGCGACCTCGACCGCCCTCAGCTCCGGCCCAGGGCGCAAGATCGCGAGCTTGCGCACCGCCGTCCGCGCCTCGAGCCAATCGCCCGTTCGACACGCCGAATCGGTCCACGCCGCGAGGACGGGCGCCGGAAAGCTGAATCGATCCGCGACGATCTGAAGCGCGGGTGGCCTCGCATAGACCGTCTTCTCCAGGAACTTCTGAATACGCGCGTTCGGCGCCGTCGTTCCGTCCGCCGCATGTTGAAAGAGCGCCCGCGCCTGAGACTCGAGGCGAGCCCCCTCCCGCCGGAGCTGCGTCAACGCCTTGTCGTAACGCCCCTTCGCGTAGAGCGAAAGGGCGCCCTTCCACACGGCCGACCGCACGGCCGGATCACTGCCGTCGTACGGGACGGGCGCGCCGGGGCAGGCCTGCGCCGCACTCGGCGCGATGACCAGAACGGCGACCAGACCGAGCGCTCGGGCAGCCAGCCGCCCGACATGCCCCAGCTCCAGGACCCAAACTCGAACGCGATGGAGAGCAACCCACTTCACCGCGGAGAGCTTAGCGCATCTCGACCCGCTTCGGCACGTCACATTCACCTACTGAGGGGGCCCTCTTGCCTCGACGCACGGCGGACGGTAGACAGCGAGACGCACCACCGCTGTGACGCACTACGACCCGACGAGGCTCCCAATGTCATCTGCCGCTCACCCGCACTCCATCCGCCTCCCGCAATGGCTACGGGTGGACCTCGAGGCCATCGCCGCGTACGGCACGGCCTGCCTCGAACGTATCGTCGCCATCGATTCGCAGAGCGACGAGCGCAGCGCGACCGTCCCGAGTACGCCGGCTCAGCGGGTCATCGCTGAGGACCTCGAGCGCTACTTCCGTGAGTCCGGCCCGGCCGGGCTCCGTACGGCCATCGACGCGAGCGGCGCCTTGACCGTGCAGATCCCGGCGAGCCCAGGTTGCGAGGCGCTCCCCGCCGTCGCGTTCATGACGCACATCGACACCGCGCGCGGCACGCATGCCGTCCCCTCACTCCAGTGCATCCCGGCGTGGGATGGCGGGCCGGTGCGGTATCCTGAGAACCCGCAGCTCGTGGTCGACGTGGCCCATTACCCGCGCCTCGCCGAGTTCGTCGGTGATGACGTCCTCCATGGCCCGGGCCAGCGGCCCTTCGGGCTCGATGACAAGCTCGGGACGGCCGAGGTGATGACCCTCGCCTGGCTCCTGGCGACGCACCCAACGCTTCGGCACGGCCCGCTCGTGCTCGTCTTCCGGCCCGACGAAGAGATCGGTCGCCACGAGTCGGTCGTCGCCGTCGCGGACCGGCTGGCCGAGCTCGAAGTACGCCACGCGTTCACCGTGGACGGCCTCTGGCCCTTCGAGATCAACGTCTCGAACTTCAACGCCTCCCATGGGCGCGTTCGTATCCCTCGGACCGCGTCCGAGCCGAGCGACAGCGGCTGGCTCGCTATTCGCGTCGACGGCGCCAAGTCGCACGGCGCCACCGCCAAAGCCGAAGGCTACTTGAACGCGACGACCATCCTCGCCCGCGCCCTCGCGACACTCCCACCCGGCGTCCGCGACGCCGTCTCCCTCGCGCGCTTCGAGACGGACGCCATGGCCGAGACCAGCGCCGACGTCGTCCTTCGCGCGCCCGACGGGGCCGCCGCTATTTTGGCGGCCTTGCGTGCCGAGACCTCGCCTCACGCGTGGCGGGGCGCCGCCATCGCCGCCGAAGCCGCCAGCCAGAGCTGGGCCCACGAACCCGCGCTCGACCGCGCCTTCGAGCTCTTGGTCCGCCACCGCGACACGGCGCCGTTCTCACCGGTGCTCTCCGAGGAGTCCGACGGCCACGAGGGCTACTCGAACCTCTACGCTATCCGCACGCAGGCCGCCGACGTCGAAGTCGACTTCCGATTGCGCGACTTCTCCCCGACCCAGTTGCAGCGGCGCGAGGAGCACGTGCGCGACTGCGCCGACCAGTTCGACTTGGAGGCGGAGCTCCGAGAGCAGTACATCGACATGGGGCCTGCGCTCGAGGGCGCGCCGCAGCTCGTCCGTTGGCCGCAGGAGGCCGCCGTCGAGCTGGGCCTGAACGCGTCAGTGCAACCGATCCGGGGCGGCACGGGCGTCGATCCCTTCCTCGAACGGGGGATCCCGGTCGGCAATCTCGGGACCGGCTACTTCGCGCCCGAGAGCGAGAAGGAGCTCACCTCCCGCCAAATGATCGCCCGACACGCCCTCTGGCTCTGCCGAATCGTCCAGAAGGTCGCCTGATCGCCGTCACCGCGCGGGCTTGCGCTTGTCTCGCAAGGTCCGGATAGCGCGGTCGAGCACCAGCACCACATCGCGTTGCGACGCCACTCGCGGTCGCAGCCCTTCGAGGACGGGCAACGCCGCCGGGTCGCCGAGCGTGCCGAGCGCCGTGATCGCCGCCAGCCGTACGGCGTGGCGCGGGTCACCCAGGAGCGCCTCGACCCGTTTGCGCGTCGCCCCTATCAAGCTGCGCTCCACCGTCGCGATACGCGCCATGGTCTCGGCGGCACGAGCGCGCACGGCCGTCGGCCGCCCCCACTGGAGCGCCTGGTCGGCGAGCGCGTACCCCTTGGGGCCACCGAGATCGTCGAGAGCCCCGACGGCGACGACCATCAACGCCTCGTGCGTCTTCGGGTCGAGGAACTCACGGAGGAGCGCCTCGACGTCCGCCTTAGGGTGATCGAGCGCGCTGTCGAGCGCCGCTGCCGCCACGTCGGCCACCGGATCGCGGCGGGCTACGACGAGCAGCCGTTCGAGCACCGCTGGATTCTCGGAGCCCGACAGCGACTCGGCCGCCGCCTCGCGGATGCGGCTGTGGTCGGACGCGAGCAGCTCGAGCAACGGCGGATCGGCGAGGGCGAACTCAAATCGACCGATCGACTCGACCGCCGCTTCCCGCACTTCCCGATGTTCGTTCGGGTTCCGGGCCACCTCGCCGAGCCGGGTCACGACGTGGGGATCAGCCGCCTCGTCGCTGTCACCGATGGCCTCGGCCGCCGACGCACGGCTCACCGCGCTCCGGCTTCGTTCGAGCTGTGCGAGCAGCTCTTCCTGATGTTTGTCGTGGTGGAGATCGACCAGAACGTCCGCATCACGATCGACCTCGACGAAGCTCGGCGGCGCGGAGAGCGCCATCGTCACCGCCGCCGATTCGCCCTCGAGCACGAGGACGGTCGACCTTTCGCCGAACGACCCCGTCGCCGTGACCGGGAGCCGCAGCGCATACGGCGGCCGAGCCGACTGCGTCGCTTCGACGCGGAGCTCCGTGCCCGACCAGTGCGTCCGAATGTCGACGCGTGGGTGCCCCGGCCGCGATACCCACTGACCAAAGAACTCATCGAGGGGGAGCCCCGACGCTTCCTCGAACGCGCGCCTCAGGTCATCGGTCTCGACGACGTCATCGGCGTTGTCACGTAGATAGCGCCGGACACCGCGTGTGAACGCCGCGTCTCCGATGGTCCGGCGCAGCATGTGTAGCACCCACGCCCCTTTGCCGTACGTGTGGCCGTCGAAGAGGTCGTCCGGGTGCTCGAAACGCGCCTCGTCGAGGCGACGCCGATAAGACTCACTGAAGTACCAGTCTCTCGCGCGGACGCGGTCGAAGTCCGCATAGTCCTTGCCTCGATCGTGTTCGAACCACATCGACTCCAGGTAGGTGGCGAAGCCCTCGTTGAGCCAGAGATGTTGCCAAGAGCGACAGGAGACCCAATTGCCGAACCACTGATGGGCGAGCTCGTGGACGATGAGTCCGTCGCTGTCTTCGTCCGGATGCGAGCGCGGCCCCGGAAGCGCCGACACGGTCAACGTCGACAGCGTCGCATTCTCCATGCCGGCCCACATGAAGTCCTCGACGAGCACTTGCCCGTAACGCCCATATGGAAGCGGCATGGCGGTGAGCTCGCTCAAATAGCGCAGCATGTCCGGGGTCTTACGAAACGCCCGCTGCACGTCGTCGCGCCGCCCGGGAGGGGCGTAGACGTCGAGCGCCACGCCGAAGACCTCGCCGAGGTGGACAGTCTCGAAACGCCCCACCACGACGGAGACGAGGTAGTTCACGTGCCGCTGATCGAGGCGGTAACGGACGGTGCGACGGCCGTCCTTGACCTCGTCCTGACCGCGGACACCGTTGCTGAGTACGTCGAGGTCGGCGTCGACGGTGACGGTGGTCTCCGACGTGAGACGATCGTCGGGGTAGTCCGACGCCGGGTACCAGAAGCGGCTCTCTTCGGGCTCTCCTTGCGTCCAGGCCTGCTCGGGGCGATCCGGGTAAGCCGCGTCAGCGTGAACGAAGTAGAAGCCGAGGTTCGGCGTGGCCTCGTAGCGCACCTCCGCTGTCACGGCGTCCCCGACCACGAGCCCGGTCGGCAGCGGCAACACCAATTGGTCCCCGCCGTGCTGGAACGCGACCGGCTGACCATTGACCGTCGCCGACCGAATCGTCATCTCGGCCGCGTCGAGGGTCAGCTCGCGCGCGTCGGTCAGGAGCGCGCCTCGCGTCGTCGCCGTTCCCGAGAGGCTGTTGCGATCGATGTCGACCGCGATGTCGACCGCCAGATGGTGTATGTCGAGGACGCGCGGCCGGTGACGCCAGACGGGGACGTCGTTCCCGAACCGCTGTGCGGCCGCGGGGGCGGACCCGAGCCCGAGGGCAAGGACCACGCCGATGCAGGCGCCGAATCGGCGTTCTGCGAGTGGCAGGAGCCCCGACGCGCGGGGGCGCAAGTTCACTTCCCGCGAACCCGGATCACGGCGCGATCACCTTTGATCTCAAAGGCGTTCTTGGCGCGATCCGAGATCCCGGGCAGCGCCAATGTCCACTCCTTGAGCTCACCGAGGATCGTGTCCGCGAACACCCCGGTCACGACCTGCGGCTGAAAGTCAGTCGGGCGCAGGACCTCGCTTCCGACCTTCAGCGGCTCGCCGTTGTTCACGTAGAGCGGGATGATCTCGACCTTGTCGACCTTGCCGTCCTTGACGTAGATGCGCGGCAGGATCGAGTACAGCTTTGCGCCGGTCTTGTGATGGCGCTTGGTCTTCGACGCGAACGAGAAGTTGCCGAGGCTGTGGAAGATGATGCCGTCCTTGTAGACCTCGACGCCTTGCGGCACGTGCGGGTGATGGCCGAGCAGGATGTCCGCGCCGGCGTCGATGAAGCGGCGATAGAGCTCGGTCTTCGCCTTGTCCGGGACGTGTTTGTACTCGGTGCCGGCGTGGACCGACACGATGACGATGTCACCGCTCTTCTTGTGGCGCGCCACGGCCTCGAGAGCCGACGGCGACGGCGTGGGCACGAGTGGGTTCTTGGCGTAGCCGAAGGCGAAGAAGACAACCTTCAGGTCCTTGCCCGGTACCTCGAAGATCTCCGGCTTCCAGAGGTCCTTCGCGTTCCGGACCGCGCCCCCCCAGAAGAGCGGGTTCGCCCGGCTGTTCTTCTTCTCGAGCAGGTCGAGCGTGTCGAAGATGCCCTGGTCGCCCGCGTCGCCCATGTGGTTGTTGGCAAGCGAGAAGAGGTTGAAGCCGCCCTCGAGGACGTAGTCGAGGCGGCCCGGCGCGGTGGCGATCTGCCACTCCTTCTTCAGCTTGAACTCGGCGTCCGTGTATGGGCTCTCGAGGTTCAGGAAGGCGAGATCGGCGTCTTTGGCGAACTTCCGGACCTGGTCGTACATCTTGGGGCCCATCCGGTCGACGAGCCGGTCCATCCACCCTCGTGGGTAGGCGACGTCCCCACCGGCGACGAGCACGAAGTCGCGTTTGCCGCGCTGATTCTTCTTTGGGATCCGAGGCTTCTCCGCCGCGACCGCGTCGCTGGGCACCAGGACCGGCACGGCGATCAGTGCGGAGAGCAGCGCCGCCCCGAACACGAGGAAGAGACGTCGAGGAGCACGGAGAGAGGAGACGGACACGGGGGGCGACATGGCGCGTAGCCTTCCTACCGCTCGCCTCACTGTCAAGGACTGCGCGGCATCCGGGCGCGGAAACACTTCTACATGCAAACGCAACCAATCTTCACCCGCGGACCTGAGTCGACGGGCTACTCTCCGGCCATGGACCCGGATGCCCCACCCTACCCTCCTGCGACTCGACACGCCGTTGCCTCTCGCCTGCTCCTCACCGCGCTCCTGATCGCCGGGCCCGCGTCCGCGCTGACCCCGGACGAGGCCGTGCGCGCGGCCGTGTCGGGCAGCCCGTCGCTCAGAGCGGCCCTCCGGGACCTCGACGCCCGGCGCGCCCGCGTCCTCGAAGCCGACCGCGCGCGAAACCCCGTGCTCTACGGCTCCGGGACGGGCGAACACGCCGAGCGGCTAGGCAGTAATGAACGAAGCGGCTCGGACCGACTCGCCGCCGACGTCGGCCTTCGCGCGGCCACCGACGTGGGGACCACCTTCGACGTCAGCGTGGACACGTCGCTGGCCTGGACGCGACTGAACCCGGATCCGAGCAACACCTCGGACCTCGTGAACGGCCCCGAGTTCGGCCTCGGTGCGGGGCTCACCGTGCGACAGCCCCTGCTTCGCGGGGGTGGCGAAGGCCGCGTCCTCGCCGCGCTACGTGAAGCGCGCGCCGCCGTCACCGCCGCGGAGCGAGATCGAGAGGAGGCCGCCAGCCTGCTCGTGCGCGACGTCCTCACAGCGTACTGGGAGCTCTGGTACGCCGCAGCGAGCGCGTCCGTCGAGGCGGACGCGCTCGCCGTGGTGGAACGGCAGCGGGCCGAGATGGGGCAACGCGCCGCTGCGCTCGGGACGGTCCCCGCGACCGACGTCCTCCGTCTCGACGCCGAGGTCGCCGCCCGCCGACGGCGCGTGTCGGACGCGCGTGGTCTCGTGGAGACGCGCCAATTGACGCTGGCTCGGCTCATGGTTGTCTCGCCGGACCATGGGCTGACTCTCACGACGACGGGGTCCCCCGACGTCGTCGTCCCGACCGCCGCGCTGGACGAGCTCGTCCGGCGCGCGACCACGGCCTCACCAGCACGTGCCGCCGCGGCCGCGCGTATCGCGTCGGCGCGAGAGAGCCGGTCGGTCGCCGACGACGAGACGCGCGATCGCGTCGATCTCGTCGCGTCCGTCGGCGCGACCACGCTCTGGGACGAAGACGGACGCTTCGCCGGAAACCGGCCGGGCTTCACGGCGCTCGTCGGGATCGAATGGGAGCTGCCCATCGGTCCGTCGTCGGCCGACGCGAGCCTCGCCGCCGCCGACGCCGCCGTCGCCGCCGCCGAAGCGCGCGAAGAGATTGAGGTCGTCCGCGTCGAGGCAGACGTCGCGCGCCAGCACGCGACCCTCCGCACGGCGACGGCCACGCTCGAGACGCTGGCTGAGTCAGTACGGCTCAGCAGCGCGCTCGCCGACACGGAGGCGCAGCGCCTCCGGCTCGGGACCGCTATCGTGACCGACCTCATCCTCGCGCAACAGGCCGCCCGCGAAGCCGAGCTCGCCCGCCTGCGCACCGAGACTGACCGCGCGATCGCGGCCACGACGCTGAACCACCTCACGGGCGACCTGCTCGTGCGCTACGAGCTCCAAGAGGGCCCATGACGGACGCCGCCGCCCGAAGTACCCGCCGTCGACGTCTCCGAAAACTGCGAACCTGGCTCGTTTGGCTCCTGGTCCTCGGCGGCCTCGGGGGCGGCGGCTATTGGTGGCAGAAGCGACGTGCGAAGGACGAAGCCGAGTCGGCCGCGGCCGCCGTGCGCACGACCCAGGTCGAGCGCGGCACGCTGACCGTCAAAGCCGCCGCCTCCGGGACCATCAGCCCGCATCGGCGGGTGGACGTACGCAGCCGCTCCCCGGGGGAGGTCATCCAGATCCTGGTGACCGAAGGCCAGACCGTCGACGCGGGCGCGCAGCTCGTCAAGCTCGACCCCTACAACGCGGACCGCGAGCTCGAGCTTCGGCGCGCGACACTCGCGCGGCTCGAAGCGGAGCTGGCGCAGGCGGAAGCCGCGGTGGGGGTCGCCAAAGTACAGGCCGGGGAAGCCCGCTCCGACGCCAAGGTGCAGGCTGACGGCGTCGCGATGGGCCTCGTCGCGCCGACGGCGAAACGAACCTCGAAGAGTCAAGCGTCGGTCGCCTCTCGGACCGTCACGCAACGCGAGGCTCAGGTGGCGGTCATCCGCGCTCAGATCACCTCGGCTAATGTCGACATCGTCAAGGCCGAACGTTCCCGCGCCGAGACCGAGATCGTCGCCCCGTTCAAGGGCACGATCTTGTCCATCGGCGTCGAGATCGGCGACATCGTCTCCTCCGCCATAACTAGCGTCGGCGGCGGCACGGCGATGATCACGCTCGCCGACCTCTCGGACCTGCGTGTCATCGGGCAGGTCGATGAAGCGCAGATCGCCCGGGTGAAGCGCGGTCAGTCGGCCGAGATCCGGGTCGACGCGTACTCGGACCGCGTGTTCGTGGCGACCGTCGAGCGCGTGAGCCAGCTCGGCGTGGCGCTGAACAACGTCGTCAGCTTCGACGTCGAGCTGCGCGTCACGGACAACGATCGTGCGCTCCTACGGCCGGGCATGACCGCCGACGTCGAGATCGCCTCCGAGACCATCGAGAAGGCGCTCCTCGTGCCGCTCACGGCCATCGCCACCCGCGGCGACGAACGCCTCGTCCGGCTGCCCGCGGGCGGCGAGAAGATCGTCAAGACGGGCCCCCACGACGGCGTCAAGATCGTGATACGGGAGGGCCTCGACGAAGGCGAAGCCATCCTCCCCATCGCCGCCCAGCCGAAGGCCGCCGACAGCAAAGGCCCGAGCCTCCTGGGCCCACCCCGCGGGGCCCGGTAGTGGACGCGTCCAGCGCCACGCCGACCCTCGAGGTCGTACAGCTCGAGAAGGTCTACAACGAAGGCGCCGGCGAGCTCTCGGTGCGGGCGGTCGACGGGATCTCGTTTACCGTGCAACGCGGCGAAGCCGTCGCCATCATCGGGCCTTCCGGCTGCGGCAAGTCCTCGCTGCTCAACATCCTCGGCTGCCTCGATCGGCCCACCGGAGGTGTCTACCGCCTCGACGGCGACGACGTGATGGACCTCGACGACGACGACCTCGCGGCGCTCCGAAACCGCCACATCGGCTTCGTCTTCCAGGCCTTCAATCTACTGCCAAGACTCTCGGCGCTCGAGAACGTCGAGCTGCCCCTGCTCTACGGCGGCGGAAAGAAGACGCGAGAGCGCGCCCGAGAGGCGCTTGGCCGCGTTGGGCTCGCGGACCGCTCCCATCACCGGCCGACCGAGCTCTCCGGCGGACAGAAGCAGCGCGTCGCGATCGCGCGCGCCTTGGTCGGCAGCCCATCGATGCTTCTTTGCGACGAGCCCACCGGCGCCCTCGACTCTCGGACCGGCAAAGACGTGCTGATGTTG
This sequence comes from Myxococcales bacterium, assembly GCA_018780435.1. Classification (GTDB taxonomy): domain Bacteria; phylum Myxococcota_A; class UBA9042; genus SXOO01. Next base: position 20,865 of record JADMJS010000538.1, read on the forward strand.
CTTCGAAAGCTGAACGCGGACGGCACGACCCTCGTGATGGTCACCCACGATCTCGGGATCGCACGGCAGCTCGATCGCGCCATCATCATGCGCGATGGGCGCATCATCGCCGACGGCCCCTCCGGGAGCGTCGTCGACCGCTTCGTGACACTTTTCGAGTCGGACGCGCCGTGATGGAGAGCCCGCCGTGATCGTCTTCGACACCGTCAAGACCGCGTGGCGCTCGCTCGTCTCGAACGGAATGCGCACGGCGCTCACCGGCCTCGGCATGATCATCGGCGTCGCCGCTGTGGTCTCGGTGCTCGCGGTCGGGGAAGGCGCGCGCTCGCAGGTCGAAGGCCGTATTCGCAGCATGGGCGCCAACCTCATCACGGTGCGCCCCGAATCGGCCCAAGGCCCGGGTGGCGCTCGAATCGGCAGCGTGCAGACGCTGAAGCTCGGCGACGTGACCGCCCTGTCTACACTCCCCGGCGTCTCGGCCGTGGCGGGGGAGATCGGCGGCAGCGCTCAGATCCGCTACCGGGAGAAGAACCTGACCGCGCAGGTCAGCGGGATCACGCCCGAATACCTCGCGGTCAGGGCCCTGAGCATCGGCGAAGGGCTCCCATTCACGGCGAGCGACCTCCGCGAGCGCCAGCGCGTCGTCATCATCGGCGCCAACATCGCAAGCCAGCTCTTTCCAACCGAATCGGCGCTCGGCCAACGCATTCAGATCAAGGGGATCGCCTTTCGGGTCCAAGGCGTCATCGCCGCCAAGGGCGACTCGGGCTTCTCCTCACCGGACGACCTCGTCCTCGTGCCGATCTCCGTACACCAGGGCATCCTCTTCGGGCAGGACTTCCTGTCGAACATCAGCCTCCAAGTGGCCGACGAACGTGACATGGCCTCCGTTCAGGCCGGCATGCGCGAGATCTTGCGCCTTCGTCACGACCTCCACGGCGACGAAGCCGACGACTTCCAGCTCCGCTCGCAAGCCGAGATCCTGGAGACGCTCGGCGCTATCACCGGCACTTTCACGGCGCTCCTCGGCGCCGTCGCGATGGTTTCGCTCCTGGTCGGCGGCATCGGGATCATGAACATCATGTTGGTCTCCGTGCGCGAGCGAACGCGGGAGATCGGGGTGCGCATGGCCGTGGGCGCGAGGCGCTCCGACATCCTGCTGCAGTTCCTCGTCGAGTCGGTGCTGGTCGCGCTCGCGGGCGGCCTCCTCGGCCTCGCACTGGGCTACGGCGGCGCCGTCGCCATCGCACGGGTCGGCGGCTGGGAGACCATCGTCCCGACCTACGCCGTCGCCCTCGCGCTCGGTGTCTCCGTCACCGTCGGCCTCGTCTTCGGTGTCGGCCCGGCGAGGCGAGCGGCCAAGCTCGACCCGGTCGAGGCGCTCCGCCAGGAATGACGGATCACGGCATCGGCGTGATGACGGCGTCTTGAACGAGCAGATCGTAGGTGTAGCCAGACCCGAAGTCCTGATTGACGGCCACGTTGCCCGTGACGGTCACCATCGCGCCGACCGCGGCGGTACCCGACGTCGTGACCGCGATGTCGTCGGTGCCGTCGGGCGCGGAGCCGTCGACCACGTGCAGCCAGTTCCGGCCGAGGATGGCCTCGTTGAACTTGGTGACTCGGCCCGAGAAGGTGACGGACTTGCCCGAGAGCGCCTCGCGGTCTTTACGAATCGCGGTGATGGCGAGGCCGCCGGGCGGCGGCGGGACGACGGCGGCCGCGGGCGCGCTCGGCGCGGCGGGGACCTCACCGCCGGTCTGGCCGAGAGTGCCAAACCAGATGGAGTCGAAGCGCCGCTTGAGTGACGGAGAAGCGAAGTCCTTCTTCTCGAAGGGCTTTACGACGGTCACCGTGGCACCGACCGCGACATCGACGGCGAGCACGGCGGCCCACTGCACACCCTCTGGGCCACGGTCGAGCTCGAGGTACGTGTAGCGACCCGCGGGGATGACCTGCTTCACGACGCCGGAGATGTCGGGTGCGGTCGCGGCGCCGAGGTCCATCGCCCCTAGGCCCGCGTGCGGATCGCCGCCGTGTACCGGCGGCGCGGCCATCGATGGCGCAGGAGCGGACGCCGCTGCGGCAGGCGCCGCCGCGGTGGGCGCCGATGCCCCCGCCGCATTCGGGGCGGCCGCATTCGGGGCCGTCGCGTTCGGGGGCGCTGACGGGCTGAGCGTCGCCGACTCGGGTTTACAGGAGACCGCCGTCGCGGCGGAGAAGACGAGTGGGAGGAGGAAGACGCGCTTCATGCCGGGGTTCTATTCCATCGCGGCCCGTCTTGCAGCGAAATCGTCAGCGAAAGCGGAGTCTCCCCGCCACCCCACTGACGACTCCCTGTCAGCCGGCTGACGCTCACTGCGAGCCGATGCGCGGCCTCCCACCAAAGCTCTTTCGTTTTCAATGACTTGGCCTCATGCCCGCTGCCTGGTCGCCTCTGGCACCGGGCTTGCTGTGGCCGCTTCTGCCGCCTGCCCGTCAGGCACCTCTAAGGCGGCAGGAGACCGGGTGGGCAACCTCATCTACAGAACCGTGTCCGGTAGCGTCGCCCAGCTCCATCGGCTCGACGTGCTCTCGAACAACCTCGCCCACGCCAACACCGTCGGATTCAAAGCCGACAGGGCCACCTTCTCGGAGGCGCTCGACGCCAACCAGCGCGGAACTCGCTTCGTCTCCGTCCCCAAGACCACCATCGATACGACGCCAGGGCCCCTCGAGGTCACCGACAACCCCTTCGACCTCGGCATCGCGGGTGACGGCTACTTCGTCGTCGATGCACCTCAGGGCCAGCGCCTGACGCGCGTCGGCACGTTCACCCCCGACACCGACGGCACGCTCCGCAATGTCCACGGCCACGCGCTCCTCGGCGAGGGCGGCCAGCCGGTCCAGATCGGCATCTCAGCCGAGTCCGGGCCGGTCACGGTCTCCGAGACGGGCCAGCTCATCCAGGACGACAAGCCCATCGGGAAGCTGATGCTCGTCAACGCGGCTCCGGGGACACTGACGAAGGACGGACAGGGGCTGCTTCGGCTCGACGACGGCCTGACGCCCCAGCCCGATCCCAACGTCGCCGTGCGACAGGGCACCATCGAAGAGTCGAACGTGAACCCGGTCTCCATCATGACGGAGCTGGTGACGGTCCACCGCCACTTCGACGCGCTCCAACAGGCCATCAAAGTCTACCGCGACATGGACGAGGCCTCGGGCCGTCGGCTCCGGTCGTAGGAGGAGATCCTTCATGGTACGCGCACTTAGCACCGCGGCGACGGGCATGAACGCCCAGCAGACGCAGATCGACATCATCGCGAACAACCTCGCGAACGTGAATACGTGGGGCTTCAAGCGCTCGCGAGGCGAGTTCCAAGACCTCTACTACCAGCAGATCCGCGCCGCGACGGAGTCTCAGCAAGGGAGCGCCAACCCCATCGGCCTCGAGGTCGGGCAAGGGGTCCGCGTCATGAGCTCCCAGAAGCTCTTCACGGCCGGCGACATGATGCAGACCGACGCGCCGCTCGACCTCG
>JADMJS010000412.1:0-9387 GCA_018780435.1 Myxococcales bacterium
AAGCTGAACGACCTCATCCCGGTCATCATCATCACCGCGCACGGCACCATCGACGTTGCCATCGAGGCCATTCGTCTGGGCGCCTTCGACTTCCTGGCGAAGACCGACGCCTTCCTCGAGCGCGTCTTTGTCGCCACCAAGAACGCCTTCAACCAGATGGAGCTTCAGAGCCGTCTCCGCGAGCTCTCGAACGAGCTCAAGACGAAGTACAACTTCGACCAGATCGTCAGCCAGTCCGAACAGATGAAGCCGGTCTTCGAGCTCATGCGCCACGCGGTCGACAGCCGCGTCACCGTGCTCGTTCAAGGCGAATCCGGCACGGGCAAAGAGCTCATCGCGCGTGCGCTGCACTACAGCGGCTCGCGCGCCCAAGGCCCCTTCGTCCCAGTCAACTGCGCGGGCATTCCGGAGACCCTTCTCGAATCCGAGCTCTTCGGCTACGAAAAAGGCGCCTTCACGGGCGCGACGGCGCGTAAACGCGGCAAGTTCGAGCTCGCTCACCATGGGACCCTCTTCCTCGACGAGATCGGGGAGATGCCGATGCTGCTTCAGACCAAGCTGCTGCGGGCGTTGCAGGAGCGGTCGATCGAACGGCTCGGCGGAAACGAGCTCGTCGAGCTCGACGTGCGTTTTGTCTGTGCGACCAATCGCGACCTTCGCGCCGAGGTGAAGGCGGGGCGTTTCCGAGAGGATCTCTTCTATCGTCTGGCGGTGTTTCCCATCACGGTCCCGCCTCTGCGAGACCGCCGGGGTGACATCACGGTACTCGCGACGCATTTCCTCCAAAAGCTCGCCCGCGAGGAGAAGAAGCAGCTCGACGGATTCGACGTCGAGGCCCTCCAGGCACTCATCGAATATGACTATCCCGGCAACGTCCGAGAGCTCCAGAACATCGTCGCGCACGCGGTCGTCGTCGCGGGCGGTCCGAAGCTGCGGCTGCGGGACCTGCCGCACATGCTGCGACCCGAAGGCCCCACCCAAGCGGAGAGAGCGGCGATCGTGAGGCAAGCCCGGTCGCTGTCGGACGCATTCGACGACGTGGTCGATGCGCGCGAGAAGATCCCCACGATGGAAGCCCTCGAAGAGCTGGCGATCGAGCGGGCTGTCGAGCTGTGCGAGGGGAGCTTGGTCGACGCCGCGAAGGCGCTCGGCATCTCCAGGGCCACGATCTACAGGCGAGTGGGCAAGCTCGCGTCGCCTGCTCGAGAACGTGCGAGCGCATGAACCCGATGAACGTTCAGAGAATGAAGTCCAATTTACGTCTCGAGCTGTTGGTTCTTATTGCCGTCGTCGGCGCCAGCGCGACAGCGTTGGCACAAGAGGGCCCCACCCAGCCACCGGAGGCGCCGGAACCGCCGCCCAAAGAGAGCGTGAAGGCGCCTCGCCCCGAGCCCGTGTCGGTGACCGCCGCCACGCCCGCGTGCCGCGACCACGGTGACAAGCTCGGTGACGCCTTCGACCGGATCGTGAAGCCGCTCATCGACGAAGCGAACCGCCGTGAGGAGAAGACCCTCGACGCGGGCCAAGGCGCCTTCGACGCGGCTGTGTTGGCGGAGAAGGCCACGGTCATGGCGATTCGGGCGTCGGCCGCAGCGACGCACGCCACTCTCACGGCCGAGCAGCGCGCGGCGTGCGAGGAATATGCCTATCGACGGATCGCGCGGTCGTTCGCGCGCTTCGGCCCGGCCGCGGGGATCTATTCCGGCCGCGTCGGGATCTTCCGTGCCCTCGGGAGCCTCTTCGTGTTTTGATGCGGGCTGCACCCCGCCGAGGGGAGTTCAGTGGGCCGCCGCGTGAATCGCTGCGGTGGCAAGCTTCGCAGAAGAGAGAATCCGGTGAGTGCACCCGTGACCTCAGACACCAGAACGGCTTTCCGAACTCGACTCCAGAACGACCTCGCGAGCCTCGACGCCGACGGGCTCATGAAGCGCGAGCGCCCCATCGCCTCGCCTCAGGACGCCGTGATTCGGCTCGAAGATGGCCGTGAGGTGCTCAACCTCTGCGCCAACAACTACCTTGGGCTCGCCAACCACCCCGCCATCGTAGAAGCAGCCCGGGTCGGCCTTGACGAGCACGGCTTCGGCATGGCGTCGGTGCGCTTCATCTGCGGCACCCAGACAATCCACCGAGAGCTCGAAGCCCGGATCAGCGCGTTCCTTGGGACGGAGGACACCATCCTCTATTCGTCGTGCTTCGACGCCAACGGCGGCCTCTTCGAGACCCTGCTCGGCGAGGACGACGCCATCGTCACCGACTCGCTCAACCACGCGTCGATCATCGACGGGATCCGCCTCTGCAAAGCGCGCCGCTTTCGCTATGAGAACGGCGACATGGGTGATCTTGAGCGGCAACTACGCCTCGCACGCGAAGGCAACCCCCGCACGGTCCTCATCGCCACTGACGGGGTCTTCTCGATGGACGGGTCCATCGCCGATCTCCGGAGCGTCTGTGACCTCGCCGATCAATACGGCGCGCTGGTCATGGTCGACGACTCCCACGCCGTCGGGTTCGTCGGGGAGAACGGCCGCGGCTCAGCGGAGCACGCTGGGGTCCTCGGCCGCATCGACCTCTACACCGGCACCCTCGGAAAAGCCCTCGGCGGCGCGTCCGGCGGCTATACGTCGGGCAGCCGGGAGGCCATCGCGTGGCTACGCCAGCGCTCTCGCCCCTATCTCTTCTCGAACACGCTCTCGCCCCCGATCGTGATCGCCGCGCTCAAGACCTTCGAGCTCCTGGACCCGGCTACATCGACTCTCGGGGCCGTCCTCCGGACGCAGCTTCGCCGCAACGCCACGCGTTTCCGAGCGGGGCTCACGGCCCTCGGCTTCGATCTCCTGCCTGGTCAGCACCCCATCATCCCCGTCATGCTCGGGGACGCCCGGCTCGCGCAGGGGCTCGCCGAACGCCTACTCGAGCTTGGCATCTACGTGATCGGGTTCAGTTTTCCGGTCGTTCCCCGCGGAAAGGCCCGGATCCGCACGCAGATGTCCGCTGCCCATACCGACGCGCAGATCGATGCGGCCATCCTTGCCTTCGGCGTCGCCGGACGTGCGCTCGGTGTCATCCCCATGAGCCCAACGTCCACCTCAGGGAGCCCCTCGTGAGAGCACTCGTCAAAGCCAAAGCCGAGTTCGGTATCTGGATGGAAGACGTCCCCGTCCCGGAGATTGGGCCGAACGACGTCCTCATCCGAATCAAGAAGACCGCCATCTGCGGCACTGACATCCACATCTATGCCTGGGACGCCTGGGCTCAGAAGACCATCCCGGTGCCGATGGTCGTCGGCCACGAGTTCGTTGGCGAGGTCGCGGCGCTCGGGAGCGCGGTCACGGGGCTGGCCATAGGCGACCGAGTCTCGGGGGAGGGCCACCTCACGTGCGGGCATTGCCGCAACTGCCGTGCCGGCAAGCGTCACCTCTGCCGCAATACGATCGGCGTCGGGGTCAACCGGCCCGGCTGTTTCGCGGAGTTCCTCGCGATCCCCGCCGGCAACGCCTTCAAGCTCCCCGACTCCGTCCCGGACGAGATCGCCGCGTTCCTCGACCCCTTTGGCAACGCGACCCACACGGCGCTGTCCTTCGACATGGTCGGCGAGGACGTCCTCATCACCGGGGCAGGGCCCATCGGGATCATGGCCGTCGGGATCGCGCGCTTCGTCGGCGCCCGCCACGTCGTCATCACCGACGTGAACCCGTATCGGCTCGGGCTCGCCCGCGAGATGGGGGCGACCATCGCCTTCGATCCCCGCGAGCGGACGATGGAGGCCGTCATGACCGAGCTGGGCATGACCGAAGGCTTCGACGTCGGGCTGGAGATGTCCGGGAATCCCCAGGCGTTCCGGCAGCTCATCAAAGCGATGAACCACGGCGGCCACGTCGCGTTGCTCGGAATCCCGCCGTCGGACACCGCCATCGACTGGAACGACGTCATCTTCAAGGGGCTCGTGCTCAAGGGCATCTACGGGCGAGAGATGTACGAGACCTGGTACAAGATGGTGGCGATGCTGAAGAGTGGGCTCGACCTGCGCCCGGTCCTCACCCACCAGATGCCGGTCTCCGAGTTCGCGACCGGTTTCGAGATCATGCACAGTGGCAAGTCGGGCAAGGTGGTGCTCGACTGGTCGTGACGTCGGCCGGTGCGTCCGTCAGGGGGACTACGCAGAGATTTGGACTTCCAAGCTCGTTCTGACTTTACGGCGATGGGACTCGGTGCTAATAGGCGCCCGCCCAGGAGGTATCCGTGCGGGAAGTATTTGAGATTACGCCCGATTCCGAGCTTCGAGCGTTCCTCCGTCGTGACCCGGTGCTCGCGGCCTACCCCCTCGGGGATCTAGCGCCCCAATACGCGCCGTTTTGCCGGTGGTTCGCGACCCGCGACGAGTCCGGTGGGCTCTCGGGAGTCGCGCTCTTCTACACCGGACTCCGCACCCCGACCGTGCTCACGCTCGGCGATCCGGACGACGTCGACGCGCTCCTCGGCTCGCCCGCGCTGAAGGCGATCCTACCGACACGCCTCTACGTGCACTTGCCGTCGTCACACCTCGCCGCCTTCCAGGCGAACTTCCAGGTCGACGCCCTCCGGCCCATGATCCGAATGGCGCTCCATCGGGACGGCTTCATCCCCTGGCGTCCGAGCCCAAGTGAGGGCGGGGCGCTCGTCCCCGACCCGGCGTCCGTGGTGCGAGTCGGCCATGGCGACACCGCTGACCTCGTGGCGCTCTACCGATTCTATCCCGACAATTTCTTCGAGCCCTACCAGCTCGAGTCGGGCTTTTATTACGGCTATCGCGCCGCCGGGCACCTCATCAGCGTCGCCGGTATCCACGTCGTGAGCGTCGAGGACGACATCGCCGCCATCGGCAACGTCGTCACGCACCCCGAACACCGAGGGCGAGGCTACAGCCGCATGTGCACCACGCGTCTGCTCGAGGACCTCTTCACGCACGTGTCCACCGTGGCCCTCAACGTCACCCGCGAGAACGTCGGGGCACGGCGCATCTACGAACAGCTCGGCTTCGTCGAGCACCTGCGTTACCTCGAAGGGCCCGTCATCGCGCGCCATGGGTGATCGCGTGTCCGCGAGGCTCCCGGTGGAGCGGGGGCGGCGATGAACCCCGGCCTCATCGAACGAATCCTCGAGACGGCGCGTGACCCGGCGATCGCGGCACGGATCGACCGCGTCTCGAAGGCCAACCTCAACGCGTATGGTTTCGATCCCTTTGGTTACTCACCCGACTATGTAAAGAAGATCCTGCCGATCGTCGCCGTCTTCTATCGGCACTACTTCCGGGTCACCGTCCACCACATCGAGCGCGTCCCCACCGTGGGCCGGACGCTACTCATCGCCAATCACTCCGGGCAGTTGCCGGTCGACGGCGCCATGCTCGGCGCGTCGCTCCTGCTCGACCTCGAGCCGCCACGGATGATCAGGGCGATGGTCGAGCGGTGGGTACCGACCCTGCCGGTGGTCTCGACCTTCATGGCGCGGTGTGGCCAAGTCCTCGGCACGCCCGAGAACTGTCGGGCCCTACTCGAGGACGAAGAGTGCATCCTCGCGTTCCCGGAAGGGTCGGCGGGTATCTCCAAGACGTGGGACAAGCGCTATCAGCTCCAGCCCTTCGGCTACGGCTTCATGCGGCTCGCGCTCGAGACGCAGACGCCGATCGTCCCGGTCGCCGTCGTGGGGGCGGAAGAGCAAGCCATCAACCTCTTTGACTGGAAGGCCGCTGCGCGCCTCGTCGGGGCGCCCGCGTTCCCCGTCACGCCCTTCACCCCCTTCGTGGGCCCGCTCGGCCTGCTCCCGATGCCGGTGCACTACCACATCCTCTTCGGCGAGCCGATGCACCTCGTCGGCGACGCGGACGACGAAGACGGCCGCATCGGGCGCCTGGTCCGGCAGGTTAAACACGCGATTGGGGCGCTGGTCGACGAGGGGCTCGCGCTGCGGAAGGGGGTCTTCATATGACCCCACGCGGCCGTACCCCGGGGACCGTCCTCATCACGGGGATCTCGGGCCGCTTCGGGCGGCTCCTCACGCGCCACCTGCATCGAACCCACCCGGTCGTCGGGATCGACCGGCGCCCCTTCCCGGAGGCGCCACGCGACGTCGTGCTGCACCGCGCCGACATCCGCTCGCGCCGCGCCGAGGACGTGTTTCGAACGACACCCATCGAGACGGTCATCCACCTGAACGTGATGCACAACCCCCGGGAGATGGGGGCGGCGGCGCATCGGTTCAACCTGGTCGGAACACGCCACATCCTCGAACTCTGCGAACGACACGGCGTCCACAAGCTCATCGTGCTCAGCACGGCCAACCTCTACGGCGCGAGCCCCGACACGATGCGTTATCTCGCCGAGGACGCGCCGCTCCTCGAAGGCGCGCGCTCAAGCCTCGGCCGGGACCTCGTCGAGCTCGACATGTTGTGCTCGAGCTTCTTTTGGCAACACCCCGAGGTCGAGACCGTGATCCTGCGGCCCGTGCACCTCGTCGGCTCGGTCCAGAACGCCCCGTCGAACTACCTGCGCCTCCCGAAGGTCCCGATCCTCATGGGCTTCGATCCACTGGTGCAGGTCATCCACGAGGACGACGTCGTACAGGCCCTGCGCCTCACGTTGACGCCGGGCGCGAAGGGCGTCTTCAATGTCGCCGGCCCGCCGGCGGTGCCGCTCAGGACCCTGCTCGCGCTCTTCGGCAAACGCACCGTGGCGGTGCCGCACGTGGTCTTGGAACCACTCGTGAAGCGCATGTGGCGCAGCGGGCTCTGGTCGTTCCCCCCGGACCAGCTCGACCACTTGAAGTTCTCGTGCATGGTCGACGACGCCCGCATCCGGCGGGAGCTCGGCTATACGCCGACGCGCTCGCTCGAAGACATCGTCACCCTGCTACGGTGACCGTCGAGCGGCGTTCTATGCCCTGAATCAGTCTGGACTCTTGTCGTCGGTGAGCAGGCGCTCGAAGCGGCTCGGGACGTAGTCCTCGAGGAGAATCGCGGGCTCAGCCACACCGCGTTCGTCATTCCACCGCCGGAGGGCGATCTCCTGATCTTCGATGGCGACGAACGTGAACTGCCGTCCTCGCGGGCGCAGGCTGTCCCAGGGGCCAGGGAAGGGGATCCAGGTGCCCGAATTGACGAAGGCGCCTCGGCGCCTCTCGAAGTGACGGATGTCGGCAGCGTGGGTGTGGCCCATCGACACAAAAGGCACGTCGGCGATGCCCGCGATGGTCTCCGCGATCTCGCGTTCGTGGGGCTCCGGCGCCTCGGCGGAGCGGTGGAGAGCACGGTTGACGTAGCTGAAGCCGAGGAAGAGGCCCACGACCGTCGTGACGGCGAGCACGGCGAGTAGCGACGCTTTACCGAGTAGCCCTCTCGCGAGCCACTCCGAGTTCTGTATCCAGCTAAACAGGTAAAACCACGTAACCAGTGAGAGAAGGGTCACCGCGGTGAAGGACAGGACGCCACGCCCGACGGGGCGAAGCAGCTCTTGCAGCAGGTTGTACTTGGTCACGCCGACAGCACGGCTCTGCAGCTTCTGGATCTCGTAGAGCTTATCACCGAGCGGGCTCGCCTCGACGAGGGCCTTCATGCGCTCCTCGTGGTAGCTCTGAACCGGGGCCATGCCCTGCTGCTCGAAGACGCGCGCCTCGCTGATGGCGCGTGTAAAGAGCGGGAAGTGCAGGGTGGCCGAGCGGATGAGGTCCACGAAGTTGTGGTGGTACGTGATGGACAGGTACTGATCGAGCGTCACGAAGTTCGTGGTGTACGGGTCGATGAGCCGGAGCTTGTTATAGACGTAGCGCACGAAGATCGAACCGATCGGATAGTCGAGCTGAATCGCCCCGTGGCGGTGGTACTCGGGCGGCTGAATGGGGTTCAGCCCATACTGGACCGCGTTCGAGCGCTCATATTGATTGCCATGTTCGATCCAGTAGCGACCCTCTTCGTAGATGAACCAGTCGTGGAAGCTCACCGCGGAGCGGACGCGGCTCAGGTGTTCGACGTGGTCGATGCGCCCCATGGCCGCGGACAGGTGTTCCCGGATGCACGCGTGGACTCCCGGCCAGAAGAGCTCGAGGTCGTGGTTTCCGCGAATGAAAGCGAGGTGGTGACCCGCCGCGAGGAGCATCGCGAGCCCCTCGAAGAAGAGCGGGTGGCCCTTCGCGATGAGCCCCATCTTCCAGATCGAGTCGGCTTCGGTGTAGCCGAGCCCGAACTCCCGCTCCGTTCGTGTGAGCGGGCCGTGTAGCCCTTGTTCCGGGGTCTTCAGGACGGAGAGGAAGTCGAAGATGTCGCCATTCAAGACGAGCAGGGCGGTGCGGCCACGCCCCTTGGCTCGTTCGACGATGGACGCGCAGAAGTTCCGAAACTCCTCGTCGTAGAAGAAGGCTTCGAGGCGCGATGCCCGCAGCGAGTCGGGCTGAATACCCTCCGAGAGGTGCAGATCGCTGACGACGTAGGTGTCGGCGCCCTTCGGCAGCGAGACCGTGGCCGGCTCGGCGCGGTTCAAGGCGGGCTCGGACGCGCGTACTTTTCGAGCGCAACCTTCTCGATGTCGACCCCGTGGAGCGATGCGAGCGAGACCAGCCAGGCCAGCACGTCGGCGAACTCTTCTTCGAGGTTCTTCCGATCGTGGTTGCGACGGATCGCCCGCGTGAGCTCCCCGACCTCCTCCTGAAACCACATGTACGTGCCGGGGATCCCGCGCGCGTGATCCTTCTCGAAGTAGAGACGCTCGATCAGGGCTTGAAACTCGGAGAGCCCGATGGCCGACGGCACGAGCGGGGGGGGCGCCAGTGGAGCGCTCGGCTGGGGAGAAGGTGCGGTGGACGGTTCGGACATGGCTCCGAGAGTAGCCCGCCTGACCCTTTTCGAGAAGCGACCCGTGCCGGCAAAGGCCCTGCGCGCCCAACACGGCGGGGCTGCTGGTTCCGAACCCAGACGGCTCTGCCATCGCCCGCACGTGAGCCCCGAAACGCCTCGGGCGCGACGTCCTCGCCGCTCGCTTGCAGCCGAACACGGCGCGGCTCGCGACGTTCGATTGGGGCAAGCGCGCCCAAGGGTCCGAACGACGTCCTGACGTCGATCGAGGGTCGTTGGTGGCGCGCCTTTGTTGAACTTCGGTCACATTGTCCCGTAGAGTCCCCGGCTTCACACCGCGGGATGCGGCCTTGGGAGAAATGAGACACATGCGTATTCGTACCTGGCTCTTCGGAGCGGCCCTCTTCACTGTCTTCGCCACCGCCTGTGAGTCGGACAGCAAGAGCTCGACGACCACCGGCACCGACGCCACCGACGCGGCCGACGGAGCGGATGCTGCGGACGCGACCGACGGTGCGGACGCGACCGACGGTGCGGACGCGACCGACGGTGCGGACGCGACCGACGGT
>JADMJS010000412.1:9487-9990 GCA_018780435.1 Myxococcales bacterium
GCGGACGCGACCGATGACACCGATGCGACCGACGCCGAGGATGCGACCGACGTCGCCGATGGCTCGGACGGCGTAGACGAAGTGGATGTGGTGGACGCGACCGACGCCGCCGATGGCAGCGACGAAGTTGATGCGGCGGACGCGGTCGATGCGACGGACGCGGTCGATGCGACGGACGCGGTCGATGCGACGGACGGTGTCGAGGGTGCCGATGGCGCCGATCTCGTGACCTTCGTCCAGGCGTCGGCCGCTTATCTCAAGTCCTGCGGCGGCTGCCACTCGGGTGGCGGCTCGGGTGGCACGAACTTCGCGTCGTCGTATGCCGACGCGGTCAAGCCTGCGAACATCGCGAAGTGCGAAGGCCTCACGGTCGCCGAGTGCGCCGTTCTCCGCATCGATGACGGCAGCATGCCGCTCGGTGGCAGCGTCTCCCCAGACGATCTGGCCATCATGTCGAAGTTCATCGAAGACGGTCTCCTCGAGAATTGATCCCGCCTCGTCGC
>JADMJS010000412.1:10000-24338 GCA_018780435.1 Myxococcales bacterium
GACGCCCTCCCACACAGCGACTTTCTTGAGAGTCGCCCGCGTCCGGTTAGGCTGCGCAGATGCGGTCTAATCATGCGGTGGCGTTCGCTTTTCTGCTCTCGTGTGTGGCGGTCGTCGGAGGCGCCCAGGCGGTGGTTCCAGAGGCCACGAAAGGCCCGGAGGCGCCCCCCGCTAAGGCGGTGCGTATCGACGCCACGGGCAAGCGGATGGTCTACATCCCGCCGGGCACGTTCAAGATGGGCGACAATCGTGGCCCGGAGGACGATGAGCGGCCGGCGCACCAAGTCACCTTGACGCGCGGCTTCTACCTCGACCAGTACGAGGTCACCCGTGGCGACTTCGCGGCCTGCGTGAAGGCAGGCGTCTGCTTCTACCCTCGGCGCGAACGGACGAAGCCCATCGTGCCGCTCGGCCCGACCCAGAAGGACAATTGGGGACTCAAGTACTGCAATCAGGAGATGCCCTTTGGGCCGCCTGAGCACCCGCTGACGTGCGTCAACTATGATGAGTCCAAACTCTACTGCGAGGTCTGGCGGGGGGGACGCCTCCCGACGGAGGCGGAGTGGGAGTGGGCCGCGCGTGGCGGGATCGCGGGCGCCCGCTTCCCGTGGGGCGACGATTCGCCGACCCGCTCGCGCGCGCTCTTCGACCAGTTCTACGGGACTAAGCCCGTGGGCAACTACGCACCGAACGGCTACGGCCTCTATGACGTGGCCGGCAACGTCTGGGAGTGGACGGAAGATTGGTACGACGGGAAGCTCTACTCGAAGGGGCCATCCACGGATCCACTGGGGCCGTGTCCCGGAGAGCTGAACTGCAAGGGCTATAACCACCGCACCATGCGGGGCGGGAGCTGGGCGACGGGTTCGCTCGGAATGCGCGTCACCTACCGCAATCACCACCGGGGATGGAACCGCTTCTCCGTGGTGGGCGTGCGCTGCGCTGCGGACGTTGACCGAGCAGCGGCTGCGACGAAATAGATGCCCTCGACGGAGGTCCTTGCACCCGCGCGTGCCAGCGCCCAGGTTCGGGAGCGAGGAGGGCCGACGAAGGCGTAGCCCTGACCTACGTCGAGGAGGGCCGACGACGCTCCCGGACCTGGGCGCCATCGCGGGGGTGTTGGGCTTTCGCCGAGGGCATCGAGTGCGTCAGGCGTGCCGGATGAGCTCTCGGGCTTCGTCAGGAGTCGCGAGCTCGCGGCCGCACTCGCGGGCCACTTGAGCCAGCGCCTGGACGAGCTGGCCGTTGCTCGTCGCCTTGTCGCCATTCGGGAGATAGAAGGTGTCTTCGAGGCCGGTCCGAAGGTGGCCGCCGAGCTCGGCGGTCCGTCGGTGCACGGGCCAGACTTCGGCACGGCCGATGGCGATGGTCTGGAAGTGCGCGCGCTTCGGCAGCTCGGCCGTGAGGAGCGGGAGCCACTCCGCCTTACACGGCATGCCGCTGGCGACGCCCATCACGAGCGAGATGTGGACGGGTGGTGGCAAGATACCGACCTCCTCGAACATGCCCACGCTACGGACGATCCCCGTGTCGAAACACTCGCACTCGGGCACGACCCCGAGAGCCGCCATCGCGCTGGCGAAGGTCTTGATCTTCTCGACCGAGTTGTCGAAGACCATCGGTGGCCACGCCCACACCGGGCGAGGCTTCGCGCCATCGACGGCGGGCCCACCGGACCGCGTTCGAAGGTAGTTGAGGCTGCCTGCGTTGAGCGCGGCCATCTCCGGCCGAACGCGCTCTAAGCAGGCGAGGGGGCCGGACAGGTCCGGCCCCACGACGCCGGTCGACATGTTGATCAGGATGCCGGGGCAGCGGGCCCGGATGGCGTCCGTGATGGCGCCCGCGACCTCGGGATCCCAGCTCGGGAGGCGCCCCATACCGGGCTCCTGCCGGCGAAAGTGAACATGCACCATGGCGGCGCCAGCGTCGTAAGCGCGCCGTGCCTCCTCCGCCATCTCGCTGGGCGTCACCGGGACCGGGTGGTCTTTGGGGTCGGTCAGCACGCCCGTGAGGGCGCAGGTGAGGATCACTTTCATGCTCGGCCTCGCTCGGTCGTCGTGTGTCAGTGCCGGTCGTGGACGTGGAAGCCGTGGATGAAGGCGTTCCAGATGTAGCGGCCTACCGAGTGCTTCAGGTGGTTCTGAGAGGCCTCGTTCTGAGGCGGCGCGCGCGGGACGCTTGGACGACTCGGGACAGGGCTCTCCTGGCCATGGGGCCCACTGACGTCGGGCGCGACCGTGAGCGCGCCGGTGACGAGCGCGCCCGAGGTCGCGGCTTCGGGCGGGACGAACGCGAGCCCACACTCGCCCGGGATGTCGCGTCCGCAGGTGCCACCGTCGCCAGAACGGCCGACGACCGCGTTGGGATAACAGACCTGCTTCTCGTCTTTGATGGCGCCGTCGGGGCAGTCCGCCTGTGGGTACTGGCCGTTCTCGCCCTTCTCGCCGGGGGTGCAGGCGACGGGGCAGAAGGGCGGCGGGCCGGCGGGCGCCGCGTAACCGCCGCCGTCGACGTCGACGAAGATCGGGTTAGCCATCGCGTAGGGGATGGACGGGAAGTAGTCCGGAAGCGATAGCTCCGAGTCGAGGAGAGTCGCGAGGGCGCCGAGGTTTCCGAAGGCGAGCGAGGTGATCTTGTCGAGGCCGAGATCGCCGAGCGCCACGGTCATGTAGACCGGCGCCAGGAAGTCCTCGTCGTCGAGTCCCATCGCTACGACCACGTACCAGGAGTCTTCGCTGGGCGTACCGACGTCGATGTCGCCGTCGAAGTCGACGATCTGCGACGCCGGGACGTCGAAGTCGCGCGAAGCGGCGAGATAGCCGTTGCGGTAGATCTCGATGCGGCTCGTCCCGAACCAGCTCGGGGTCTGGACTTTGACGTGCACGGTCACCGTGCCGCTCAACGTCGCGGTCTGGCCGAAGGTCTTGCCGGCGATGGTCGCCGTCACGAAGGGGCCCGTCGTGGGGACGACGTTCATCGCTTTGATGTTCTTCGCGATCTCCTGCTTGTCGATCTGCGACGCGTCGTCTGTGCTGCTCGCGACGTAGTTGCGCGGGAGGCCGGGCTCGAGGGTGGTCCCATGGGAGTCCGAGTTGCCCATCGCCGTGACATTCAGGCCGAAGTTCAAGAGCTGAAACCAGTCCTCCGCCACGCCTTGGTGTTGAGCGCACGGGGCGTCGAACGCGTCCTCGAGGGGGTTCTCGGAAGCGAGCCAGCCGTTCTCCTCGGCGCAGAGGGCCTCGTACTCGGCCGTCGTGAGCACCGGCTTGCCGCCCTTCTCGTCGGCGGCCTTCTTCTTTCCGGGGCACGCGGTCAGCGTCTTCAGGAACGGCGGGGAACACTTGGCTTCGTCGGCGTCTCGGGCCTCCGGGGAGGCGTCCCGCCACGCGAGCTGTTCGGCTTCGGTACGGCGGAGGAGGCGGCGTATCGTGAGTCGGGTGAGCGCGTTACGGACCTTGTCCTTGCACTGTCCCGTCGTGTCGGTGTCCTTGCAGACCTGGATGTCCACCTCAAAGGAGTCCCACCACGAACACGGATTGCCTTGGTGTTCTTCGGCGCCACCGGCGCAAACCGTCGGCTTACGCAGCCAGGTGCATACGCCCATGATCGCGTCGTTCGTCGAAGCGGCGTTGATCTCGCCCCAGCATCGGTTGACGTCGTTGATCTCGCTCTGCGTGGGCGTGTGAATGAGCTCCCAGCGCTTGCCATTGAAGATCTCGATGGAGTCGAAGTCGCACGAGAGCGTGCGGAAGAGCGGGTTATTCGACTCCAGGCCTCCCGGGCCCCGCTCGAGCGTCCACGGATCGAGCCGGAACTGGTCGAAGTAGCCAAGGAAGCCGTCGCGCGGGTGAGCGACAGTGAGCACCGTGCTCTCAGGGCCGAACTCGCCGAGCGCGCGGGCGGCGCGGAAGATCGGGTCGTACTGCTGGCAGACCCAGTCGATGGCGCCGTGCACCGGCAGGTTCGTGTAGTCGAAGCCGAGCGGGAACGCGAGCGTGTGGCCGAGCTCGAGGGTCGACACCTCGAGGCCAACCTGCGTTGTCGCGAAGCGGTCGAGGCCGTGTTCGAGGAGCTTCGGTCGGTAGTCGGTGATGGCGTCGTGGTCGGAGCTCGAGAGCAGCTCGACGCCTTCGGCGACGTTGGTGATGACGCGTAGACCGAGATCCATCCCGGCGTCCATGCTGGGTTCGGCGTGCAAGTGGAAGTCGCCGCTGATGTAGCCGGTCGTGTCGACCTCGCGTGGGAGCGACGCGTTGAAGCTCGTCACTTGCCCGGGCTCGATACGGATGCGCTGCTGCGCGATGGCGTACTCGATCCCGCGGCTCGCGGTCACACGGTACTCCCCGGGCTCGAGCTTCTGCGTGCCCTTGCCCGAGGGGCTATAGATGATGGTGAAGATACCGTCGTCGAAGCGCCCGTCACCAAACTCGGGGCGGCGTTTGCCGTCGGCGTAGAGCGGCTGTCCGTTCTCGTCGAGGGCCTGGAAGGTGAGCTTGGACGGGACGAGGTTTCCGGCCCCGTCGACGACGCGATAGTCGATGGAGCCGGGGGCGACGACTTGGAGGTGGAGCACCTGCTCGCCACCGGCCGTGACCTCGACACGCTCGGGCTTCGAGACGACGCCTTGGGACGTGCGCGCGACCAGGAACCAAGTGCCCACCGGCAACGTGACCGTGTAGCGTCCAGACTCTTGAGGGTCCGTGCCGACGTCAGCCTTGGCGTGGTTCTCGATGCCGAAGGAGCCGAACTGATCGAGGTTGGCTCGCGTGAGCGCGTCGTAGGTCTCGAAGGTCTTGGAGCTGTCGGGATCGCGGAGGACGTAGACATCGGCGCTCGCCTCTTGACGGCCCAGGGTGGTGTCGAACACCACACCGCGGACCTTGCCGGTCGCGATCCCCTTGGCTTCGAAGATCGGAGCGGTGACGCTGCTCACATCGCCGTCGCCGACGACGAGGTAGCGTTTGAAGTGGAAGCGGCCGCGGCTATCACAGGTCGCATCGTCGTCGTCGCTGAGTAGACACGAGGAGCCACTGCCCGCGAGCATCGTGGCCGAGGACGTGAAGAGCGGGACGAGGACCTTCTCGGGGCGGCAGTCCCCGTCGAACTCCGTGCCGACCCGGACCTTCTCACCGACCAGGGTCTCCACGGCCGCGACCCGCGCGTCGAGATCGGCCGGCGCCACCGCGAACTCGACCGCGAAGGGGATCTTCTGCTGCGAGAGCCCGGCGAGCCCGATCTTGAGCCGGGAGCTGGACACGCCGGACGCGGCGAGGGTCGCGTTGAGCGCCGCTTCGTCGGCGCCCTCGAGGAGGCGTGTGAGCACGACGCGGTGAAGGCACTCGGTCGGGCGGGTGTCGCGTTTCGTGTACATGGCGTAGGAGACATTCTTCCCGCGCGCGGCAACCCAGTCGAAGGTCAGTGGGTTCGTGATGGTGTCGACGCCCCGGAAGAAGTTCTCGAAGATCGGGCCCTTCACGTCGAAGCCGAAGCCGGGCGCGAAGACATCGGTAGAGCCGCCGAAGAAGAGGAAGTCGCCGCCGATGAGTCCGGCTTCGAGGGACTTCGGCGCGCCGGTGGAGGACATGTTGTCGCCGAGAATGCGGGCGAGGAGCGGCACCGACTCGGTGAGGAGCTCAAGCTCGGTCCCTTCGTCGCATTCGCAAACGAAGCAGCCGGTGGCCGGGTCACGACGATAGGCGTCACAGGTGAGCCCGCAGCCGTCGAGGCTCTCTGCGCAGGTGGTGCCCGCGACGATCGCGCTCTCGGGACGGACGACCTCAGTCTCGATCTCGAGCACCCGAGTGCCTGGTCGCAGCGTGTAGATGGTCTTGAAGCGAAGCGCCGTCTTGAGGTCGAGGCCCTTCAAGATGAACGAAAAGTCGGAGCGCTCGGGGTCGAGCAACGAGAGTCCGTCGAGGTAGAAGAGGCCGCCGCCTTCGGCCACGACCTGGGCTGCTTTGCCGTCGGAGCCGTCCGAGAGGACGCGGACCTCGGTGTTGGTCGGGTTGCCGACGAGCAAGTTCACGGTCGGGAAGAGCTCGGCGAAGTGATCGTTGCCGCGGAGCCCCGAGAACTCGGGATCGGTGCGCTGGAGATCGGCGTCGACGACCGTACCGCCGAAGAGGCCGGGCCCCCAGGAGTGGTGGGCGCCGCTGATGATGAAGCGGACGGACTCGTTCTCGATGATGAAGTCGCCGACTTGCCCATGCGCGAGCGGGCCGCCGATGAGGTCGGCGTTCGACGCCACCGGGCGTGCGGATAGGCGCTTGCCCGACTCGTCCTCGTCGCGGCACGCGATGGCCCCGAGCACGGTCGTCGCGACGAGGAGGGTGCGCCAGCCGAGCCCGGGCTCCCTCGATACCGAAGGGGCCGCGCGCATCAGAAGCGACCCTCGGCCTGCGCCATGAAGACGTCGTTGTCGAGGACGCGACCGTGTTGTTCGTTACGGTGCTCGTAGTCGAGTTGGAGCTTCAGGCGACCTTCGAAGAGGTAACCCGAGATGGCGCCGCCGACGCCGATGAAGTCGCCTTCGTTGTCGAGACGTGTCTCGCGGTCGAACCAATCGACGCGGACCGAGACGTCGAGGTGGTCCTTCAGGATGGTGTAGCCGAGCTGGCCGGTCATGCCGCGGGAGGTGATCTCGAGGGCGTCGAGGCTCGCGCCCGCGGTGGGTACATCTTGTGGGGCCGTGGTCAGCTCGATGAACTCGGCGAGAAAGCCGACGCCCCAGCCCTTGAAGGCGAGGTCAGCCGACCACGCCGTCGACGTGATCGACCCGCCGTCGTTGTAGAGGAAGCCGCCGCCGAAGCCGAAGGCGGGCTTCTCCCGTTTGCCGAGGTCCGAGACGCCGTCGCCGAGGAGCGAGCCGTTCGGGAGGGGCTCGACGTCGAGGCGCGCGGACACGGCCCAGCCGCCAAAGCGGTTTCCGACCTTCGGGTCGATACGCGCCCAGCCGGACGCGAAGGTCGCCCCGCGCTCCATGCCGTTGAAGACGCCGGCTTCGAGCCGGATTCGCTCGTCCCAGAAGTCGCCCTGCACGGTGAGGCCGAGCTGTTGTTCGGGCGCGAGTGAGCGAGTGACGATCGACTTCTCGGCCTGCTGCACCGACTCCGAGCTGAGCCCGGCCGTGCGCGACATCGGCGCCTTCACGAGGCCCACGGCGGTGTGGAAGCCGTTACTGCCCCACTTGCCGGACCAGCCCACGAAGGCTTCGTGGAGTGCGGTCCCTTCCGATTCGAGGAGGTCGGTCTCGGCGACGACCTCGAGCCCGTTGTATTCGATGCCGACGCCGAAGCGAGCGCGCCGGAGGCGGAAGCCCATGTCCTCAGCGGCTTGCCCGTTCGACAGACGGGCGTCATCACCGACCCAGAGCGCGGCTTGAACTTGCGCGCGCCCGGAGAGCTGGAGCGTCACGTCGCCGAGGGTAAACTCGAGAGCCGGTGGGCGGCCGCTGCCGCTCGTCTCGCCCGAGGGGACTTCGGCGAACGCCGGCGTCAGGGCGGCGGGGGCGAGAACGAAGAGGGGGATCGCGAAGGTAGCGCGCATGCGAAGGCTCCAGCCGGAAACGGGAAGTCGGCGGGCGGGAGCATACGCGGGTCTTTCGGAGCTAACAATGTCGTCGAACGGGGCGCGAGAACGCCGCGTGGCGTGTCAACGCAGGTAGGCGATGGCGATACCTTCGGCGAAGACACGCCTGTCGACGTGCGAGATTCCGTAGGCGTCGACCCAGACCTCCTCTTCGATCCAGTGGTCGGTCACGAGGACCGCGTCGGCGCCGAGCTCGTTGGTCTGATCTTCGAGGACGCGGAGCACCGCAGGGAGGCTCGCGGTCGAGTGCGTCCCTTCGCCATAGACACGGCCGATCTCTTCCCAGGGCACGGCCGGGTTGGCGTCGAGATAGACGTCGACCGGCGTTCCGGGTGGGTTCGCCGGGAGCAGGCGACCCGTGCGGACCGCGCCGCCTTCGAGGCAACCCGTGAAGACCAACAGGGTGAGCAGTAGGAACGCGATGACGCGGCGGGAGGCGCGGGCCGAGGTGGACGCGTGGGCGACGGTGGCGTTGCGAGAGGGGAGGCCAGTGTGGTCGTGGTGCATCGCGTGTCTCCAATGGCTCGAGAGGGTTGGCCGCCGAGGCCTGTTGACGCTCCTGGCAAGGGGCGTGCCACCCGCCTCAGATACGGGAGGGCGGGCAATAAGGAGCCCTGGAGGGAGATCGAAACGCGTGTCCACACGTTGCGGCGTGGCGCTCGGACGGCGGCGAAGGGACAAGAACGCGAGACGGCCGGGGAGGCCTGTGGCGCGAGCGGCACAGGGCTGGGCGATTGCGTCACGGCACGGGAGCGGGTCGACCCATGAAGGCCGTCACCAGCGGGTCGAGCGCGGACGGGCCGTAGTCGCGGGCGACGAGGTCGAGTCCGAGGGCGGCGAGGTCCCGTCGGCGACCTGGGGAGTCGAGGATACGCGCCACGATGCGTGCGATGCCGACGGTGTCCTCCGGCGCGGCGAGGAGCTCCTGCAGCTCGCCCGGATAGGCTTCGGGGATGCCGCCGACGCGCGTCGAGACGGCGGGGGTGCCTACGGCCATAGACTCGAGGAGGCTCAGCGGGATGCCGTCGCGGTCGCCGTTCGGCGCGATGCGGCAAGGGAGCAGAGACAGCGTGGCTTGAGAGAGGCGTCGCCGGATCGCGTCGTGGGGAAGGGGGCCCAGGCGGGCGATGGTGTCGGTGGCCCAACTCGGTGCGCGTACGTCGACGGGGCCGATGACGTCGATGCGTGGCGTGTGGCCGAGGAGGCGCAGCTCGCGGGCGATATCGGGCAGGAGAAGGAGACCCTTCTTCGGGACGTCGCGCGCGACGACGACGAGCGGGACGGTCGGGTCGAGCGGCGAAGGGGCATCGGCGACGTGGAACTGCGCCGGGAGCGGCGTGCGGGCCAGAACCGTCCGAATCGGGGTGCCCGCGCCCGCCAGCGCCCGGAGACGCGTGCCGAGCGACTGATGCGAGACGCGGACGAAGGCGGCGTGGCGGCAGCGGTAGGCCAGGGCGCGCGGGGCGCTGAGGTAGACCCCAAAGGCGTGGGCGGTGAAGGACCAGGGCCGATCGAGGAGCGCGGCGACGAGGGACGCGAGGATCGCGGCGCCACGCTCGAAGTGGGTGTGAACGTGAAGGACGTCGCGCGACCGCTCGGCGATCCAGGCGGCGGCGGGCAAGACGCGGGCGGCGAAGGCGCCTTCGACGGGCGCGAGTCGGAGGTGGTCCGTCGTGATGGCGAGGGCGCGGCGGACGGCGCTCCCGCCGAAGGACCAGGGGCTCTGAAGGCCGGCGTAGCCGGTCCGGCGTCGCCACCCGTCGGCTTCCGCCCCGACCGAGGCGTGTGCGGGTCGTCGCAACGAAAAGGGCAGCACGTCGATGCCGCGGCGTTCGAGGAGCGTGCACTCGGTCGTGACGAAGGTCTCGGTGAGGGCCGGGAACTCCGTGAGCACGTAGGCGATTCGAGGCGCTTTGGCGCCCGAGCCGGCGTCGGGATCAGGCACGTGAGGCGCGGGGCCCACGGCGATAACCTTTCGGATCGGATGGCGTCAGGTCGGGATCAGCGACTTCGATGACTCGGAGTTTGGCCGACCGTGCACGCGGGTTCCGCTCCGCCTCGTCGTCCGAGCAGTCGATGGGCTTGCCGGCCTTCTGGGGGCGGCTCGCGAGGACGACGTGACTGGCGCGCCCGTCTCTCACGGCGTCGCGGAAGACGTCCTTGACGACCCGATCCTCGCCGGAGTGGAAGGTGATGGTGGCGATGCGTGCCCCGGGCGCGGCCGACGCGATGGCCCACGCGAGAGCCCGTTCAATGCGGCCGAGCTCGTCATTGACGGCGATGCGGAGCGCCTGAAAGGTGCGACGCGCCGGGTGGTGCTTGCCGTCTCGGTGCCCGCCGACGGCGTTCTCCACGACGGCGCAGAGCGCGTCGGTCGTGAGGATCGGCAGTGATTCCTTGATGGTACGCGCGATACGGCCCGCGTAGCGTTCCTCGCCGAGCTCGCCGATGAGGCGTTCGAGCGCCTTCTGGCCGATGTGTTCGAGGAAGGTGCTCGCAGGCTCGCCACGGCTCGGATCCATTCGCATGTCGAGCGGTCCCGAGTGGCGGTAGCTGAAGCCGCGGGACGCGTCCTCGATTTGCGGAGAGCTGAGCCCAAAGTCGCCGAGGACGGCCCGCGGGCGGAGTCCGGCAGCGAGGAGGGCGCCGACGGTCGTCGAGGCGCCGAGCGCACCGATGTCGTCGTGAACGAGGCGCACTGGGCCGTCAACTGTGACGGCGTGACCGGCTACGCGAAGGTGGTGGGCGGCGCGAATGAGAGCGTCCGGGTCGCCGTCGACGCCGATCGCGAGCGTGCCGGGCGGTGCCACGTCGAGGAAGCGGCCGAGGTGGCCTCCAGCGCCCAGCGTGAGGTCCCAATAGGGTCCACCGCGTTCAGGGAGCAGCGCTTCGAGCACTTCAGTCACCATCACGGGTTCGTGGACGAATCGGAGGAGCTCCGTCGGGGCGCTCGGGATGGACTCGGGGGCGGCGGTGGTGGGGACCATGGCCCTGTGTGTAGCGCACGCGGCGCCGCGGGCAAAGCGGGGAGCAACTGGGCGCCCGATCGGCGGCCCTCGTCCGTCGCGAGATGTGCGAAATGGCAGGTCCAGCGTTGCGAGTCGGCTCGCCCGGTGGTAAAGCGTCGCCCGTTTAGGCGGGACGACGTCCCGTGGCAGACGCGAGTCGGTCCCAGCGACCCCTGGAGTTCTCATCATGACAGAGAAGGCGCTTCTTACGTTCGGCGGATCTTCGATCGAGCTCGACACGACCGTCGGCAGCGAGGGCGAGAGGGCGATCGACATCAAGCCGCTTCGCGCGAAGACCGGCTACATCACGCTCGACCCCGGCTACATGAACACAGGCTCTTGCGAGAGCAGCATCACCTTCATCGACGGTGACCTCGGCATCCTGCGTTATCGCGGGTATCCGATTGAGCAGCTCGCTCAGAAGTCCAACTTCGTGGAGGTCGCCTACCTGCTCACGGAAGGCGAGCTCCCGACGCGCGAGCAATACGACGCCTTCTCGCAGAGCCTCACGCGCCACAGCCTCATCCATGAGGATCTGAAGCGCATGTTCCAGGCCTTCCCGCCGAAGGCCCACCCGATGGCCATCCTGAGCTCGGTGGTGTCCGCGCTCTCGTCCTTCTACCAGGACGAAATGGACCCGCTCAACCCAGAGCAGGTGCGTATCAACACGCACCGACTGCTCGCGAAGCTCCCGACCATCGCCGCATACAGCTACAAGCAGACGCGTGGCCAGCCCTACATCTACCCCGACAACGGCATGTCGTATTGCAGCCGCTTTCTGAAGATGATGTTCGGCTACCCGACCGAGGCCTACACGGTCGACTCCGACGTGGAGCGAGCCCTCGATCAGCTCCTCATTCTGCACGCCGATCACGAGCAGAACTGCTCGACCACGACGGTTCGCATCGTCGGCAGCGCACGCGCCAACCTCTACGCGTCGATCTCGGCCGGGATCTCGGCGCTCTGGGGCCCGCTCCACGGCGGCGCGAACCAGGAAGTGCTCGAGATGCTTGAGGTCATCGATCGCAACGGCGGCGACGTCGACAAGTGCGTCGAGATGGCCAAGGACAAGAACTCGAACTTCCGCCTCATGGGCTTCGGTCACCGCGTCTACAAGAACTTCGACCCCCGGTCGCGCATCCTCCGCGAGGCCTGCGACAAGGTGCTGTCGAAGCTCAACAAGCGCGACCCGCTGCTCGACATCGCCCGCAAGCTCGAAGAGCGGGCGCTGTCGGACAACTACTTTATCGATCGCAAGCTCTACCCCAACGTCGACTTCTACAGCGGCATCATCTACAGGGCACTCGGCATCCCGACGAACATGTTCACCGTCATGTTCGCCCTCGGCCGCCTCCCGGGCTGGATCGCCCACTGGAAGGAGAACCTCGACAAGGGCTACGCCATCGGTCGCCCGCGCCAAGTCTACACCGGCTCGACCATTCGCGATTACGTCCCCATGGACCGCCGCGCCTAGAGCCGACGTCGCGGCGCCTGCCTCGACTCTCCCTGCCGACCCATTCCCACCTGAATTCCGCGCAAGAGCGCCGGAGACATGAGCCATGAATCGCAAGTTCCTGATCTCGGCGGCGCTCGGTGCTGCTCTCGCGACGGGCACCACGAGCTGCAAGAAGGACGCACCGCCGGCCGAAGGCGCTGCCAAGCCCGCGGGGGCCGAAGGCGGCAAGCCGGCGGAGGGTGCAGCTAAAGAAGGCGGCGACAAGCCGGCCGAAGGTACCGCCGCGGCGGAAGGCGGAGCGAAGCCACCGGAGGGGGGCGACAAGGCAGCCGCGGCGGGCGACAAGGCAGCGGCCGCGGGCGAGAAGCCGGCCGAGGGCGGTGACAAGCCCGCCGAGGGCGGCGAGAAGAAAGCCGAGGGCGGTGACAAGGCCGCGGCCGAAAAGCCCGCTGAAGGCGGTGAGAAGCCGGCCGAAGGTGGAGAGAAGCCGGCCGAAGGCGGTGAGAAGCCGGCCGAAGGCGGTGAGAAGCCGGCCGAAGGCGGTGAGAAGCCGGCCGATCCGGCCGCCGCTGCGAAGGAAGCGCCTACGGAGGAAGCGGAGGAGCCCGAGAACAAGGATCCGCTCGCAGCACCTCCGAGCGTCGCGGCGCCTCCGGCGTCGGCCACCAAGACCACGTCGGGGCTCGCGTCCAAGGTCATCAAAGAGGGCAAGTCGGAGCGCATGCCGACCGCCGACGACACGGTCCGCGTGCACTACACGGGCTGGACGACCGACGGGAAGATGTTCGACAGCTCGATCCCCCGAGGCGAGCCCACGACCTTTCCGCTGAATGCCGTCATCGCCGGCTGGACCGAAGGCGTGCAGCTCATGAAGGTGGGCGAGAAGCGCCGCTTCTGGATCCCGGAGGGGTTGGCCTACCAGGGCCGCCCCGGCGCGCCTGCCGGAATGCTGGTCTTCGACGTCGAGCTCCTCGACATCCTCGAGAAGCCCAAGGCGCCACCCGACGTCGCCCAGCCGCCGGCGGACGCCGAACGCACGTCCTCTGGGCTCGCATCGAAGGTTCTCAAGGCGGGCACTGGCCAGAAGCGCCCGGCGGCCACCGACATGGTGCAGGTCCACTACTCCGGCTGGACGACCGACGGGAAGATGTTCGACTCCAGCGTCGCCCGGGGCGAGCCGGCCATGTTCCCGCTGAACCGAGTCATCCCCGGCTGGACGGAAGGCGTGGGGCTCATGGTCGAAGGTGAGAAGCGCCGTCTCTGGATCCCCGAAGAGCTGGCCTACAAGGGCAGACCCGGGGCCCCAGCCGGTATGCTCGTGTTCGACGTCGAGCTGCTCAAGGTCATGGGACCGCGCTGAGTCGAGTCCACCTCCGGGCTCCGAGGGGCCCGGAGGTCACACGTCACACCCTGACCCCCGCCGTCCGCGGCGCCTGCGTACGCAGGTGCCGGAAGCCGACGAGGCGCAAGGGGCTCGCGTGTCGGTCGACGGAGAAGCGGTCGCCGAGCGTGAGCTCGAGCTGCTCGCGATGGCCGTCGAGATAGAGCGCCGCCGCCCTCATCTTGCAGGTGAGGTAGAGGGGTGACTCACTGATACCGCGGTCGAGCATCAGCGGGGTCTCGCCCCAGCGATACGGTTCGCGAACCACGAACTGAATACGAGGATCGGCGGGGTGCATGAGAGCGCCGCCCGCCGAGCGAATGGCGGCCGTCGAGCCGGCCCCAGTCGCAATCCAGACGCCTGAGGACTTGTGGTCTTCGGCTTCGTCGCCGACCGTGATGGTGTAGCGGCTTGTCGCGGCCGGGCACGAGTGAGCGAAGAGCACTTCGTTCAGAACGGGAGTCGGGTGGGCAACGCCGTTGACGCACACTTCGAGGCGATTCATCGGCGTCTCGGACGCGCTGCCGAGTAGCCAACGGTCGAGCGCGGCCCCGAACCCACGGGCGTCGGTCGCGCAGAAGTGTCCGACCGAGAGAACCGACGAGTTCACGCCCATGAGAGGCCGGTCGAGGACCGCGTGGCTCACGTCGAGCAGGGTGCCGTCGCCGCCCACGGAGACGATGAGATCGAAGTTCTGTGTCGACTCACGCTCCGCCCGGTAGCGAATGTCGGCGGAGATGCCGCGCTCGTCGATGGCCGCCTGCACATCGGAGAGTGAGGTTTCGTTCTCCTCGTGCGCCTGCACGAACCGTGCATGGAAAGCGGGATCGCGGCGTTCGAGCTGCTCGAGTACGCCCGGATCCTTTTCCTCGAAGAGCTTCAATTGGCTCTTCTTGTAGACGACGA